>CP043652.1:3062817-3369099 GCA_014218215.1 Geodermatophilaceae bacterium NBWT11
GCCAGCACGGCGGCGGCGGTGCCGGCCAGCTCGGCCCGCAGCGCGGTGGCCGCGGCGGTGAGTTCCAGGGGTGCCGAGGCCGCGGCGGGGGTCTCGGGGCGGACCCCGGCCAGCGCGACCGAGACGGTGAGGGTCAGGGCGAGGACGCCAGCCACCGCAGCGCAGCGCCGGAGCAGCCGCCCGAGCGCGGCCCGGCGCAGTGCCCGGGCGCGGGCCCGCCGTTGCGCCCGCGCGCGACGGGCGGCCACCTGGGCACGCGCGCGTGCGCGGGCCCGGGCCCGGGCCTGCGCGACCGCGCGGGGGTCGGAGGGCGCGGGCACACCGGAGACATCGGGCGCACCGGCGACCGTGTTGAGGCCGGCCCACGGACGGGTCGGCCCGGTCACCCCTCCGGGGGAGGGGTCGGCGCCCACCAGGCGCCGTGCTCGGGACGCAGCTCCACGCGGGTCTGCGCGCCGTCTTCCGTGGTCACGACCAGGGCGACGGCGGTGATCCGCCGTCCGTCGGGGTCGGGCAGCCGCGCGCCGGTGGCCAGGGGCAGCGGCGGCAGCACCAGGTCGTCGTCGTCCGGCACGCGCGGCACGCTACGGGGCGGGGAGGACGCCCGCCCACCCGTCGTCCCCCGGACGAGCGAGACCCCGCCGTCCCAGCAGGGACGACGGGGTCGGGTGCGCTCGGGTCAGCGGGCGTCGAGCGGGACGAACGCGCGCTCGGTGGGCCCGGTGTAGAGCTGCCGCGGACGGCCGATCTTGGTGGCCGGGTCCTCGATCATCTCCCGCCACTGGGCGATCCAGCCCGGCAGCCGGCCCAGCGCGAAGAGCACGGTGAACATCCGGGTCGGGAAGCCCATGGCCCGGTAGATCAGGCCGGTGTAGAAGTCGACGTTCGGGTAGAGCTTGCGCTGGACGAAGTAGTCGTCGGTGAGCGCGATCTCCTCGAGCTGGCGGGCCAGGTCGAGCAGCTCGCTGTTGCCGCCGAGCTTGTCCAGCACGTTGTCCGCCGTCGCCTTCACGATGGCCGCGCGCGGGTCGTAGTTCTTGTAGACCCGGTGCCCGAAGCCCATCAGCTTGACGCCGGGCTCCTTGTCCTTGACCCGCTGGACGAACTTCCCGATGTCGCCGCCGTCGGCCTTGATGGCCTCCAGCATCTCCAGCACCGACTGGTTCGCCCCGCCGTGCAGCGGGCCGAACAGCGCGTTGATGCCGGCCGAGACCGAGGCGAAGAGGTTCGCGTGCGAGGAGCCGACGAGCCGCACGGTCGACGTGGAGCAGTTCTGCTCGTGGTCGGCGTGCAGCACGAAGAGCATGTCCAGGGCCTTGACCAGCTCCGGGTCGGCCTCGTACGGCTCGGCCGGGAACCCGAAGGTCATCCGGAGGAAGTTCTCCACCAGGCCCTTGGAGTTGTCCGGGTACAGGAACGGCTGCCCCACGGACTTCTTGTAGGCGTAGGCCGCGATCGTGGGCAGCTTGGCCAGCAGGCGGTAGGTGGACATCTCGACCTGGGCGTGGTCGAAGGGGTCCAGCGAGTCCTGGTAGAAGGTCGACAGGGCGCTGACCGCCGAGGAGAGCACCGGCATCGGGTGCGCGTCCCGCGGGAATCCCTTGAAGAACTGCTTCAGGTCCTCGTGCAGCAGGGTGTGCCGGCGGATCTTCTGGTCGAAGTCCTCCAGCTGCGCCGGCGTCGGCAGCTCACCGTGGATGAGCAGGTAGGAGACCTCGACGAAGCTGGCCTTGCCGGCCAGCTGGTCGATCGGGTACCCGCGGTAGCGCAGGATCCCGGCGTCTCCGTCGATGTAGGTGACGGCCGACGTGCAGGCCGCCGTGTTCACGAAGCCGATGTCCAGGGCGACCTTGCCGGTCGTGGCCAGCAGCTTGCTGGTGTCGATGCCCTCGGCGCCCTCGGACGAGGGGACGACGGGCAGGTTCAGGTCCCCACCGGGGTAGGCCAGGCGTACGTCTGTGTCGGTCATCGTCGTGGACGCTACCGGTCAGGGGTGCGTCATCGACAGCACGTCCAGGGCGGCGTCGAGCTGCTGCTCGGTCAGCTTCCCGGCCTCGACGTAACCGCGCTCCACCACGACCTGGCGGATCGTCTTCTGCTCCTTGAGCGACTGCTTGGCCACGACCGCGGCCTCCTCGTAGCCGATGTACTTGTTCAGCGGCGTCACGATCGAGGGGCTGGACTCGGCGAGGGCGCGGCAGTGCTCGACGTTGGCGGTGATGCCGTCGATGCAGCGGTCGGCCAGCAGGCGGCTCACGTTGGCCAGCAGCCGGATCGACTCCAGCACGTTGCGGGCCATCAGCGGCAGCGTCACGTTGAGCTCGAAGGAGCCGGTGGTGCCGGCGAAGGTCACCGCGGCGTCGTTGCCGATCACCTGGGCGGCGACCTGGATGGCCGCCTCGGGCAGCACCGGGTTCACCTTGCCCGGCATGATCGAGGAGCCCGGCTGCAGGTCGGGCAGCGCGATCTCACCGAGTCCGGTGCGCGGCCCCGAGCCCATCCAGCGCAGGTCGTTGCAGATCTTCACCAGGCCGACGGCGATGGTCTTGAGCTGCCCGGAGGCCTCCACCAGACCGTCGCGCGAGCTCTGCGCCTCGAAGTGGTCGCGCGCCTCGGTGAGCGGCAGGTCCATGTCGGCGGCCAGCGTGGAGATGATGGCGGCGGCGAAGCCGGGCGGGGTGTTGATCCCGGTGCCGACCGCGGTGCCGCCCAGCGGCAGCTCGCCGATGCGGGGGAGCGAGGCCTGCAGGCGCTCGACGCCGTAGCGGACCGCCGCGGCGTAGCCGCCGAACTCCTGGCCCAGGGTCACCGGGGTGGCGTCCATCAGGTGGGTGCGGCCGCTCTTGACCACGTCGCCGAACTCGGTCGCCTTGCGCTCCAGCGAGGCGGCCAGGTGCTCCAGGGCCGGCACCAGGACGGCGACGACGGCGCGGGTGGTGGCGATGTGGATCGCCGAGGGGAACACGTCGTTGGAGGACTGCGAGGCGTTGACGTGGTCGTTGGGGTGCACCGACAGCCCGGAGGCCTCGGTGGCCAGGGTCGCGATCACCTCGTTGGTGTTCATGTTCGACGAGGTGCCCGAGCCGGTCTGGAACACGTCGATCGGGAAGTGGGCGTCCCAGTCGCCCCGGGCGACCTGGGTGGCGGCGTCGCCGATGGCCCGGGCGATGTCCTCGGGCAGCACGCCCAGGGAGGCGTTCACCGTCGCGGCCGCGCCCTTGATGGCGGCCAGGGCACCGATCAGCTCGCGCTCGATCGGGGTGCCGCTGATCGGGAAGTTCTCGACCGCGCGCTGGGTCTGCGCGCGCCACTTGGCGTGCGCCGGGACGCGGACCTCCCCCATGGAGTCGTGCTCGATGCGGAAGTCCTGCTCGGTGGCCACGCTGCGCTCCGGGGTGTCGGTGTCAGGGCGTTCGGGGGTCGACGGTAGACGAGCCGGTGCACCCGCCCGGGTGACCCTCGGCCCGTCGGATGGCGGCACGGGGGCAACCGTCCCTAGTCTTCCGACGCCTGCCCCCGGACCGAGGAGTTCCCGTCATGAGCCAGCCTCCACAGCCTCCTGCCGGTGGCGACCGTCCCTGGGAGCCCTCCTCCCCGGACCGGGACCCGACCTCGCAGTTCCCCGAGCAGAGCCAGTACGGCCAGCAGGGTCAGTACGGGCAGCAGGGGCAGCAGGGGCAGCAGGGTCAGTACGGGCAGCAGGGCCAGTACGGCCAGCAGGGCCAGTACGGCCAGCAGCCCGCGTACGGACAGGACCAGTACGGCGCGCAGGGCCAGTACGGCCAGCCCGGCTACGGCCAGGACCCGTACGGGCGGCAGGGTCAGTACGGCCAGCAGCCCCCGAAGAGCAACAAGAACACGATCATCGCGCTGTCGATCGCCGGTGTCGTCGTCGTCGCCGCCGTGGTGACCGCGCTGGTCCTCCTGCTCGGTGGGGACGACGAGGAGACGACGACGGCCGGCGGCAGCACCGCGGCGGCCACGACGACCAGTGCGTCGTCGTCCTCGAGCTCGTCGTCCAGCTCGTCGTCCTCGAGCTCGTCGTCGTCCAGCTCGTCGTCCTCGGAGGACGAGACCGCCTCCAGCCCCTCGACGACCGAGGCGCCCGGCGGTCCGGTCCCGGCGCCGACCATCCCGCCGACCGGGCTGGGCACGGACCCGGCCCTCGACGCCTTGGCCCAGGCTTGTTACGACGGCGACATGGGCTCCTGCGACGACCTGTTCTTCTCCTCGGACTTCGACTCGACCTACAACGACTACGGCGACTCGTGCGCCGGTCGGCAGGAGGTCGGCACCGGCCGCACCTGCAACAGCGCGTTCGGCTGAGCCCGACCCCACCGCACCTGGAACCGAGGAGTCCCCCGCATGTCGCAGCCACCCCACCCGCCGAACGACGGTCAGCAGCCCTGGCAGGGCCAGCAGCCCGACCCGGGCCAGTGGGGGCAGCAACCGCAGTACGGGCAGCCGTACGGGCAGCCGTCGTACGGCCAGGACCCCCACGGCCAGCCCCAGTACGGCCAGCCGCAGCAGTACGGCCAGCAGTACGGCCAGCCCCAGTACGGCCAGCAGCCCTCCGGCAGCAACAAGAACACGGTCATCGCGTTGGCCGTCGCGGGTGTGGTCGTGGTCGCCGCGGTCGTGACCGCGCTGGTCCTGCTGCTCGGTGGGGACGACGAGGGGACGACCGCAGCCCCGGCCCCGGCGACGACCACCAGTGCCTCGTCGGGGTCCTCGAGCTCGTCGTCGGGTTCGTCGTCGTCGGGTTCGTCGTCCAGCTCGTCGGCCTCGGACGACGACGACAGCCCCTACGCCGACGAGACCATGGTCGGCGGTACCCCGACCTCCCCGGAGGGCCTCGGCGCCGAGCCCGAGCTGGACGAGTACGCCCAGCAGTGCTTCGACGGCGAGCTCCAGGGGTGCTACGACCTGTACATCAACTCCGACTACGACTCGGCCTACGAGATGTACGCGCAGAGCTGCGGGGGTCGGTTGCCGTGGACCCCGCAGTCCTCGGTGGTCGACTGCATCGCCGGCTGACCCGCCCGGGACCACCCCGGGCGGGTGGCCCCAGGTCACCGTCCGGTCACGGTCGGTTGGCCCACCCCCCGGCAGTACCTACGATCCGCAGGCCAGAGCCCGGAACCGAGGAGTCCCCGCATGTCGCAGCCGCCCTACCCGCCCAACGACGGCCAACAGCCCTGGGGCCAGTCCGGGCAGGGTGACCAGTACGGCCAGCAGTCCGGTCAGGGCCAGTGGGGCCAGCAGCAGCCCCCCTACGGACAGCAGCCGCAGTACGGGCAGCAGCCGCAGTACGGCCAGCCCGGCCAGGGTCAGGACGCGTACGGCCAGCAGCAGTACGGCCAGCAGCAGTACGGGCAGGGTCAGTACGGCCAGCCGCAGTACGGCCAGGACCAGTACGGGCAGCAGTACGGGCAGGGCCAGTACGGCCAGCAGCCCCCGAAGAGCAACAAGAACACGATCATCGCGCTGTCGATCGCCGGCGTCGTGGTGGTCGCGGCCGTGGTGACCGCGTTGATCCTGCTGCTCGGCGGGGACGACGAGGACACCAACGTCGCCGACCCCACCACGGCCACCACGACGAGTGCGTCGTCGGAGTCCTCGAGCTCGTCGTCGAGCTCCTCGAGCTCGTCGTCGGGTTCCTCGTCGTCGGCCTCGGAGTCCGGTGGCGGGGGCGGCACGGGCGGGGACAACCCGTTCTTCCCGACCGTCAACGAGCCGGGCGACCCGTCCGGTCTCGGTGACGACGCCGAGCTCGACGCGCTGGCGCAGAGCTGCTTCGACGCCGACTACGACGCCTGCGTGGACCTGTGGGCCCAGTCCGACGTGGGTTCGGCCTACGAGGACTACGGCTACACCTGCGGCGGGCGCATCCCCGAGGCCGACGCCAGCGTCTTCCTCTGCGGCACCCTCGCCGAGTAGCCCCCGAAGACGACGGACGGCCCGGACCCCTCAGGGGTCCGGGCCGTCCGTCGTCGTGGGTCAGTGGTCGAGGGGCACCGCGGAGTACTGGTTGAGCTTGTCCAGGGAGTGCAGGCTCTCGATCGAGCGGATCGTGCCCGACCGCGAGCGCATCACCAGCGACTGGGTGGTGCACCCGCCGGAGCGGTACTGCACGCCCCGCAGCAGCTCGCCGTCGGTGATCCCGGTGGCCACGAAGAACACGTCGCCCCGCACCAGGTCGTCGATGTCGAGCACCCGGTCCAGGTCGTGCCCGGCGTCGATGGCGCGCTGGCGCTCGTCGTCGTCCTTGGGCATGAGCCGGCCCTGCAGCGCACCGCCCATGCACTTGAGCGCGCAGGCGGTGATGATGCCCTCGGGCGTGCCCCCGATGCCCAGGAGCAGGTCGACGCCGGTGCCCTCGCGGGCCGCTGCGATCGCACCGGCGACGTCGCCGTCGGAGATGAACTTGATCCGGGCGCCCGCGTCGCGGACCTCCTGGGCCAGCTTCTCGTGCCGCGGGCGGTCCAGGATGCAGACGGTGACGTCGGCCGGCCAGGCCTTCTTGGCCTTGGCCACCCGGCGGATGTTCTCCTTCACCGGCAGCCGGATGTCGACCACGTCGGCCGCGATCGGGCCGGTGGCGATCTTGTCCATGTAGAACACCGCGGACGGGTCGTACATGGCGCCCCGGTCGGCCACGGCGAGCACCGCGACGGCGTTGGGCATGCCCTTGGCCATCAGCGTGGTGCCGTCGACCGGGTCCACCGCGACGTCGCACTCGGCGCCGGTGCCGTCCCCGACCTCCTCGCCGTTGAACAGCATCGGGGCCTCGTCCTTCTCGCCCTCCCCGATGACGACGGTGCCGCGCATGCTCACGGTGCCGATCAGCGCGCGCATCGCGTCGACGGCCGCGCCGTCCCCGCCGTTCTTGTCACCGCGGCCGACCCAGCGGCCGGCGGCCATCGCGCCGGCCTCGGTGACCCGGACCAGCTCCATCGCCAGGTTGCGGTCCGGGCGCGGCCGGCCGGTCGGCGGTGGCTGCGTCCCGTACGCGGTGGGGTGCGCGAGCGGGGGGCCGTCAGGGACGGGCAGGGACAACGGGGGACCTCCTCGTACGACCGCCGGTGGAGCGGCGGCGGGGTGGGGGAGCTGTGCTGCGATCCTAGGGGCATGGCCGACACCGCACCTCAGGGTCAGCGCGCGCCCGAGCCCGACCCGGCGCCCGCCGCACCGTCGGCGGCCCAGGTGCGCGCGCAGAAGTTCAACGCCGCCAACATGGTCCGCTCGCTGCTCCCGCTGACCGTGATCGTCCTGGTCGTGGTCGGCCTGGTGACCCTGCGCCAGACCCCCGAGGACCCGGTCCGCACGGTGGAGACCGCCTCCACGATCCAGCTGGCCGCGGCCCGGGCCGGCTACGAGCTGCTCGTGCCCCAGGACCTCTCCGACCAGTGGCGGCCCACCAGCGTCCGCACCGACGCCGGCGACGCCGTCGAGGACGGCGACCCGGTCACCCTGCAGATCGGCTGGTTCAGCCCCGACGACCAGTACGCCGGCTACGTCGTCACCGACGACAGCGGTGCCGACGCCGTCACCGACGTGCTCGACGACGCCACCGCCGAGGGCACCAGCGAGCTGGGCGGGCGCACCTGGGAGCGGTTCACCACCGCCCGCGAGGAGACCGCCCTGCGCTTCGAGGGGGACGGCGTGGTCGCGCTGGTCACCGGCTCGGCCGCCGACGGGGAGCTGGAGACCCTCGCCGCCTCGGTCGGGCCCTACTCCGCGGGCTGAGCCTGGTCGGGTCCGGCGGCGGCCAGCCGCTCGCGGGCCTCGTCCAGCCAGTGCTGGCAGACCCCGGCGAGCTCCTCGCCGCGTTCCCACAGCGCCAGGGACTCCTCCAGTGTGAGCCCGCCGCCCTCCAGCCGGCGGACGACGTCGGCGAGCTCCTCGCGGGCCTGCTCGTAGCTCTGCGTCGGGGCGGGCTCGGGGGTGCTCACGAGGACCCATCCTGCCGGTCGACCCGCACCGGGATGCGTCCGCCGGCCACCCGGACCACCAGCGCCTCGTCGTCGGCCACCTGACCCGGATCGCGGACCAGGCCGCCGTCGGCGGTCTGCACGAGGGCGTAGCCCCGGTCCAGGGTGGCCGCCGGCGACAACGCGGTGACCCGGGCCCGGGCGTGCTCGAGGTCGCGGACGGCGACGTCGACGCGGTGGGTGAGGGTCCGGGTGGCCCGCTGGCGCATCGCGGCTACGTCCTCGGCCCGGCCCGCCAGCAGCCGCTGCGGGTCGGCCAGCGCCGGGCGGCTGCGCACCGACTCCAGCCAGCGCTCCTGCTGGTCCAGTCGGCCGGTGACCAGCGAGCGGGCCCGGGCGCGCAGGCCGTCGACCAGGCGGCGCTGCTCGCCGATCTCGGGCACCACCCGGTGCGCGGCGTCGGTCGGGGTCGCGGCGCGCACGTCGGCGACGTGGTCGACCAGCGTCGTGTCGGTCTCGTGCCCGACGGCGGTGACCACCGGGGTGCGGCAGGCGGCGATCGCGCGCACCAGCCCCTCGTCGGAGAAGGGCAGCAGGTCCTCCACCGAGCCGCCGCCCCGGGCGACCACGATGACCTCCACCGTCGGGTCGGCGTCCAGCCGCTGCAGGCCCTCGATCACCCCGGCCGCGGCGGACGGTCCCTGGACGACGGTGTGGTGCACGGCGAAGCGGACGGCGGGCCAGCGGCGCCCGGCGGTGACCAGGACGTCCCGCTCGGCGGCGCTGCCCCTGCCGGTGACGAGCCCGACCACGGCGGGGGCGAAGGGCAGCGGCCGCTTGCGGTGGGCGTCGAAGAGGCCCTCGGCGGCCAGCAGCGCGCGGATCCGCTCGATCCGGGCCAGCAGCTCACCCAGGCCGACCGCGCGGATCTCGGTGGCACGCAGCGAGAACGAGCCCCGGGCGACGTAGTAGTCCGGCCGGGCGCGCACGACCACCCGGGCGCCCTCGGTCAACGCCAGGCCGGGCCGGTCGGCGACGTCCCGGTGGCAGGTGACCGGCACCGACAGGTCTGCCGCGCCGTCGCGCAGGGTGAGGAAGACCGTCGCGCTGCCGCGCCGGGAGAGCTGGGCGACCTGGCCCTCGACCCACACCTCGCCGAGGCGGCCGATCCAGTCGGCGACCTTGCGGGCCACGGTGCGCACCGGCCACGGCTGCTCGGGGGAGGAGGGCGCCGTCACGGGTCCGAGCGTGCCAGGTGGGTTCCCAGCAGACCCCCAGGCCCGGGGCGCAGCCTCACCGGCGTGCGGCTGCGGACGTGGGGTGGACTGGTCGGAGCGGTGCTGACCGCTGGGGTGCTCGTGGCGGCGGGGGCGGCGCCGTGGGTGGTGGGCGCCGGGTTGGCCGGGCGGGCGGCGACAGCCGGCCAGGGGCCGCTGTCGGCCGAGGCCGTCGCGCAGGTGACCCAGCAGCTGCCGGGGGTCACCCGGGTGCTGGCGTCGGACGGCTCGCTGATCACCGACTTCTACACCCGGGACCGCACACCGGTCACCGCTGACCAGATCGCCCCGGTCGTGGGCACGGCGCTGGTCGACGTCGAGGACTCCCGCTTCTACTCCCACGGCGGGGTCGACCCGATCGGCACGCTGCGCGCCCTGGTCGCCGACGTCACCTCGGGCGGGGCGGCGCAGGGCGGGTCCACGCTGACCCAGCAGCTGGTCAAGCAGACCCTGCTGCAGGAGGCCACCAGCACGGCCGGCCAGCAGGCCGCCACCGCCGACACCCTGGGCCGCAAGCTCACCGAGGCCCGACTGGCCCTGGCCCTGGACTCCCGGCTGAGCAAGTCCGACATCCTCACCCGCTACCTGAACACCGTGTACTTCGGACACGGCGCCTACGGCATCCAGGCCGCGGCCCGGACCTACTTCTCCACCGACGCCGCGCACCTGGACACCCTGCAGGCCGCCACCCTGGCCGGGCTGGTGCAGGACCCCTCCGCCGACGACCCGATCGCCGACCCGCAGGCCGCCCGGGCCCGCCGGGACGTCGTCCTCACCCGGATGCACCAGCTCGGTGACCTGTCGGGCGCCGACCTGGCCACCGACACCGCGACCCCGGTGACCACCACCCCCGGTGCGACCCCGCCGCAGGGTTGCGCGCAGGCCGTCGTCGGCGGGTTCTTCTGCGACTACGTCCGCACCTACCTGACCGGCACCCTCGGCCTGACCGACGCGCAGCTCGACGCCGGCGGGCTCACGGTCCAGACCACGTTGCGCCCGGACGTGCAGCGGGCCGGGGACGCCGCGGTCTCGGCCACCGTGCCCGACTCCAGCCGGCTCGCTGCGGTCGACGACGTCGTGCAGCCGGGCACCGGCCACGTGCTGGGGATGAGCGTGGACCGACGGTTCGGCTGCACCGACCCCGACTGCACGTCGGTCGCGCTGCCGACGGCCGCAGCCCGGGGCTCCGGGTCGACCTACAAGCTCTTCACCGCGGCCTACGCGCTGGAGCACGGCTACACCGCGTCGTTCACCCAGACCACCTCGGACCCCTACACCTCCACGGTCTACAAGGAGAACGGCGGCACCCGTGGCACCCCGTACCAGGTGGTCAACGCCGGGCACTACCCGGAGACGCTGGATCTCGCCGACGCCCTGGTGGAGTCCTCCAACACCTTCTTCGTCGGCCTGGAGGACCACCTGGGCAGCGTCGCCGGCCCGGTGCGCACCGCCCAGGAGATGGGTCTGGCCTCGCTCACCGACGACGACGCCCAGCAGATCGTGGACGGCGAGTACGGCTCCTTCACCCTGGGCCCGCAGGCCACCAGCCCGCTGGACCTGGCCGACGCCTACGCGACCGTCTTCTCCGGGGGCACCCAGTGCGACCCGACGCCCGTCACGGCGGTGCTCGGGCCCGACGGGACGCCGCTCACCGCCGCCGACGGGTCCGCCCTGGACACCGGGGACCACTGCACCCCCGGCGCGCTCTCCGCCCCGGTCGCGCGCACCCTGGCCCAGGTGATGCGCGGGGACGTGCAGTCCTCCCTCGGGACGGCGCGCCGGGCGGACGTGCCCGGCCACGACATCGCCGGCAAGACCGGCACCAGCCAGGGCAACGTCTCGGTGGCCTTCGTCGGCTCGACCCCCGAGTACACCTCCAGCGTGATGGTCTTCGACCCCGAGCGGCAGACCGACGTCGGCGGCTTCGGTGGCGGGAAGAGCGCCCAGATCTGGCACGACGCGATGGCCCCGGTGCTCGCCGAGGCGCCGACGGCCACCTTCCCGGCGGCGGACCGGACGGTGCTCGGGGTGCCCGAGGGTGGGGACTGCCCCTTCCGGGAGGGCGACCTGACGCTGGTCTGCTGATCCGGTGCCGGCGGGCTCAGTCGATGCAGGAGGTGGCGTCGTAGGTCTGCGCACCGACCGGCGCCGGGGTGGCCGGAGCTGCCGCGGCTGGTGCCGACTCGGCGGTCGCGGGGGACAGGCCGTCGGTGCCCAGCGTCAGGGTGACCCCTGAGACGCCGGCGGACTCGGCGATGCCGACGCCGGGGACGGCGGCGGCGACCGCGCGCGCAGCTGCCTCGCTGCCCGCCGGGTACGTCACCGTGGTCAGCCCGGTCGTCGCCGAGGCGTCGCCGGTGCCGGTCGTGAACCCCTGTGCGTCCAGGGCCGTCGCGGCGGCACCTGCCCGGCCGGGGGTGCCGGTCCCGTTGAGCACCTGCACGGTGACGGTTCCCGGGGCCGCCGGGGTGGCCGCGGTGTAGGCCGCCGGGTCGCCGACCACCGAGTCGATGAACGCCGGCAGGGCCAGCGTGTCCACGGCCACGATGGACACGTCGTGGCCGGCCACGCGGATGGTCGGGGTGCCGGTGATCGGGAGGTGGGTGAACCGGATGGCCCCCGGGTCGGTGTGCGAGAGGCGCTGGGCGAACTGCAGCAGGTCCAGTCCGGGGTCGGTCTCGACGGCGGACCCGACGGCGGTCAGCAGGTCGTGCAGCCGGCCGGGGTGCAGCAGCAGCCCGCTGGAGGTGATCGCAGCTGCCTCGGCGGACAGGAAGTACTGCTGGCGGACCTCGCGGTCCAGGTCGCCGTGCGGCAGGCCGTGCCGCTGCCGGACGAACGCCAGCGCCTGGGAGGCGTCCAGCGTCGACACCCCGGCCGGCAGCATCAGCCCGGAGTACGGGTCGTCGACGGCGGCGTCCAGGCAGACCCGGACCGGGCCGAGAACCCGGGCGACCTCGTAGAAGCCGAGCAGGGAGACCCGGACGACGTGGTCCACGGTCAGCCCGGTGAGCTCCTGCACCGCGCCGACCAGGGTCTGCAGACCTCCCGCGTCGCCCCCCGAGACGGCACCGTCGGCGAAGGCGGAGTTCAGCTTGGCGGTCCCGTGGCCGGGGACGTCCACCCAGGAGTCGCGCGGGAGGGAGACCGCCGTCGGGGCGCCCCCGTCGGCGGGCAGGTGCAGCAGGATCATCGTGTCGGTGTTGGTGCTGCCCCCGTCCTGCTGGGTGCCCAGCTGGGCGAGCAGCTGCGGGCTGGCGTCGGCAGGACGGTGGTCGTCGCCGACCAGCAGCACGTTCTCCGCAGCCCCGTCGGCGCCGGCGCCCTGCCCGGCCGGGACGGCGGCCACCCGGGTGACGCTGGCGTCGAGCGTCCGGTAGGCGTTCCAGCCGTACCCGCTGCCGACCAGCACCGCGAGGGACACCACGGCGGCCAGGCCGCGTCCGGCCCGGGTGACACCTCGGGTGCGGGTGGGTGGCCGGTCTGCTGCGCTCACCACTCGCAGGGTGGGTCGGCGGGGTGGGAGCGGGCTGGACGCCGCCTGGGAGGCCCCGTGCAGGTCTCCCGGTCCGGGTCAGCCCTGCTCGCGGGCCAGCTTCTCCTGGCGGTTGCGCAGCAGGGTGAGGAAGGGCTGCCGGGCGCGGGTGGCCTGCTCGTAGGCGAGCAGCTCCTCGACGGTCACCGGCTGGTAGCCACGCAGGCGGCCACGGAGCTGGGCGATGGAGAAGCCGTCGTAGCCGTCGATCGGCTCGGTGGGCTCGGTGTCCTCGGTCGGCCCGGACTCGTGCCCGGCGGTGATGGCCTGCTCGGAGGCCGCGATGACGGCGTCGTCCTCCGCGGCGTTGTCGCCCATGGTGACGGCGAGCTCGTCGACGGTGGCGGTGATCTCGTCGGCGATCGGGTCCTCGGGGAGCGCCGCGACGTCGTCGTCGGTGAGGTCGGCACCACCGAGCTCGCCGGTCAGGCCCTCGGCGAGGATCTCCTCGGTGGCCAACGTCTCGTCGGTGAGGTCGTCCTCGCCGATCGCCGCGGCCTCGTCGACCACGTCCAGGGGTGCCTCGTCCACGTAGACCTCGACGGCCTCGTCGACGGCGTAGCCCGGCTCCTCGTCGAAGGTGTCGACCGGGTCCTCGGCGACCCGGTCGAAGGACGACGTCCGGGAGCCCAGCGGGCCGGTGGCGGCGGGGAGGTCGTCGTCGAAGGTGGCCAGGCCCGGCTCGCGGTCCCCGCGCAGGCCGGTCAGCAGCTCGTCGCCGCGGGCCACCAGGCCGGAGTACTCCTGCTGCAGCTTCAGCGTCGTCTGCATGGCCAGGCCGATGGCCCGGACCGGGAGCGCCGGCAGGGTCTGCGGCAGCTTGCGGGCCTCGTCGAGCAGGGTGGCGGTGAGGCCGGCGGCGGCGCGCACGACCTCGGGGATCTCACGGGACATGGCTCCAGCGTGCCCCAGTGCCAGCCGGCACGCTCCCCGGCCGCCCGCGCCCACCCGGCCGGGTGGCGCCGCCCTCCTACGATGGGGTCATGGTTGAACAGCGCGGACGGGTCCTGCTCGCCGACCCCCGGGGCTACTGCGCCGGCGTCGACCGGGCGGTCATCGCCGTGGAGAAGGCGTTGGAGATCCACGGTGCGCCGGTGTACGTGCGCAAGCAGATCGTCCACAACAAGCACGTCGTGGCCACCCTGGAGCGCCGTGGGGCGGTCTTCGTGGAGGAGACCGACGAGGTGCCCGAGGGCGCGGTCGTCGTCTTCAGTGCGCACGGGGTCTCCCCGGCCGTGCACGAGCAGGCCGCGGCCCGCTCGCTGCGCACCATCGACGCGACCTGCCCGCTGGTCACCAAGGTGCACAAGGAGGCCCAGCGGTTCGCGAAGGACGACTTCGACATCCTGCTGATCGGCCACCGCGGGCACGAGGAGGTCGAGGGCACGATGGGCGAGGCGCCCGAGCGCACCCAGCTCGTCGACGGCGCCGAGGACATCGCGAACGTGCAGGTGCGTGACCCGGAGAAGGTCGTCTGGCTCTCCCAGACGACGCTGTCGGTGGACGAGACGCTGGAGACCGTCGACAAGCTCAAGGGCCGCTTCCCCGGGCTGCAGGCCCCGCCGAGCGACGACATCTGCTACGCCACGCAGAACCGTCAGCAGGCCGTGAAGCAGATGGCCGACGAGTGCGACCTGGTGCTGGTGGTCGGCTCGACCAACTCCTCGAACTCGGTGCGGTTGGTCGAGGTGGCCCTCGAGGCCGGCGCCCGGGCCTCCTACCTGGTCGACTACGCCTCCGAGGTCGACGAGGCGTGGCTGGAGGGCGTGCGGACCGTCGGGGTCACCAGCGGTGCCTCGGTGCCGGAGATCCTGGTCAGCGAGCTGCTGGACTGGCTCGGCCAGCGGGGCTTCCCGGACGTGGAGACCGTCAAGGCCGCCGAGGAGCGTCTGGTCTTCGCCCTCCCGCACGAGCTCAAGCAGCGCAAGCAGGCTCTCGCCGTGGACACCGCCGCCGACTGATCCCGGCAGCGAGGACGCCCGCCGGGGACCGCACTACCGGCGGGCGATGAGCCGGACGACGCAGACCACGAGCGCGGCGACCACGGCGATCGCCATCGCCGGGAAGCCGCGGATGAGCAGCGTGGCGATCGTGGGCAGGCTGAAGGTGGCCGAGGGGGCCAGCGCGATGTTGACCCCGGCGACGGCGACGAACACCAGCGGCGGGGCCACCAGCACGGTGACCAGGTCGCGGCGGCGGACGACGGCGGCGGCCACCACGGTGGACGCGACCAGCGCGATCAGCGTGAGCGTGCCCAGCCCGACCCCGACGAAGGAGTCGGCACCGGCGCCCAGGACGGTGACCAGGAAGACCCCGAGCACGGCCAGCCAGCCACGCACCTGCGGGCCGGTGGTCTGCGCGGCACGGGCCGGTGCGCGCCGTTCACGGCGGTCCCGGTCGAGCGCGTCGGCCGGTGGCCGGCGGGTGCGGGGCGCGGGGCCCCGCTCACCGGACGGGCGGCCCGTCTGCAGGGACTCCCGAGCCAGCCGACGCTCCTGGCGTTCGCGCTCGGCCCGTTCGGCGGCGCGGCCCCGGGGCGCACCGGCACGGGGACGGGGGTCGGGACCACCCAGGTCGCCGGGATGGCGTTCGGCTCGCACCGCACCCTCCCGACTGTCGACAGCACTGACCGGTGCGATGGGGCACCTCCTCGCCTGCCGGCGGTGCGTACCCGCTCCACCGGTCGGGCCACGGTAACGGCCTGGCCTGTCCGTGACCTGTAGGCGGCCGGGAGTGGCGGGTCACTCCGCGAGCGGGGCGGTGCCTCAGCCCCAGGCGTCCCCCCGCTCGTCGTTCGCCGGGTCGGGGACCGAGCGCAGCGTGCGCACGGTGGCCTCCGTCGCCGGCGGCACCTGGACCGGGGACTCGGCGACCCCCAGCTCGTCGAAGCGTCGGCTGGCGACCAGCACCGAGCGCTCGTAGCTGCCCACCGTGTCGTTGTAGCGACCCACCGCCGACCCCAGCGCAGCACCCAGCTTGGTCAGGTGCGCCGACAGCGTGCCGAGCCGGGCGTGCACCGTGCGACCCACCTCGAGCACGGCGGTGGCGTCGCGGGCCAGCCGTTCCTGACGCCAGGAGTAGGCGACCGTGCGGAGCAGGGCCAGCAGGGTGCTCGGGGTGGCGATCACGACGTCCCGGGCGAAGCCGTGCTCGAGCAGCCCCGGCTCGGCCTCCAGCGCGGTGATGAGGAAACCGTCCGAGGGGACGAAGAGCACCGTGAAGGGCGCCGAGGGCTCGAACGCCGAGGGGTACCGGCGGGCGGCGAGGGCGTCGACGTGGGTGCGCAACTGCCGGGCGTGCTCGGCGACCCGCTGCACCCGCACCACCTCGTCGGTGGCCTGCACCGCCTCGATCCAGCCGGCGAAGGGGACCTTGGCGTCGACCACGACCTGCTTGCCGTCGGCCAGGGTGACCACCAGGTCCGGGCGCACCCCGGCACCGGCGTCGTTGCGGGCCGAGGGCTGCTCCACGAAGTCGCAGTGCTCGAGCAGGCCGGCGACCTCCACCACCCGGCGCAGCTGCACCTCGCCCCAGCGTCCCCGCACGTGCGGGGTGCGCAGCGCCGTCACCAGCGCTGCGGTCTCCTGCCGCAGCCGGTCGGACGTGGTGCCGACCGTGCCGACCTGCTCGCGCAGCTCGCCGTGCGCGGTGGCCCGGTCGCGCTCGATGCCGGCGAGCAGCCGGTGCAGGTGGTCCAGCGACTCGTGGACCGGCTCCAGCCCCTCGGTGCGTGGGGTGCGCCGGCCGAGGAGGGCGACGACGCCGAGGGTGACCGCGGTGGCCAGCAGCGCGCCGACGAGCAGCCCGACGAGCAGGGAGGAGGGGTCCATGCCCGCAGGCTGCCCCAGGGGTACGACAGTTCTGCTCAGACCCGCGCGGGGGAGTGCGCCGCCTCGTGGTCGAGCAGCCAGCGCTTGACCGGCGTCCCCCAGCGGAAGCCGCCCAGCCCGCCGCCGGTGGCCAGCACCCGGTGGCACGGCACGAACAGCGCCGCGGCGTTCCGGGCGCAGGCCCCGGCGGCGGCGCGCACGGCGGCCGGGCGACCGCAGCGGGCGGCGAAGGCGGCATAGCTGTCGGGCTGCCCCGCCGGCACGGTGCGCAGCACCTCCCAGGCCCCGGTGAGGAACGGCCCGGACCGCTGGGCGACCACGACGTCGTCGATGACGCCGATCTCCCCGGCGTGGAAGGCGTCCACCACGTCCAGGACCGGCAGCCGGTCGGCCTCCACCACGGTGGTGGGTCGCAGCGACCGGTGCACCACGGGGAGGAGGTCGCCGACGTGGGCCGTCCATCCGCTGGCCAGGACCGCGCCGCCGTCGACGAGCACGGTGAAGGGACCGATGGGCGTCTGGGTGGTGGCGTGCAGCGCGGTCATGACGGGTCCTCCCGGACGACGGGGTGGCGGGTGAAGAGAGCAGGTGCCGACATCGCCCACAGGTGCATGACGGCGTAGGAGCGCCAGGGCCGCCACCGGGTAGCGGCGTCGGCGTCGGAGCTGCCCAGGGCGACCAGGCTCTTGCGCAGGGCGAGGTCACCGGGCAGCCAGACGTCGGGGTCGCCCAGTCCGCGCAACGCCACCAGGGCGACCGTCCACGGCCCGACCCCGGGGACGGCGAGCAGCGCCTTCCCGGCCGCGGCGCGGTCGGTGCCCGGCCCCAGGTCGATGTCGCCGCCGGTGAGTCCCCCGGCCAGGGCGTGCACGGTGCGGCGGCGGGCCTGGGTGAGGCCGATGGCAGCGAGGTCGGCGTCCGCCAGCGCCTCGGGCCGGGGGAAGACGTGGGTGAGGGTGCCGACGGGCTCGGCGAGCGGGGTGCCGGCCGCGGTCACGAGGCGGGCGGTGAAGGTGCGCGCGCCGGCGAGGGAGACGTGCTGGCCCAGCACGGAGCGGACGGCGGCCTCGGCGGCGTCCGGCGCGGCCGGGACCCGGCGGCCGGGGGCGGCCCGCACCAGCTCGGTCAGCGCGGGGTCGGTCGCCAGGACGTCGTCCACCGCGGTCGGGTCGGCGTCGAGGTCCAGCAGCCGCCGGCAGCGCGCGACGGCGACCCCGAGGTCGCGCAGCTCGGTCAGCTGCAGCCGGGCGGTGACCGAGGAGCCGTCCGCGCCGGGGGAGAGCCGGACGACCCCGGGCCCGTGCGGCAGGTCCAGCACCCGGGAAAACGTCTCGCCGTCCCACTCCTCGAGCCCGGCGACGGCGTGCCCGCCCAGGAAGAGCAGCACCTCGTCGGCGGCGAACGGGGCGCGGGCAGCCAGCCTCAGGGTGAGCCACCCCGAGGGTCCCGACGCCGGGGTCGCCGAGCCCCGCAGCTCCGAGGGGGTGGTCGCGAAGACCTCGCGGACGGTGTCGTTGAACTGCCGCACGCTGGCGAAACCGGCGGCGAACGCGACCTCGGCCATCGGCAGCGTGGTGGTCTCGACGAGCACCCGCGCCGTCTGGGCCCGCTGGGCGCGGGCGAGCGCCAACGGCCCGACCCCGAGCTCGCCGACGAGCAGCCGGTGCAGCTGGCGCTCGGAGTACCCGAGGGTCGCGGCGAGCCCGGCGACACCGGTGCGCTCGACCTCGCCGTCCCCGATCAGCCGGACGGCGCGGGCGACGACATCGGCGCGCACGTCCCACTCCGGGGAACCGGGGACGGCGTCCGGGCGGCACCGGCGGCAGGCCCGGAACCCGGCGGCCTGGGCGCCGGCGGCGGTGGCGTGGAAGGAGACGTTGCCCGGCAGTGGGGTGCGGGCCGGGCAGGAGGGCCGGCAGTAGATGCCGGTGGTGTGGACGGCGGTGAAGAACCAGCCGTCGAAACGGGCGTCCCGGCTGGAGACCGCGCGGTAGCAGCGCTCGTCGTCGAGGGCTCGGCCCTCCAGCAGCTCGGTCACGGCACCGAGCATGCCAGCGGCCACCGACCGGGTCTGGCGGGTTTCGGACGTGACGGCAGGTGTCCCGGACCCCGTACCCTGGTCCGACGTGGCTCTCTCCATCGGCATCGTCGGCCTGCCCAACGTCGGCAAGTCCACGCTGTTCAACGCGTTGACCAAGAACGACGTGCTCGCAGCGAACTACCCGTTCGCGACGATCGAGCCCAACGTCGGCGTGGTCGGCGTCCCCGACGAGCGGATCGCGAAGCTCGCCGAGGTGTTCGGCAGCACCAAGCAGATCCCGGCCACGGTGTCCTTCGTCGACATCGCCGGCATCGTCCGCGGCGCCAGCGAGGGGCAGGGGCTGGGCAACAAGTTCCTGGCCAACATCCGCGAGTCCGATGCGATCTGCCAGGTCATCCGGGTGTTCAGCGACCCCGACGTCGTCCACGTCGACGGCAAGGTCTCCCCGAAGGACGACATCGAGACCATCAACACCGAGCTCCTCCTCGCCGACCTGCAGACGCTGGAGAAGGCGGTGCCGCGGCTGGAGAAGGAGATGCGCAAGGACAAGGACCGCAAGGCGCTCTACGACGCCGCGGTCGCCGCGCAGGAGGTGCTGGACACCGGGAAGACGCTCTTCTCCGCAGGGGTGGACTCCGAGCCGCTGCGCGAGCTCGGTCTCATGACCACCAAGCCGTTCCTCTACGTCTTCAACGTCGACAGCGACGAGCTCACCAACACCGAGCTGCTCGACGAGCTGCGGGCCCTCGTGGCGCCGGCCGAGGCGATCGTGCTGGACGCGCAGACCGAGGCCGAGCTGGCCGAGCTCCCGGACGACGAGGCCGCCGAGCTGCTGGCCGCGGTCGGCCAGGACGAGCCCGGCCTGCACCAGCTCGCCCGGGTCGGCTTCGCCACCCTGGGCCTGCAGACCTACCTGACCGCCGGCCCGAAGGAGTCCCGGGCCTGGACGATCCCGGTGGGGGCCACCGCGCCCCAGGCTGCCGGGGTCATCCACACCGACTTCCAGCGCGGCTTCATCAAGGCCGAGGTCGTCTCCTTCGACGACATCGTCGCCGCCGGGTCGATGGCCGCGGCCAAGACCAAGGGCCAGGTGCGCATCGAGGGCAAGGAGTACGTCATGGCCGACGGCGACGTGGTGGAGTTCCGCTTCAACGTCTGATATGGGACAAACCTGCAGGTCAGAGACTCGCAAGGGTCATCTAGTCCGCAGATAGTCCGCAGAAAAGTCGAGAGAGGCTGCCATCAGACCCTCCGTGGCAGCCCGGGTGCGGTCTTCTGCGTCTGGCCACAGGTGGCCGTAGGTGTTCAGAGTGGTGGTCGCTGAGGCGTGCCCCAGGGCCCGCTGGACCGTGACGACGTCGCACCCTGAGGCGATCAGCCCGGACGCGAAGAAGTGCCGGAGGTCGTGCAACCGGACGCCGGTCAGACCGGCCGCCGTGCACGCCCTGCGCCACTGGTGACCGACGGTGTTCTGGTGCGGCGGCGAGCCGGTCGGGGTGGCAAAGAGCCATCTGTCGCGGCCGCCGTCGGGAACGTGTGCCTCGATGTGCGCAGCGAGCAGGGTCAGCAGTCGCTCCGGGACGACCACTGTGCGTTCGGACCCGTGCTTCGGCGCCCGGATCTCGGCGGCGCCGTCCGGGCCTCGCTGCACTTGGCGAGACACCAGGACCCGCCGCCGAAGGAAGTCGACGTCACCCACCTGCAGGGCGGCGGCCTCCCCCAGCCGAAGGCCTCCGAAGGCGCAGATCGCGATGAACGCGGCAAATCGCTCGTGGGCCACTGCCAGGAGTCGGCCGACCTCCGGCGGCGTCGGGATGGTCATCGCGTGCTCGTGACGTCGCCGGCGAGGGAGTGTCACCCCGTCGCTGGGGTCGGTCGCGATGACCCGGTCGCGGACGGCTCCCCGCAGCACGGACCGGACGTTCTGGACGCGCGTGTGGACGGTCCCCGGTGCCAAGCCGCGAGCGGACATCTGCTTGACCCACGACTCGAGGTGCGAGCGCCGGAGCAGGCGGAGCTCGACGTCAGCGAACGTCGCTGTCCGGACCGCGAGGTCCATCGCCAACTCGGTGCCAGGGGCCCAGACCTGCCGGGCGGACCACACGGCGTAGAACGCCGAGAGGGTGACACGACCGGCTCCGGGGTCGACGTACATGCCGGTGACGACGGTGGCGGTGACCTCGTCCAGCCAGCGCTGGGCATCGGTCTTCCGGCCGAAGTGCCGGGCGTGCTCCTTGTCAGCGTCGTCCCGGTAGCGGGCTCGCCACCGACCGTCCTCCCGGCGGGCGATGCTGGCCACGACGCTCCCTCTGTCGCTCAGGTGCCGGTAGTCGGACCGGCCAGATCAGCGTGCCCGGCCGGTCCGACAGTCGCTAGGCCCGACGTGGGATCGGTGGAGTCAGGAAGTGCTGGGGGTGACCTGAGCAGCCACCTTCTCCTGCCACCAGCGGTCGCAGACGGTCTCGTCGTAGAGCACCCGACGGCCGACCCGGACGCCGCTCGGGCCGATGCCGACGTGCCTCCAGTAGCGGACGGTGGCCGGGCTCGTGCGGAAGCGGGTCGCCACCTCTTCGGTGGTCAGCAGTCGAGCGGACACGGGCAGCTCCTCGATCTGAGACGACGCCGCTCGCCAGATGAGGAGCGGGACTCGCAGCAGGCGTCGACCGGCATCAGTCGCTGTCAACCAGCCGCGGTCAGTCGCCTCCGCGGGGACGTCACCCCGATGTCACCCCACGTCCATCGAGGCCGGCCAGAGCTGAGAGCCACCATGCCGCTCCCGCCCAGCGAGGCCCACTGACCGTCCCGCGCCCGCAGGTTCCGTCCGCGCAGCTGCGGTCGAGCGCCTCATCCCTGCTCCGCCAGGCGGCCAGTGGCGCTGCGCGGGGCCCGACCTGTTCTACGGCTGCGGGGCCTCGTTCTCCCGTCCAGCGAAGACCGGAGCCCCGGGTCACGAGCTTTCATCGGCCTCGCCTCCCAGCGGGCCATCGGCGCTCGAGAGCTGCGTAGAGATCACGCACAACGGTGGACAACTCGGCCAAATGCCGGTCGTAGATCAGACCCCGGTCCAGCTGACGGGTGAGCTCGCTGAGCAAAGCCGGCCAGTCCCGGCGACCTGACGAGGGTGGGGGCTCAGACCGTGCGGGCACCTCGACCACCCGCTCGATGATCGTGACGGCACTCAAGCCGGCGGCAGCTGCTCGCCGTTGCTCCCAGGCCCGTTGACGGCAGGCTGCCGAACACCACTTCGCTACGGGTCCCCGTGACTTGGGTGTGATGGGTCCGGTGCACCACCCACAAGCCGTTGCCGCTTCGCGGCGGCGGTCGGCTGGGACGGGCCCATCGGCAAAGCGTGCGCCTGTGGCGGGTTCGACGAGGGTTTTTGGCAACTCGGTGCGGCGCTTCCTCTCCCGCTCGCGGCGATTCTCCTGCTGACGACGGGAGTAGGGACTGGGCATGCCCAGAGGGGGTGCCGGAAAGCCCGACAACCTGTCACGACGAGTGGTTGTCACCCGTGGTGCATGAGGTGTGTCGTCGCTGGTCTTGGTCTTGGTCTTGGTCTTGGTCTTGGTCTTGGTCTTGGTCTTGGTCTTGGTCTTGGTCTTGGTCTTGGTCTTGGTCTTGGTCTTGGTCTTGGTCTTGGGTCTTGGGTCTTGGGTCTTGGGTCTTGGTCGTGGTCTTGATCGTGGTCTTGGTCTGGAGTCCTAGTTCTCGTCGTCTCGGGTGGACTCAAGCTCACCTCGAGGGTCGGACAGGCCACTAGCACCAGTCCCTTCCCGCCACCCCGGCCGCTCCACGTTGTCACCCCGATTGCGCGGCGGTGCGACTGCTGCTGCGGTGGAAAGGGTCGGTCCGGCCGCTGTCGGACCCCGGCCCTACGGTCCCCGCCGATGGACAACCGCACCGTGGACCCACCCCGCCCGGTGTGGGTCACCAAACCGCGGTTCTCCAGCGTCGACGACGTCCAACCTGGGCTGCTCTACGCCTGGGAACGCGACCGGTACGCACCCATCTGGCGGGCCCGGGTGTGGTGTCTGCGGGAGACCGCACCGGGCTTCCCCGGATCAGACTTCCGCGGCACAGTCGTCGCCAGCCGCGTCGCCCCTCGCGACCCCATCACCCACTGGTCGGTGGCCATCGACGGCGCACCCCAGGCCGCAGTCGCCGTTCCGGCCGGCAGCTTCGCCTGACCGGTCTGGGCACCCAGAGGGGTGGCGTCCATCCACAGACCCGCCCTGATCGGCCCGCGATGTCAGCAGGGACGGGCAGACTCATCAGCGACCAGGCCGCCAGTTCCACCCGGAGTGAATCGAGGACCCGCTGTGCTGTTCGACCCCAAGGCCAGCGACTTCGAGGCCACCGACCTGGAGAACGCGCTGCTGCGCACCGCGGTCGGGGACTACGCCGCCGAAGCTGCCGTGCTGCTGCTGGCCAACGCCGGGCACTGGCTACCCCAGCTCGCCGCCGCCGGCCTCATCGCCGTCGACTACGACGACGACCCCACCGGTCCACCCACCGGACAGGCTCCCGGTGTGGGGTGGGCGTCGGTCACCTGGGTCGACATCGACGCAGCCCTCCGCGACGGGCGCATCCACGGATCCAGCGGACAGCTGCGGATCCTGCGAGCAGCGGCGTCCATCGCCGACGGCCAGGCCCTCGACCTTGGTGACGTCGCCTCCGGCCTAGACCGCCGGCACCTGCAGCTGCTGCTGGCCGCGATCGCCCACACCGGCGGCAGCCATGAACACCGCACGCAGGACGTCTACCCCGACACCGGTGCGGTGTTCCTCAGCGATCCGTTGCCTGCGCTGCAGTCCTGGCCACCCCGCGACTGAGCCGGCCGCACCGATGCCGCGCACCCCGAAGCCGACCTGGGCGCCCCTGCCGGAGTTCGCCGGCACCTCCACCACCGGCCCCGCCAGAGACCGGGCGCTGCAGGACCGCCTGGAGGCCTACGTCGTGAAGGCCTACCGGCAGGGCATGTCCATCCGCGAGATCGCCCAACTCGTCGACCGCGCCCCCACCACCGTCCACGGCGTGCTCAAGGCCCACCAGGTGCCCCGCAGTATCCAGGGTCGACCACCGGCCCAGCCATGACCGCGCCACCCGCAGCGCCACAACCGGGCAACCGCGCCGGTAGGGGAGTGCTGCGGGAGCTGGAGAACGCAGCCGCGGTCAAGCGGGCCGCCCGCCAGCGCATTGCAGACGCGGTCGCGCACCCGAGCGGCGACACGGCTGAGCTCGCAGAGCACCGGGCCGCCCACGACATCGCCACCGCGCGCTGGGTCAGCCTGCTGCGCGCGGCCGAGCACGACGGGCACCCGGTGGCCGTCATCGCCCGCGCTGCCGGCGTCACCGCGGCATCGGTGCACTACCGACTGGCGGCTACCCCGCCGGCGGTCTAGCTGGTGGCGATGTCACCGGGGGACAGGCCCAGGCGCAACCGCACGAAAGCAGAGGATGCCGCGACACCCAGCGGTCAATGCTGGGTCCGCCGATACCTCGACCCACCGCCGTTGGGTCGACCCGGGGTCTTGCGGCTACGACGACTTCCAGATCGGCACCTGGCGCACCTTCCAGCTCTAGGCCCAATTGTGCGTCTAACGGCTCAAGCAGCGGTGAGATCCCGGCGCTGGAAGCACATCTGCACCCCCCCCGCGGCGGCGGCCAGTCGAGCGGCAGGTCGACTATGACCGGCGTCCCGCAGAGCGCGACCAGGTGCTGCCCCTCGCAACTGGCGATCCCCACAGCATGGGCCGGCCCGACCATGACGTTTCGCCGGTATGTATCCCCACCAGCAGCACCGGCGTTTTGGGGCCTCGAAGGCGCGGGTTCGGAGCCACCGACGCACGCGAGGACTGTGCGCCACGCTTGTTCAGAGGTCACCTACATCGCTTCAGGCAAGAACCATCAGGAGGCATCTGAACCCCTTGGCGGGGCGTGACCTGGGTGACCACGCCCCGCCGCGGGCCTTAATTCCCGGTGGTTCGTGGCTCAGGCGGCTGTGGGGAGGCGTGCCGGAGTGCGCCGGAGTGCGGCGACGGCGGGTGCGCCGGTGAGCAGGCCGGCGAGGACGCCGATCTGCATAAGGAACCAGAACTGCACGTCGGCGGCCGGGCGCATGAGGTCGTTGAAGTGCAGGAGGAGCATCCAGCCGCCCATTCCGATGTCGAAGGCGACCACGGTGAGGGCGGCGCGAGCGACCGCGGTCAGCGTGGTGGCGCCATCGGTGGTGCGCTCGTGGACGGCGAGCAGCGCGATGGCCACGACCGCGATGACGGCGATCATGACCCACAGGTCGGTGCCGGCGATGGTGAGCCCAGAGGCAATCACCAGGGGGACACCGACGAGGTGGGCCAGGGCTGAGGCGGTGCCACCGGGCAGGCTGTCCACGACGACGGGCCGGGCGTCTGTGGGTCGGGCGCCGGGCTGGGGCTGTCGGCCGTAGCGGCGGTAGAGCACGAGGGCAGCCGGCCCCAGGAATAGAGCTGCACCGACCCAGGTGATCTCGGCAGTAGCGGTGCGATGGCGGTGCCCGCGGGCCCACACGTCGAGGGCGATTACTGCCGCGCTCAGCAGCGCCAGCAGGCCGTAGGTCCAGGCCAATGGGGTCAGCCAGTCCGGCAGTGCCGCGCCCATCGTGGTGTTCATGTCCATGTCAGTTGTGGTCCTTCAAGTGGGGTCAGTTGTGGGGAGTGCGGGTGAGGCATCGGACGCCGGCGAGGACGGCGGTGCCTCGGGGTGCAGGCCGGGGACGGCATGCAGGTCGTGTCGCGGTGGCGCACGTCGAGGGCTTGGAGGTCATCGAGGGCCGCGGTTCTCGGCGTCCACGGCCATCGGGTGACCGCGGGCGGGGGCTGCGCCGGGCTGGCCGCAGCCCCCGCTGTCGGGGGGTTACTGCGTGGACAGGCCCTGCAGCAGCTGTTCCATCTCGGTGATCTCGGCACCCTGGGAGGACTTGATGTCCTGGGCGAGCGCGATCGCCGCGGGGTCCTCGCCGTCGGCGATCTCGGACTGGGCCATGCCTACAGCGCCGGTGTGGTGCTCGAGCATCAGCTGCAGCCACATGCGGTCGAAGTCCACGCCGCTGGCTGTCTCCAGGGAGGACATGTCGTCCTCGGTCATCATCCCGCTCGTGCCGGAGTGAGCCATTCCCGAGGTGACGTCTGAGCTGTTGGCGCCCCAGCTGTCCAGCCAGCCGTTGAGAACGTCGATCTCGGGCCCCTGAGCAGCCTGGATGCGGCCGGCCAGGTCCAGCACGTCGGGGTTGGTGGAGCGGTCGGCGACCAGGTCGGCCATCTCGACCGCCTGCTCGTGGTGGGGGATCATCGACTGGGCGAAGGTGACGTCGGCGGTGTTGAACGTGGCCTCTGCCGGCACGGACGTCGAGGACCCCGCCGACGAGGGGTCTGCGCCGCCAGAGCAGGCCGACAGGGCCACCGAGGCGGCGATGAGGGCACCCACGAACCCGGCGGCGCGGGAGCGGTGGGGGGAACGGGTCGAAGCATGGTGGCTGAGCACAGGGGTCTCCGGAAAGGTGTGCCGCACCCGATATGAGCCGGGCACGAAGAGGGCATGGAAGGTCGAGCACGCGACTCCGGGCCACACGTGGGCCGCGGGTGTCAGGTGGTTCGGCCTAGACCCTCAGCACGCAGAGACGACTGAGCTCGGGAGGTGCTGGGTGAGGGAGCGCCTGGTCGAGGGCGCTGCGCAGCAGCACGGTGGGACGGGGCACAACGGTGAGGAGGCGCCGTCGCGACAGCCATGAGGCCAGCACTGCCAGTGCCGTGCCGATCCCGCCGGCCAAGACGGCCATGCACACCATCAGGGCGTGGGCCATGGCCCCATGACCGTCACCGGTCTGGCCGTCGTCGATCCAGGTGGGTGCAGCTACCAGCGATTGCGGTAGCGCGGAATCACGGGCGTTGGTCCCCGCATCAAGTTCGGGCCCCGCTTCCCCCGTCTGGTCGGGTGAGGCGGGCGTCGCGTGCGAGGGCATGTCGGTCATGGCCGCGTCGCTGTCGGTGCAGCTGAGGCCGTGCATGCTGAACACTGCGCCGAGCACGAGCAGGGCCCAGAGCAAACGTGCCCGCATGACACCCCCCACCGCTAGCCGATACCCCACCAGGGTAGGCACGTGGTGCATCGGACCGCTTCCGGCGCTGGTGCAGGTGGCCTGCAGGCGCGAGTGCGCGGGCATCGGCGACCGCACGGCGGCGCAGCCGCAGACCGCAGATGGGGCAGGCAGAACTCCCCAGTGGCGATCGTCGTCATCTCTGGTCTGTAGCCATCGGCCGCGCCTTGGTGGCTGCGGTGTCCTCGATGTCGGGGTTGAGGACGGTACTTGCGGCGAAAACGACCGCCCCGCAGGTGATGAAGACATCGGCGAGGTTGAAGGTGGGGAACCAGCCGGTGTGCAGGTAGTCGGTGACGCGTCCGTCGCCCGCGCGGTCCACCAGATTGCCCACAGCGCCTCCGACCACGGCGGCCAGCCCAGCAACGAGCCACCCGGAGGTCCGCGCACGACCTGCCATGACCCAGGCGAATCCGGCGACGAAGACAGTGACCGCCGCAGTGACGGCCAGGACCAGCCAGCCGGGCAGGTCGGACCCCACACTGAACGCGGCGCCTGTGTTGTAGCCCAGTCGTAGGTCCAGAATCCCGACATCCAGGGTCCGCCCGTCGCCCAGGCGTTGTTCGATATGGGCTTTGACCCCCAGATCCACCCCCACCAAGACTGCAGCGACCACAGCCATCACCAACCGAGCTCCCGACAGCCAGGTCAACTGTCGGATGTTCATTGGTGTGACCTGCCGGCTCGGATCCCGTTGGCGATCACGAACACCTCGGCGACCTCGTGGATCACGATCACTGCGGCCAGGGACAGCACCCCCAGGGCGGCCAGCGGGATGAGCACGATGAGGATCGCAGCGGACAACGCCAGGCTCTGCAGCATGATCGTCCGGGCCCGGCGGGCGTGGGCCAGGGTGCGGGGCAGCTGGTGCAAGCTCTCGCCCATCAGGGCGACGTCGGCGGTCTCGATGGCGACGTCGGCGCCCATCGCGCCCATGGCGATGCCGACGTCGGCGGTGGCCAGGGCGGGGGCGTCGTTGATGCCGTCCCCGACCATCGCCACCCCACCTCGGGTCCTCGAGCGCAGCTGGTCGACCAGGGTCGCCTTGTCCTCGGGGCGCAGCTCGGCGTGCACGTCGGTGATGCCGGCGGCCCGGGCGAGGTGGGCGGCCGTGCGGGCGTTGTCGCCGGTGAGCATCGCCGTCGCCACGCCCATCGCGGTCAGGCGAGCCACGACCTCGGCGGCCTCGGGCCGGAGCTCGTCGCGGATGGCGAGGGCGCCCAGCAGCTGGCCGGCGGACTCGACGAGGACGACGGTGGCGCCGGCGTCCTGGTGGTCCCGCACCTGCCCGGTGAGGGCGCCGGGGTCGAGGAAGCCGGGCTTGCCCAGCCGCACCGGGGTGCCGTCCAGGACCCCGGTGAGGCCCTGACCGGCCAGCGCCTGCACGTCTGTGGCGACCGGGGCCGGGGCGCGGTCGTGCCCGGCGGCCCACCGGGCGAGGACCGCGGCGGCCAGGGGGTGCTCGCTGCGGGCCTCGAGAGCTGCGGCGACGGTCAGCACCTGCTCGGCGTCGTGGCCGTCGGTGGTGAGGACGGCGACGACGGCGGGGGAGTTGCGGGTCAGGGTGCCGGTCTTGTCCAGCGCCAGGGTGCGGACGGCGCCGAGCGACTCCAGGGCGGCGCCGCCCTTGACCAGCACGCCCTGGCGGGTGGCGGCACCGATCGCGGCCACCACGGTGACCGGGACGGCGATCGCGAACGCGCACGGGGAGGCTGCGACCAGCACCACCAGCGCACGCTCGATCCACACGCCCGGGTCGCCGAGGAGGGAACCCAGGACGGTGATCGCGGCGGCGACGACGAACACCGCGGGCACCAGCGGTGCGGCGATCCGAGCGGCCAGGCGCTGGGCTGCGCCCTTGCGGTCCTGGGCCTCCTCGACGATGTGCACGACGCGGGCCAGGGAGTTGTCGGCGACGGTGGCGGTGACGGTGACCTGCAGGACCCCGCCGCCGTTGACCGAGGCGGCGAACACCTCGGTGCCGGGCTGCACCTCCACGGGCAGGGACTCCCCCGTAATCGCAGAGGTGTCCAGGGTCGAGCGGCCGTCGGTCACGGTGCCGTCGGTGGCCAACCGCTCCCCGGGCCGGACCACCAGCACGTCGCCGACGCGCAGGTCGGCCGGGTCGACCTCGGACTCCACGAGCCCGGCGGGGCCGGGGCGGAGCACGGTGGCTCGGGCGGGCACCAGGTCAAGCAGGGACCGCAGGCCGCGGCGGGTGCGGTCGACGGCGTAGTCCTCCAGCGCCTCGGCGAGGGAGAACAGGAAGGCCAGCATCGCGGCCTCGCGCACCTCGCCCAGGGCGATGGCGCCGACCATGGCCACGGTCATCAGCGTGCCCACGCCCAGCCGGCGGCGGGCCAGCGCACGCAGGGTGCCGGGCACGAAGGTGGCGCCGCCGGCAACCACGGCACCGAAAGCGAGCAAGGTCCCGAGCACGACCGGTCCACCGGTCCAGGCCGTGGCCTGCGAGGCCACCAAGAACAGCCCGGCGGCGCCGGCCAGCTGGACCGACCGGGCCCGCCACAGCGGCAGGGCCGGCTCGTCGACCGGGGTGCTGGGTGCCGAGCAGGTGGGGTCACCGCAGCCATCGCCGACCGCGGCCACCTGGGCGACGGTGCTGGGCGCGCAGCAGGCGCAGCCCTCACCGCACCCCGTCACCGGTTTCGTGGGATGAGCCGAGGTGAGGGGGATGGTGGCAAGTGCTCGCGCCGGCGTCCGGGGCGTCGGCTCGTCATCGGGGCCGCAACACAGGTCAGACACCGGGCGCCGCCGAGACGACCGGGCGGCCGGCGTCCGGGACAGCCGCGGGCGGCACGATCCCGGCCATGGCCAGCAGGGCCCGGCCGACGTCGGTGAGCCGGTACATGACCAGCTTGCCGTCCTTACGGGATGCAGCCATCCCCGCCGTCCGCAGCACCCGCGCGTGGTGGGACACCAGGTTCTGACTTGTCCCGACGATCCAAGCCAGATCGCACACGCACAACTCACCGCCGGCTTGCAGCGCTGCAGCGATACGCAGGCGCTGTGGGTCGGCCAGGGCCCTGAACTGCTGAGCCGGCCCTGCGGCCTGTTCGACGTTGGGGAGCCCTCCGCGTACGGCCTCAGCATGAGGCAGATCCAGGCACAACAGGTCGCAGCGGTCCTCAGTCACAGGTCACTCCACATCGCAGCACTTCGACACCCCTAGCGGGCTACGGCTAAGTGACACTACAACATACTGACGCCTGTAGGTATGTTCACCCGGTTTGATGCACAGGTTTCCTATCCTGGATAGTAGGAAGCATCCGTCCTGCGGCCCGTCTCGTGGCCGCCATCTCGAGGAGTCACCCTGCGGTCCAACACCATGATCTCGGTCCTGCTCGTAGCGGTCTTCGCTGCCGTGGTCGCTGTGGCGGTGATGGTGTTCGGCGGTGGGGGCTCAGACGCCACCGCGGACGGTCAGGGCGGCGAGGACCTGGTGGTGCGGGAGAACAGCCACCGCCTGGACACAGCCCCGGGGGAGGTGACCCTGGTGGAGTTCCTGGACTTTGAGTGCGAGTCCTGCCTGGCCGCCTACCCGGTGGTGGAGCAGCTGCGCGAGGACTACGCCGGACAGGTCACCTTCATCGCTCGTTACTTCCCGGTCGAGGGTCACTTCAACGGGCAGAACGCTGCGGTTGCCGTGGAGGCAGCTGCCCAGCAGGGGCAATTCGAGGCGATGTACCAGCAGATGTACGCCACCCAGACCCAGTGGGGTGAGCAGCAGACCTCCATGGCCGAGTTGTTCCGGGAGTTCGCGACCGACCTGGGGCTGGACATGGACGCCTACGACAGCGCCGTCGCCGACCCGGCGACCCTGGAGCGGGTGCTCGCCGACCGCGACGACGGGCTGGCCCTGGGCGTGCAAGGCACTCCCACGTTCTTCCTCAACGGGGAGCAGCTGACAGTCGGTTCGGCCGAGGAGCTCATCGCCGCCGTCGACGCAGCCGTCAACGAGTAGGCATGTCCACCTCGGTATCGGCTCCGGCCGCCGACCCAAGAGCCCGGAACAGCACGCCTGAGTCAGCCGGCCGCACGCCGACTTCGCACCCGGTCGGGCCGGGGCATCCCAGCCGGGAGCGGCGGCTGGGGGCGGGACTGATCCTGGGTGGCGCGCTGGGATTGCTGGCGGCATTCGTGCTCGCGGTGGAGAAGTACCGACTGCTCACCGACAGCGCCTACGTCCCGACCTGCAGCATCAACCCCGTCTTGAGCTGCGGGTCGGTGATGACCAGCCCGCAGGCCGAGGCATTCGGGTTCCCCAACCCCCTGCTGGGTCTCATCGGATTCAGCGTCGTGCTGGTCGTCGGCGCGGCTCTGGCCGGGGGGGCGGTGCTCCCGGTGTGGTTCTGGGCTGGGCTGCAGGTCGGGGTGAGTGCTGCGGTCGTCTTCGTGCATTGGCTGATCGCGGCCAGCCTGTACCGCATCGGGGCGCTGTGTCCCTACTGCATGGTCGTGTGGGTCGTCGTCATCGCCCTGTTCGTCGCCGTCACCGCCCGCAACCTCACGGCTGTCACGAGGCGCCAGCCCGGGCCGGCGGCGACGGCGGCCGGCGTCCTGCATCGGCGGCAAGGGGTGATCGTCACGGCGTGGCTCCTGGTGATCGCCACCTTGATCACCGTCCGGTTCTGGACCTTCTGGAGCGTCTCCCTTGGCTGAGAGCCGGGCGGGGATCTCCAGACGGACGGTTCTGACAGTCGGGGCCTCCGGGGTGTTCGGGCTGCTGGTCGCCGGCTGCGGCAGTTCCGGTGTCAACCCGAGCACGAGCGGTGCCGGCGGGGATTTCGACTTCACAGCGGCCACCCCGGCGGCCCAACTGATCCCCGCCGAGGATCGGCAGAGTGCCCCGGAGTTCGGCGGGGAGCTCCTCGACGGGACGACCTTCGAGTCCTCCTCGCTGGCTGGGGACATCGTGGTGATCAACTTCTGGGGTTCGTGGTGCGCACCGTGTCGGGTGGAGTCACCGGAATTCCAAACCGTCTTCACCGACGTCGCCGAGGCCGGCGTGGCCTTCCTGGGAGTCGCCGTCCGGGACCAGAGGCAACTCGCCCAGGCCTTCACCACCGACTTCGGCATCACCTACCCCTCGTTGTTCGACCCCTCCGGGGAGGTGGCGCTGGCGTTCAACGGGTTCCCCGCCAACGTCGTCCCCACGACGATCCTGCTGGACCGGGACAACCGGGTCGCCGCCGTCTACGTCTCCGCCGTCGCCGAGGACGACCTGCGGACCAGCCTGCAGACCCTGCTCGCCGAGGACCCCGCCCCACCCCCGACCACCCCACCCCCGACCACCCCACCCCCGACCACCCCACCGTCGGCCCCACCTTCGACCGGCGCGCCCGGTGAGTGAGTTGGGGTCGCTCTTCGCCGGGCTGGTCACCGATGGTTCCCTCGTGGTGGCCGTGGCCGTGGCGGCCCTGGTGGGTCTGATCAGTTTCGCCTCGCCCTGCGTGCTGCCGCTGGTCCCGGGTTACCTGGGCTACGTGGCCGGGCTCAGCGGCAGTCAGGCTGCCCGACCGGGCGTCCCGGCCACGGCCGGGGCGACCCTGCCCACCCGAGGCGGGGCAAGCGCGGCTGCACTGGGGCAGGAGGAGCCCGGACCCGATGCTCCTCAGGGCGGGCGCGGGCGGGTGCTGGCTGGGGCCGTGCTGTTCGTGGCCGGGTTCACGGTGGTCTTCATGTCCTTCGGCGCCGCGTTCGGGGGCCTGGGCCGGCTGTTGCTGGAATGGGCGCCAGTGATCACCCGGGTCATGGGCGTGGTCACCATCGTCATGGGTCTGGCGTTCCTGGGCGGGTTGGGCTGGCTGCAACGCGAGCGACGGCTGCACCGCCGGCCACCGGCCGGACTGCTCGGGGCACCGCTGCTGGGCATGGTGTTCGGGCTGGGGTGGACCCCGTGTCTGGGTCCGACCCTCTCGGCGGTCAACGCCCTGGCCTACAACGAGGCCTCAGCGACCCGCGGTGCCATCTTGGCCTTGGCCTACTGCCTGGGTCTGGGATTGCCGTTCGTGTTCATCGCCAGCGGAGCTCGGCGGGCCCTGACCCTGTCCCGGTACGCCCGCCGCCATGCCCGCACCGTCACCCGTATCGGCGGCGGCCTCCTGGTCCTGCTGGGAATCCTGCTGCTCACCGGCACCTGGGACGCGATCATGATCTACACCCGAGCCTGGTTGGCCACGACCGGACTGGGCTCTTCGTTCGTCTGACGGCCACCATCGGCCGACGTCTACTGCGCCTGGGTCGGCCGTCGGTGTCACCAGATGCAGGGGCACCCGGGTGACCTCATAGCGTGGCGGTTCCAGATGGGTTCGCAGCGTGCGCTGCTGGGTCCGACGTCGAAGCCGCCGATGCCCTTCGATGCCTGTCCCCACCAGGAGGGCAACCACAATGCCGACGGCCGCGGATGCTGCGACGTACCCCGTCGACCACCCGCCTGCGACCACGTCTGCAGCGGCCTGGCCGTTACCGGGGGTCACCGTGGCCTGGGCGGGGTGTCCGTGCGTGGCCACCCGGGTCAGCAGGCCGACCACCAGCACGGTGGTCGCTGCGGTCGCCGTCAGCACGACCGCTCGCCGCCGGGGGCGGCGCCTAGGAATCTCAGACACCGCCGTAGGAGTGCAGGCCGGTGGAGACGAGGTTGACGAAGAGCAGGTTGAACACCAGCGAGCCGAAGCCCACCAGGTTGATCCACGCCGCCGGCGCACCCCGCCACCCCGCAGTGCTGCGGGCGTGCAGGTAGGAGGCGTAGGCCACCCAGGAGATGAACGCCCACGTCTCCTTGGGGTCCCAACCCCAGAACCGGCCCCATGCGCTCTCGGCCCAGATCGCCCCGGCGACCACGGCGAACGTCCAGATGGGGAACGCGAACACCGCCGCCCGGTGGGCTACCCGGTCCAGTGCGACCGATGAGGGAAGTCGGTCCAGCACGCCCATCCGTGCGCGGGGCGGGCGTCCCTCGCGGCGTCGTTGGAGCAAGAACAAGACGCTGGCGGTGGCACTGACCAGGAACACCCCGAAGGAGATGATCGCCGCCGAGACGTGCACGACCAGCCAGTCCGAGCGCAGAGCGGCGATCAGCGGGCCGGCCTCGGCGTAGAGGAAGAAGCCGATGAGCACCAGACTGACCATCACCGGGCCGGTCACGAACAGCCCGATGTGACGCATCGCAGGCACCCGGAACGCTGTGACCAGGTAGGCCAGGACACCGATCAGCACCGCCGCGGTCCCGAACTCGTACATGTTGCCCCACGGGGCGCGACCGGTCCCGAAACCCCGCAAGGCGAGCACAGCGGTCTGCACGACCGCGCCCAGCACCGTCAGCGCCAGGGCCAGCGTGCTCCAGGAGAACCGGCGTGCGGGCCGGACGAAGGGCGAGTCAGCGGAGGGCGGGTCGGCGGCCGGCGGCTCGGCGGCGGGCGAACCGCCCTGTCCCGGCGGCGCCGTCCTCGATCCAGCCGGGATGAGCACCGGGGACCGGGACTCGGCGTCGGCTGCGGTGGCCCGTTGCCGCGATCCGAACGCGAGCTGGGCGCAGAAGGCAAGGGTGGCCAGGCCATAGGCGAGCACGGAGACCGTGAAGAGCTGGTCGGACAGGGAGGCCATCGTCTGGGTGCTCATCGGGTCAGGTGTCCTCGGGGTCGTCGGTGGGGGAGCTGAGCGGTGCGATCAGGGTCGCCAGCAGCAGGAGAAGGAGCGGGGGCAGCGGCGTGAGCTGTGCGCCGTCTCCGCACAGCGGGCCGGGTCGCCGCGACGAGTGCTGCCAGGGCAGCCAGGCTCAGTGCCGCCTCGGGGGCCGCACCCACACGGGTGGCCAGCGTGGTGCTCTCAGCCAGGGTGACCGGGCCGACGAACTGCCAGGGTCGGAACAGCTCGGACTCATCGACCACTGTGCCGTCGGGGTCGATGACCGCGGACAGGCCACTGGTCGCGGACACGACGACCGTCCGGTCGTGCTCGATCGCCCGCAGGCGACTCATCGCGAGCTGCTGCGGGCTCTCATCGGTGAACCCGAAGGTCGCGTTGTTGGTCTGCACCACCAGCAACCGGGCACCTTGCTCGACGACGTCGCTGACGAGTCCGTCGTAGGCGACCTCGAAGCAGATGACGTCCCCGACCGGTACGCCGGCGATGTCGAGCAGCCCCACCTCCTCACCGGCCACGAAGTCCCGCTCGAGCAGGTCGACCTGGTCGCTGAAGAGCCGGAAGAACGACCGGGCGGGCATGTACTCCCCGAAAGGCACCGGGTGGCGCTTGGCGTACTGCTGTCCCGGCCCAGTGACGGGGTCCCAGACGATGCCGGCGTTGGTGAGGTTCTCCCCCGGTCCTTCCAAGACCGCCCCGATGAGGATGGGAACACCGATCGCCTGCGCCGCCCGAGTGATCTGGGCGGCCGCGTCGGGGTTGATCAGGGGGTCGATGTCGGAGCTGTTCTCCGGCCAGATGACCAACCGGGGGGCCGGCTCGGTCCCTGCCTCCACAGCTGCAGCCAGGTCGAGGGTGGCCTGGACGTGGTTGTCCAGAACCGCGCGTCGTTGGGCGTTGAAGTCCAGGCCCGCTCGGGGCACGTTGCCCTGGATCACCGCGACGGTCACTGCCCGCCCAGTGTCGGTGGAGGAGGCCGGACTGAGATGGAATGCCGAGGCCCACAGGGGGACGCTGACCAGCATCGGGAGCATGGCCACCAGCAGTGCCGGCCCACCGCGGGGCCACGCACTGCGGTCGGGTGAGGGCCGTGGCTGGCTGCGGCTGACCATCACCGCAGCGATCTGCGTGCCGGTCAGCGCGACCGCGAAGCTCACCAGCGGTACCCCACCCACGGCGGCGAGCTGAGCCAGTGGGGAGTCGGCCTGACTGAAGGCCAACCGTCCCCACGGCAACCCACCGAAGGGCCATCGCGACCGGGCAGCCTCCACGGCGACCCACAGACATGCCGACCACCACGCTGCGCCCGGAAGCCTGCTCAGGGCAGCGCATCCTGCGCCCAGAGCGGCGTAGAACAGGGCTTGGGACACGGCCAGAGCCACCCACGGCACAGCGCCGACGAACACCCCAGCCCAGCTCAGCAGCGGCAGCATGAACGCCAGACCGAAGACCATGCCCAGGACGGCGCCCTGCCAGGGCGAACGCCGGTGGGTGGCCCACGACAGCATCGCCGGGGCCAGCAGGGCCAACGGCCACAGGTTCCAGGAGGGGAAGGCCAGCCACAGCAGCGCCCCGCCGGCGCCCGCCACGGCCAGACCGGCGAGCGCGCCTGTCCTGGTTGGACTTCTCCACCGGGGAGCACCTGGGGCGGGGGCTGTCGAATCTCGGCCCAGTAGGGCCGGCGCCCCGGTCACCGGGAGGGCACGGCGTCAGGACCGGGGGAGCGCGCCGACTGCTGGGCCAACTGGGCCAGGTGAGCGTTGTAGGCGGCCAGGTCCAGATCCCCCGAGCGAGCCTCAGCTCGGTCAGCGGCCCGGTTGCGGCGCTCATCTGATGCCACCCAGGAGAAGAACACCACGCCCAGCACCAGGATCGTGGGCAGTTCGCCGAACACCCAGGTGAGGCTGCCGGCGGTGGACTGGTCGGCCATCGGGTCGATGTCCCAGGCAGCAGGGGGGTCACTGAAGACCCGAACTAGGGGGGTGCTGGCCATCATGATCGCGACGCCGAAGAAGGCGTGCATGGGCATCGGGAGCAGCAGCTCGAGCATCCGCACCGGATGACGGGAGGAGTGTGGCCACGGGTCCACGGCCAGCACCCCTCCGAAGAACAGCAACCCGGTGACCAGGAAATGGCCCAGCATCACGATGTGACCGACGGCGTTCTCCATCATCAGGTCCACCAGCGGGGTGAAGTAGATGCCGTACAGCGACGCGATGAACAACGGCATCGTGAAGCCCGGGTGTGACACGACGGCCGCGAACCGGCTGTGCAGCGCCACCAGGAGCCACCGGCGGAACGCCCCCGCCCGGCCGTGCCCCCGAGGCAGGGTGCGCAACGCCAAGGTCACCGGCGCCCCCAGCAGCAACAGAATGGGGGAGACCATGGACAGCACCATGTGCTGGCTCATGTGGATGCTGAACAGCACCATGCCGTAGCCCTGGACCCCCGTCGCAGTCACGGCCAAGACGCTGAGCACACCCAGGGTGAACGTCATCGTCCGGTACCAGGCCCAGCCGACGCCCGAGCGCCGCAGCCGGATGACACCCAGCAGGTACAGCGCCAGCGCCAGGACAGCCAGAGCGGGAATGACCGATGTCCAGTCCAGCTGGATGGCCATGAGGCGGGCCAAGGTCGGCGGCTGGGTGGGCATCCACATCACGCCGCTGTGATCTGCACCCACATCTACTCCTGCCGCCAGTGTGTCGCGGTCCGCCTCCGGGGCGGGCAGCCGCTCGACTCATAGTCTCCTATGCGGGATCGTAGATGACCGCGGTCCCCGCTGCGACGACCGACCGAATCGCAGGGCGCGCCAGTGCGACCGGACACCACGTGAGGGGTTACTGCAGGTGAAACACGCCCCAGACGATGCCGTGGCGGCACCGCAGGCCCAGGCAACTCCCCGTCTGAACGTGGGTCGCAAGGGCATCCATGGACGACCACAGGCCCTTCTCGGCGCCCTGATCACCGGCGCCCTCCTGGCCGCCATCGGAGCAGCCCCCTGGTCCAGTCGCGGGGTGGAAGCCTTGCCGGACGGCGGGATCAGCGTGGCTGCCGCCTTGGAGCTCAGCGGGGACAGCGCGGACGCGGATTCCGAGGTCTTCGCCCAGGCCCAGGCTCAGGCCCAGATCAGCCAGAGCGAGGCCGCAGCCCGGTTGGAGCTCCTGGCGGCCTCGAGGGCCGAGCGCGTCGAGCGGGAGCGACCACAGGCCGTGCTTCCGGTTCAGGGCGTACTGACCAGCAGTTTCGGTGCCCGATGGGGAACGACACACAACGGGCTGGACTTCGGGGCGCCCATGCTCACCCAAGAGGTCGCGGCCGCCGATGGTGTGGTGGTGCGGGCCGGGACGGCCAGCGGGTTCGGGCTCGCCGTCTACATCCAGCACCCCAACGGCGACGTCACCGTCTACGGCCACATGGAAACCATCCAGGTACGCGCCGGTGACATCGTGGCCGCCGGAGACCCGATCGCCCTGCTGGGCAATCGGGGTCAGTCAACCGGGCCCCACCTGCACTTCGAGGTCCACCAGGGCGGCATGAACGGACCACGCCTGGACCCGGCGCAATGGCTGGCCGACCGCGGAGTGCAGCTGTGAACGCACAGTCCGTTCAGTCCACCCGCCCGACGGGGGGGCTGACATGGACCCGGCAACCCTGATCGGCGTCGCGATCGCCCTGGTCGCGATCATCGCCTCGATGATCATGGAGGGCTCGTCCCCCATGGCCATCGTCCTGCTGCCCCCGATCATCCTGGTCTTCGTCGGCACCTTCGGCGCCGCGATCGCCGGCTCCACGATGGCCGACGTCAAGAAGCTCGGCACCTGGTTCAAGATGGGCCTGACCCCGGCCGCGGTGCCCCCGGCCACCGAGCAGATCCAGACCCTGGTGACGCTGGCCGAGAAGGCCCGCAAGGAGGGCCTGCTGGCCCTGGAGTCCTCCATCAAGGCCATCGAGGACCCCTTCCTGCAGCGCGGCCTGCAGATGGCCGTCGACGGCACCGACCCCGAGGACCTCCGCACCGTCCTGGACAGCGAGATCGCCGCCAAGAAGAGCGAGGACAAGGTCGCGGCCAAGTTCTTCACCGCCATGGGCGGCTACGCCCCGACCATCGGCATCATCGGCACCGTCATCGGGCTCATCCACGTGCTGGAGAACCTCAACCAGCCCGAGACGCTCGGTGAGCTGATTGCCGCCGCGTTCGTCGCGACGCTATGGGGCGTGCTGTCGGCCAACGTGTTCTGGCTGCCCATGGCCGCCAAGATCACCCGCACCAGCGACCTGCAGGCCGCCCAGATGAACCTGCTCGTCGAGGGCATCTCGGAGATCCAGGCCGGCACCAGCCCGCGCACCGTCCGGCAGGTGCTGACCAGCCTCGTGCCGCCCAGTGAGGCCGCGTCCCTGCGGGTGGTGTCCTGACCTCGTAACCGGTCGCTGCTGCTACTGGCAGCTCAGCCGGATGTCACGGTCATGGTCCCCACCTGGCCGAGGGCCAGGTGGAAGGAGCACTCGAAGGGGTAGTCACCGGGGGCGGTGACGTCAAAGTCGATGGTGGCCTCATCACCTGGCCCGAGGATGGGGATCTCCTCGGTGATGGCGGCGGGCCCCTGGCCTGCGCTGAAGAGGAAGTTGTGGGTCATCTGGGTCGCTTCGCTGGACAGGGTGAGCCGTACGGGTCCTGGTGCGACCGTGAAGGCGTCGGGGAGGAAGACAAAGTCGTCGTTGACGACCAGGGTTACTTCCTGGGTCCCGTCGGCTGCGGTGGTCACCGCGGCCGGGGAAGAGGCGTTGCCGCCGCTGACCGAGGAACTGGCGGGTTCATCACCGCCGCCGGAGCAAGCACCCAGCAGGGGGGCACTGGTACCGAGGGCAACCGCTGCCAGGAACCCGCGGCGGGTCAGGGGCAACCCGACGGTGGCGCCCAGTAGTCCTGTCCCGCTGGTGGTGGCCATGGCCCCCACTCAACCATCTGCGACTAACAGCCTTAGTAGGAGCGGGTGGGGCAGCAGGTGGCAGTCGGGATCAGAGCGACACGGCGCACAGGTGATTGAGTGCCGCCACGACCGTCGGCGCCACGGTCACCAGCAGTGGAACGCCGACCAGGGCCACGACGCCGACCAGCACCATGCCCTGGCGTCCCCGTTCCAGCGGGAGGGCTGGTGCGAGCAGGCGGCCGACCCGGGCGGTGGTGGCGTGGGTGGCGGCTCCCCCGGCCATGGCGAATGCGGCGCCGGGAGCCTGCATCGAGGCCAGACGGACGATCGCTGAGGCGACGCTGAGGCGGTCGACCCGCTGGACGGCGCTGTCATCGGCAGCCATCTCGATCAACCGACGAGTCTGGGCGGTGGCGGTGGCGAAGAGTCCCACGTGCGGGAAGGCGCGCTGCAAGGACTGGGAGAGCACCACGGCGATGTGGTGACGGGCACTGAGGTGCGCCCGTTCGTGGGCCAGCACCCCGGCCAGCTCGGCGGGGGTCAGAACCTCCAGCGCCCCTGAGGTGATGACCACCTGCGCCGAGCGGCCGGGCACGCAGAAAGCGGCTGGGGCCGCGGCCTGCACTACGTGCACGCCCAGCCGGGGGTCCGCGGCACTGATCAGGGCCAGGGAGTCTCGGACCCGCCGCCGGGCCCGGTGCGCCCCGATGGCTTCCACGGTCACCCACCCCACCGTCCACGCCACCGTCGCGGCGCTGATCAGCAGCCCGATCGCCGGCTCCAGGGAATCGCCGTGGAAGCCGTAGGCGTCCTGGATGCTCTGAGCGCAGGCGTGCACCCACCCGGCGATGTCGGTGACCCAGACAGTGGCCGGGACCAGCAATGTCAGTCCCATCAAGACCGGCACGGCCACTGCCGACAGGCACAGGGCCTGCCACAGCCCGATCGCCAGTTTCGGGGACCTCTCCACCCACCCCGCATGGCGCAGGCGAGGCCCCAGCAGCAGGAGAGTCACACCCGCAGCACCCAGGATCCAGGTGGCGGTCACGCCGGAGTGTCCTTCTCGGTCTGGGCGGCCCGAACAGCCTGTTGCAGCTGCGTGACGACCGCGGGGTCGAGGTCGGCGACGAAGTGCATCAGCACGGCACCGGGGTCCCCGGCGTCTTGCAGCACACCCTGCAGCAGGGCCGCTGAGTGCTCGGCGCGAGACCGCAGGGGGCGGTAGCTCCAGGCCCGCCCGTGCATCTCCCGGGTCACTTCGTTCTTGCGGTGCAGGTTGTCCAACACGGTCATGACCGTCGTGTAGGCCAGGGTCTTGGGTGTCTGCAGGGAACCCAGGACGTCGCGGACCGTCGCCGGCTCCCCGCGGTCCCACAGCACCTGCATGATCGCGGCCTCGAGGTCTCCGAACGGGCGCACGTGTCTCCCTGCAGATCGTTGTCGGTCTAGCGGTCGGTCCCCGGGGCGGCACGGTCGGTGACCAGGGTGTGCGGCCGGGCCGACGTCCTCATCCTGCCCTGTCGGTCGGCAGGGGGCGATGACCTCGGTCTCGCGCCGTTCCTGACGGCACGGGTCGGGCAACTGACACATCTACTATGCTGCCTAGCAGACGGGGAGACCCGTGGCCGCCCCGCTCGGTGCGGCTAGAGCTGTGGAGAGAGGTCGCCGTGACCATCGCGCCGGTGCAGATCATCAGTCGTCCCAGCCCCCCGATGCCGGAGGGCAAGGGCTCCCGACTGGCGGATCTGCTGCGCACGACCGACCACAAGAAGATCGGCGTGATGTACATGATCACGTCGTTCACCTGGTTCATGGTCGGTGGCCTGATGGCCATGCTCATGCGCGGTGAGCTGGCCCGCCCCGGGCTGCAGTACCTGTCCAACGAGCAGTACAACCAGCTGTTCACCATGCACGGCACCGTGATGTTGCTGTTCTTCGCGACGCCGCTGTTCTTCGCGTTCGCGAACTTGATCCTGCCGCTGCAGATCGGTGCGCCCGACGTCGCGTTCCCCCGCTTGAACGCCTTCTCCTACTGGCTGTTCCTCTTCGGCGGGTTGATCGCCATGTCGGGGTTCCTGACCCCTGGTGGGGCAGCGGATTTCGGGTGGTACGCCTACAGCCCGCTTTCTGATGCCACCAACTCACCCGGCGCCGGCGCCGACCTGTGGATCGCGGGGCTGGCAGTGTCGGGCCTGGGCACGATCCTGGGTGCGGTGAACTTCATCAGCACCATCGTCTGCCTGCGGGCGCCGGGGATGACGATGTTCCGGATGCCCATCTTCGTGTGGTCTTCCCTCATCACCAGCGTGCTCATCCTGCTGGCCTTCCCGATCCTCACCGCAGCCCTGTTCGCGCTGCTGGCCGACCGGCATCTCGGTGCGTTGATCTTCTCCGCCGCCAACGGCGGGCCGATGCTGTGGCAGCACCTGTTCTGGTTCTTCGGCCATCCCGAGGTCTACATCATCGCGTTGCCGTTCTTCGGGATCATCTCCGAGATCATCCCGGTGTTCAGCCGCAAGCCGCTGTTCGGCTATAAGGGCATGATCTTCGCGATCATCGCCATCGGCGCCCTGTCGCTGACCGTGTGGGCGCACCACATGTTCGCCACCGGCGCGGTGCTGCTGCCGTTCTTCAGCTTCTTGACCTACCTGATCGCGGTGCCCACCGGGATCAAGTTCTTCAACTGGATCGGCACCATGTGGCGGGGGCAGCTGACCTTCGAGGCCCCGATGCTGTTCTCCGTCGGCTTCCTGGTCACCTTCCTCCTGGGTGGGCTCACCGGCGTGCTGCTGGCCTCCCCGCCCCTGGACTGGCAGCTCAACGACTCCTACTTCGTGGTCGCGCACTTCCACTACGTCGTCTTCGGCACCGTGGTGTTCGCCGCCTACGCCGGCATCTACTTCTGGTTCCCCAAGATGTGCGGCCGGATGATGGACGAGCGGCTGGGCAAGCTGCACTTCTGGCTGACGTTCATCGGGTTCCACGCCACGTTCCTGGTCCAGCACTGGCTGGGCTCACAGGGGATGCCGCGCCGGTATGCCGACTACCTGGCCAGTGACAACTTCACCACGCTGAACACGATCTCCACGGTCGGGTCTTTCATCCTGGGCGCCTCGACCATCCCGTTCCTCTACAACGTGGTGCACTCCTGGAAGTACGGGCAGCTCGCGCTGCGCGACGACCCGTGGGGCCACGGCAACTCCCTGGAGTGGGCGACGTCCTCCCCGCCGCCGCGGCACAACTTCATCGAGATCCCGCGGATCCGCTCCGAGCGGCCGGCGTTCGAGCTGCACTACCCGCACCTGCAGCGACGGCTCCAAGAGGAGGCGCACGCGGGCAAGAAGCACGGGCCCTACGCCAGTGAACTGCTCGAGGGCACCGGCGCCCGACAGGGTGCCAACGACCCCGACCCGACCTGACCTGACACCAGGGGGGAACCACAGGTCGCCAGCTGGCGACTAGACGAGGGGATCGCCGAGGCGGTCCCCGAGCACCCCGCAGCCCACCAGCCCAGGAGCCACCCTGTGACCGTGCAGTACACCGCCCGAGCCCTGAGCCCCCGCAGCCTCCAGGCGGGTCAGGGCGCATGGGGGTCTGGCACCAGAAGAACGTCGCTGCGTGCAGCGGTGGTCGTGGCATCGGTGCTGTTCGCTGTTCTGCTCGGGGCGCCCTCCGCGCAGGCGCACAGCGACCTGGAGTCCGCCAGCCCCGCGGTCGACGGCACCGTCGAGGAGGCCCCCGGCGCCTTGGAGCTCACCTTCACCGACGGGGTGCAGCCCGGGTTCGCCCAGATCGCTGTCCTGGACCCCAGCGGCACCGACGTGACCGATGGTGAACCCACCGTGCAGGGCGATGTCGTGACCCAGCCGGTCTCGATGGGTGGCGGCGGTGCCTACGGGGTCTCCTACCGGATCGTGTCCGCCGACGGCCACACCATCCAGGGCACCTACGGCTTCACCTTCACCCCAGCGGCGGTCACCGCCGACCCCGCAGACCCCGCTCCCGCCGAAAGCACGGCCCCCCCGAGTGCGGACTCGACGCCTGCTGCATCGGCACCGACTACGCCGAGCGCGGCCACACCTGCTGTCGATGAAGCAGCCCAGACAGGCGATTCAGGGGGCATCTCGGTGGCCACGATGATTGGTCTGGCCATCCTGGCGATCCTGCTGATCATCAGCTTCACCCTCGCGCGCCGCCGCCGGCTCAGTCACAAGGCGTGAGCGCCGGCCCCGACGAGGCACCGCACGGGTCAGCGGCGGGCGAAAGGCCACCCGCGCGGGCGGGACGAGTAGAACCTGCCGACCCCGGGGCGGCGCCGGCACCAGCGGACGCCCATTCAGTAGAGATGTCCTCAGGGGACGTCATGGTGGTCGCCCCCGCTGTGTTCATGGGGCGGCAGCGGGGGTGGCCTGTGCCGGCGGGACCGGTCATCGCACTCGGCGCCTTGATCATCGGGGTCGGCACCACCCTGGCGCTGTTGTGGGCGTCGGGTTCCCTCGTCGCCGAGCCGCTGCCCGGGATACCGGCCACCTCGGCCGCGGTCACCTGGGCCATCCCGGTGACCCGGGTCGTGGGCGACCTGGCGGCGGTGGCGACAGCGGGGTGCCTGATGGCCGCTGCGCTGCTGGCACCTGGGCACCGGCAGATGAGTGTCGCGGGTTACCGCTGGACACGGATGGCGACCTGGCCGGCAGCCGTGTGGCTGCTCAGCTCGGTTCTGGTGGCACCCCTGCAGCTGGCGGATTTTCTGGGCACCGACCTGGGGTCGGTGAGTGCACGCGGCCTGTTCTCCTTCACCACGACCATCCCGCAAGGCCAGGCCCAAGCCGCAGTAGCGGCCTTGACCCTCGTCCTGGTCATCGGGTCCCGGCTGGTGCTCACCACAGCAGGCAGCGCGGCGCTGCTCCTCATCGCCTTGCTCGCCAGCCTCCCCCCGGTGTTCACCGGACACGCCGCCGGATCGGGCAGTCACCAGGCCGCGATCTCCGGTCTGGCGCTGCACGTGCTCGGGGTGCTCGCCTGGGCCGGCGGGGTGCTCTCCCTGATCCTCATCCGCCGGGTGCCCATCGCCGCCTTGCAGGTGGCAGTGACCCGGTTCAGCGCGGTTGCACCGCTGCTCGTGCTGCTCGTCGCCCTCAGTGGTGTGCTCACAGCCGCGACGCGGCTGACCGGCGTCGCTGATCTGGTTGACACCGACTACGGCCGACAGGTCGTGATCAAGACAGCTGCGCTGCTGGCGTTGGGCGGGCTGGGGTGGGCCCACCGGCGCCGGACCCTCCCCAGCCTGGCCCGGGGAGACCACCGTGCCTTCCGCCGCTTGGCGATCAGCGAGGTGCTCGTCTTCGCAGCGACGATCGGTGTCGCGGTGTCCCTGTCGCGCACTCCTACCCCGCAAACCACGCCAAATCCGGGGGAGGAGGAGGGGAGCGCCTTCGACGCTCTGGGTTTCCCTCTCCCACCCGACCCCACCGCAGGACAGTGGTGGACCCAACTGTGGCAGCCCTACCCCGATCCGCTGTTTCCTGTTCTGATCGCCGGCGCGGTACTGGCATACGTGTGGGCAGTGCGCAGGAGGACCCAGGCCGGGCAGTCGTGGCCTTCTTGGCGCACTGCACTCCTACTGGGCGGTGCCACCGTGCTCCTGGTGGCAACGACCAGCGGGCTGGCTCGCTATGCCCTGGTCTCTGCACCCGCCCACGCCCTGCAGTACCTCCTGCTCGGCCTGCTCGGGCCGGCGTTGGTTCTCGGGGCAGCACCGGGTCAGCTGCTCACCGACCACCTCGACCGTCGATCGCCCGCGACGGAACCAGCGATGGATGACAGTCGGGGGGCCGCCCAGTGGCTGGAGGCGATCACCTCCAGCCGCGCCGCCCTCGTCCTGCGCCGGCCCGCACCAGCCCTGGCCCTCTTCGTGGTCGTTGTCTACCTGGGGTACACCGGCCCCGTGCTGGAGATCGTCATGCGATCCCACGCTGCCCACGTGGTGTCTGTGATCGCGACCTTCACCGCGGGCATGGTGCTCGTGCGGTCCTGGTTCGACATCGACATCCCCCGCAGGCTGCGGGGGTGGTGGATCGCGGGCTGGGCCGCCATTCACGTGGTTGCCTCGGTCGCTCTGCTGACCTGGCCCACCGCGCTGGCGGTGGACTGGTGGACTGAGATCGACCCGGCGTGGCGCCCTTCAGCACTCACCGACCAACGACATGCCGCCGTGGTGTTCCTGCTGGTGGGGCTGATGACAGCCGGAGCGATCGCGGTCTGGGCCCTGGCTCGAGCGTCACGCTCCCCGAGTCCGGTGCTGCAGGCAGGAAACTCGGACTCCTGACCGGCGGCTACGCCACGCTGAGCCATCAGGACCCGACCCTGCGCGACAACACGACGCCGGGGGACACAGGCGGTCGTGACCGGAACGTGACCTCTACTAGTCAATCTAGTAGCTTGATGGCGTCTGTTCAGGCCACGCGCCCTTCCTGGGTCCTTGGGCAGACCCGCCTAATCGTCGCCTGACCTCTGCGGGTCAGTCGGCGGGCCGGGGACCCATGTGTTCCTGGGGTGAATCTGCCACCGCGCAGTAGGGCTCCTTCCAGCCCGAACCCGTCAGCTAACTCGGTCGGCGGAAGGAAGAACGGAGCCCGCTGCACTGTGGCGACCCTGCACGACCCTCCCCAGAAGCTCAGCAACCTCCACGACGCCCGCAGCACGCGGGGCGCCCGCAGCTTGAGACCACGGGGGCGTCCGGCTGTCCTGGCCCTGCTCTGGGCTCTCGTAGCGACCGCAAGTCCCGGCATCGCATCAGCGGCACCGGCAGAGCCCACGGACAGCGCAGCAGCCCCGTCCCTGGAAACGCCCACCGGCGTGCCCGGTGAGGAGACTGCCCCGCAGGAGGCGGCGCGTCTGGAGAGCCTGCTCGAGGCAGCCCAGCAACGACTGGACCAGGCCACCGTCGAGGCCGAATCGACGGTCGAGCTGACCCGACTGGCCGCCGCGGAGCTGGACACAGCGACCGCCGCCGCCGCAGCGGCGTCTGCAGCAGCCCAGACCGCCCAGGCGGCGACGGACCAGGCGCAGAGCGAGGTGGCCGCCGCAGGGAGGGCGGCGTTCATGAGCTCGGGTGACCTCGCCCAGGCTGGGCTCCTGCTGGAGGCCGATGATCCCGAGGACCTTCTGGCCCGCGCCACCACGCTGGCGCTGCTGGCTGATGACCGCGCCGAAGACATCAGCGCATTGGAGGCGGTCCAGGGACAGCAGGAGACGGCCGACGCGAGCGCCCAAGAAGCCGTCCTGCGCCAGCAGGAGGCGCTGGGTGCAGCCCAGCAGGCCGATGCTGATGCCGCAGCCAGATTGGCTGAGGCTCAGCAGAGCTACGCCGCAGCATCGGCGGAGCGCGCTGCCCTCCAAGAGCAGCTGCAGGCTGCCCAGGTCGCAGCCCTCACCGAACAGGGCGTGGATGATCCCGAATCGGTCGTCGCCGCCGGTCAGGCCGCGGTGGCCGCCTCGGGCGGTGATCTGGTGGCCGGCCAAGTCACGTCCTGTTACGGAGCGCGGGGGGGCACCAACCACAACGGCATCGACATCGCCGCCCCGATCGGCACGCCCATCTACGCCCCCGAGGGGGGCGTCGTCCTGAACGCCGGACCGGCCAACGGGTTCGGGCTCGCCGTCTACATCCAGCACTCCGACGGCACCATCACCCTCTACGGACACATCAACCAGTTCTTCGTCACCGCCGGTCAGGTGGTCGAGGCTGGGGAGCTCATCGCCGAGGTCGGTAACCGGGGCCAATCCACCGGCCCGCACCTGCACATCGAGACCCATGTGGGTGGCCTCTATGCCACCCGCACCAATCCGGCTCCCTGGCTCGCCCAGCGTGGCATCACCTTGGGGGGTCGCTGCGCTTGACCATCAGACGCCCGGCCAGCAGTGCCGACCGAGGTCCAGCCGGTGACCGACCCGGGTGACCCGTTCGGGGTGAGGACTCAAGGACGCCACCACGCCGGCCGTTAGTACTACGACAGGTAGTTGTCGTATCCGCTGGAGGCCAGGCCATCGTGAGCACTGCAACAACCCCACCCCGGGAAGACCACGGCCCGGGCCGGCGGCGACCTCGGGTGGGCGTGGCGGTCGGCGTGCTGGTGATCGCCTTGACCTGGTCGGCCGGGCCGGCGCAGGCGGCACCGCTCAACCCCAGCGACACCGAGATCTCGGCCGCCCAGGACGAGCAGGACGCCGCGGCCGCCGAGGTCGGACGTCTGGCCGCCACCATCGCCGACGCCCAAGCCCAACTCGAGCAGACCAACGCCGTCGCTGCAGCCGCCGCGGATGCCCAACTCGTCGCCGAGGCCGACCTGCTCCGCGCCCAGGAGGCCGCGGTCGTGGCTGCGGTGGAGCTGGAGGCAGCCACGCTCGCCACGCAGACAGCACGAACGGCGGTGGGGGACCTTGGTGCCGAGACGTACATGCGTGCCGGGGACCTGGGCGGCATCAGCGCCCTGCTCGCCGCCGAAGGACCCTCCCAGATGCTGCAGCAAGCCGTCACTCTGGAGTACCTGGCCGCTGACCGGGTCAGCCTGCTGGAGGACCTGGAGACCGCTCAGCTGCGACAGGCCAATGCGACGTCACTGGCCGATGCAGCGGTCGAGGACAGCGCCGAAGCGCAGGCCGCCGCAACCGCGGCCGCTGACACCGCGACCGCTGAACTCGCGCTGGCGCAGTCGGCCCTGGACGGACTGACCACCCAGCAGGCCGACCTGCAACAGCAACTCCAAAACGCCCAGATCCGGCTGTTGGAACTGCAGGGCCAGCGCGACGGGTACGCCGCCTGGCAGGCGCAGCAGCAGGCCGCCCAGCAAGAGGAAGCAGATCGAGCCGAGGCAGCTGCCCAGGTACTGGCCCAGACGGCAGCCCAAGCACGCGCCGGCAACGGGCAAGGCGCCGAAGGCGGTGCTGCAGCCACCGCGGTCCCCCCTCGCCCCGGGCCCGCCACCACGGCCCCGCGCCCCCCGAGTGCAGGTGGCGGCGTGGCACCGACCAGCGGGCGCTTCACCTCCTGCTATGAGATGAGGTGGGGCCAGATGCACAACGGGCTCGACATCGCCGCACCCATCGGAACCCCCATCTACGCCCCGGTCGCCGGCCGGGTCGTGCGAGCCGGACCGGCGACAGGCTTCGGACTGGCCGTCTACATCCAGCACGACGACGGCACCGTGACCGTCTACGGCCACATCAACGACTTCTTCGTCACCACCGGCCAACGCGTCAGCGCGGGACAACTCATCGCCGAGGTCGGCAACCGCGGCCAGTCCACCGGCCCCCACCTGCACTTCGAGGTGCACAGCCAGGGCATGTACCAGGGGCGGACCAACCCGATGCCCTGGCTGCGGGCCCGGGGGATCGAGATGGGCGGCCCCTGCACCTGAGGCCCCTTCCATCACCACGCACCTTGAGGCATGCTGACATGCGCACACCGGCATGTTAGAGGGAGATCGCGTCATGGGCCACGACCACAGCCACGCACCCGCACCGGGGGCAACGGTCTCGGCCGACTACCGCAAACGCCTGGTTGCCGTCCTGGCCATCACCGTCACCGTCCTGGTCATCCAGGTCGTCGGGGCGCTGATCTCCGGCTCACTGGCCCTGCTCGCCGACGCGGGCCACATGGCCACCGACAGCCTGGGGGTGGTGCTGGCGCTGGTCGCGGTGACCCTGGCCCAGCGAGCTGCCTCGGCTCGGCGCACCTACGGCTGGCAGCGCGTTGAGGTGCTGGCGGCCCTGGGAAACAGCCTGCTGCTGCTCGGCATCGGGCTGTACATCGTGGTGCAAGCCGTCCAGCGCATCGGGGACCCCCCGGAGATCCGCTCCGGAGTGATGCTGGCCGCCGCTGTGCTGGGGTTGGTTGCCAATGGGGTCTCTCTGCTCATCCTCAAGGGCGGGCAGGACAAGTCGCTGAACATGCGCGGGGCCTACCTGGAGGTCCTGGGTGATGCGCTGGGCTCGATTGCCGTCATCGTCGCGGCGATCCTCATCATCACCACCGGGTGGACCGGTGCTGACGTCGTGGCATCGCTGGTCGTCGGGGCCCTCGTCCTGCCGCGGGCCTGGTCGTTGCTGCGCGACGCCCTCGACGTGCTGTTGGAGAACGCCCCTCGCGATGTCGACATGGCCCAGGTGCGCCAGCACATTCTCGAGACCGATGGAGTGCTCGACGTGCACGACCTCCACGCCTGGACCATCACCTCGGGCTCCAAGGCGCTGTCGGCTCACGTGGTGGTCAGCGAGGACGCACTCGCCAACGGCCATGGCGGACGGGTGCTCGATGCGCTGGGGCGCTGCCTGGGTCAGCACTTCGACATGGAGCACTGCACCTTTCAGCTGGAGTCTGCATCCCACCGGACGCACGAGGCCCCAGTTCACGATTGAGGCTGGGCCAGTCCTACGCGAAGTCCCGATACCCAACTCGGGCGCCTTCGGTGCCGCCGCGGTGAAAGACGCGGAGGTGGTGGGGTTGAGCTCGGGGAATGCCTGGGCTGAGGTGGACGGTGGCGTCAACGAGCAGCGCGCTTACCGGGGCGCAGCGGCCGAGGCGTCTGTGCCGCAGGAGCGGAGGCGGCCGGGGGCTTCACCCTCGGCGGAACGCCGTGCGGAAACCCATCCACAGAGCACAACGCCAGCAGACAGCGACGCCAGGCGTCGCCCCCAGGTAATGGACACCAGTGCGAGGTCGGTCGCGGCCGCAGCAACCGCAGCCGACAGTCTCCGGTCGACCGTCGGGAGCTGGTGGCGTCACGTCAGCACGGCCAGCAGTTGTTCGACAGTGGGGGACCCGGCTAGTCCCGTGTCTGTGCGGTAGACCCGGCACGACAGGCCGACGGGTGCGTCTGGGTCGGCGAATGGGTCGACACCATCGATGAGCAGCGTGGGGGAGCCGCGGAAGCCGACGGCCGCGGCTTCTTCGGGAGTCGAGACCAACCGGTGGTCGACCTCCGTGTCGTCGCGACCGGACAACCTCAGAGCCTCCAGCAGTCGGCCGTCAGCAACCTGCCAGTTGGGGCAGCCATCGAAGTGCTGAAGTGCGACGTCCACGTCGACCTCCCAGACCATTGAGGCGGATCGACCCGCGTGGTGGGCCCACGATGGCTGACACCGCGGGTGCGTGTCCATCGCTAGGTCTTGACCGCGGCATCCCAAAAACCCCCGTTTTCGGACGGTCCGTAACAAGCCGTTTCTGGTCCTGTGCGGTCGTGACGCAGTGCACGACGAGCTGGCTTGCTAGATACCCCTGGGGGTATCTATCGTCTGAGGCGTGGACATCCCTCAGGGCGAGCTCGCCGACGTCATCAAGCGCCTGAACCGCATCCAGGGCCAGCTCGGCGGCATCGTGAAGATGATCGAGGACGGCCGTGACTGTGCGGCTGTGGTCACCCAGCTGGCTGCGGCCTCCAAGGCGCTGAACAAGGCGAGCTTCGCTGTGGTCGGTGCCGGGATGCGCTACTGCTCGATCAACTCGGCTCCTGAGGAGCGAGACATTGACCTCGCGCAGCTGGAGAAGCTGCTGCTCACGCTGGCCTGAAAGTGCCCACCAACCCGGAAGGAACCGAGATGACTGTCTCTCAGCTCGCCCCCACCCAGGTCGCCGCCGACACCGCCCGCACCGTGGTCGACGTCCGCGAGCCCGATGAGGTCGCCACCGGCGCCGTCGCCGGCAGTACCGCCATCCCACTCGGTGAGCTGGCTGCTCGGGTCGGCGAGCTGGACCCGTCGGTCCCGGTCATCACCGTGTGCCAGAGCGGGCGCCGTAGTCAGCAGGCTGCCGAGGCCCTCGTCGCCGCCGGCTACGACGTGGCCAACATGGCCGGCGGCATGAACGCCTGGCGCGACGCGGGTCTCCCCACCGCCTGAGAAGCACCCCCTGATGAGCCCGGTTATGGGCGTCACCAGGACCCGCATATACCCCTACCCCGTACCGTATGAGAAGGAGTCAGCTGTGCAGATCGACGTCATCGAGACCACCAGCCTGGGCGACCGGAGCTACCTGGTCAGCCAGGCCGGAACCGGCATCGTGATCGACCCCCAGCGCGACATCGACCGCGTGCAGGCCCTCGTCGCCGAGCGCGGCGTGGTCGTGACCCACGTGCTGGAGACCCACGTGCACAACGACTACGTCACCGGCGGCCTCGAGCTGGCCCGGGTCACCGGGGCTGCCTACCTGGTGCCCGCCGGCGATGACGTGGCCTACGAGCGAGTGCCGGCCGCGGATGGCGACGTGCACACCGCGGGCGACCTGCAGATCACCGTCCTGCACACTCCCGGCCACACTCACCACCACGTCGCCTACGCCCTGGCCGGGGCGGACGGGCAGGTGCAGGCGGTGTTCACCGGCGGCTCGATGCTCTATGGCTCTACCGGGCGCACTGACCTGCTCGGCGCCGAGCACACCGACACCCTCACCCACGCCCAGTTCCACTCGGTGCACCGCCTGGCCGAGGAGCTGCCCGCGGATGCGGCGGTGTTCCCCAGCCACGGGTTCGGCAGCTTCTGCGCCGCCACCCCGACGAGTGGCACCTCCTCAACCATCGCCGAGCAGCGGGCGGTCAACCCGGCGCTCACCCAGGACGAGCAGACCTTCGTCGACCAGCTGATCGCCGGGCTGGGCGCCTACCCGGCCTACTACGCCCACATGTGCCCGATCAACGCCGCCGGCCCCGCGCCGGTGGACCTGTCGGCTCCCCGCGAGGTGGACGCCGAGGAGCTGGCTGGCCGGCTGGCGGCGGGGGAGTGGGTCGTGGACCTGCGCACCCGCACCGCGTTCGCCGCCGGTCACCTGCCCGGGGCGCTGAACTTCGAGCTGGGCAACAACTTCCTCACCTACCTGGGCTGGCTCTACGACTGGGACGCCCCGCTGACCCTGATCGGTGACAGCGCCGAGCAGGTCGCCACTGCCCGCCGGGAACTGGTCCGCATCGGGGTCGACCGGATCGCCGGCGCCGCCGTCGGCACCTCCGAGGACCTCGCCGCCGGCGCCGGCCTCGGTTCCTACCCGGTCAGCGATTTCGCCGGCCTGGCCACCCAGCTGGGCGAGCACCCCGACACCGTCGTCCTCGACGCCCGCCGGGATGACGAGCGGGCCACCGGCGGGGTGCGGGGATCGGTGCACGTGCCCATCCACGAGCTGCGTGACCGGATGGAGGAGATCCCCGACGGAGAGGTGTGGGTCTACTGCGGCTCGGGCTACCGCGCCTCGATCGCTTCGTCCCTGCTGGCCCGGGCCGGACGTCGCCCGGTGCTGGTCGACGGCGGCTACGGCGACCCCGAGACCGGATCGGCCGCAGCTGGTCTGCACGCCCAGCCCGTGGCGGTCTGACATGTGCCGCGCCACCACCTGCCGCACCTGCGGGAAGACCACCTGGGCCGGCTGCGGCCAGCACGTCGACCAGGTCATGCGCGGGGTGCCCACCGCCCAGCGCTGCCCCGGCCACGCTGCTGAGCCCCGTGAGCCCGGCCGCCTCCGTCGGCTCTTCACACGTTCCTGACCGACCCCACTCCTGCGAGGACCACGCTCCATGACCAGCCCGACCCTGATCGCCCCCACCGAGGTGGCCGCCACCACGGCCACCGTGGTCGACGTCCGCACACCCGCGGAGTTCGAGACCGCGCACATCCCCGGCGCAGTCAACGTGCCCCTGCCCCTGGTGCAGGCCCACGCCGACACCCTCGCCGACGCCCTGGCAGGCCCGGTCGTGCTGGTCTGCCAGGCCGGATCGAGGGCCCGCACCGCCCACGACGCGCTCGCCTCGGCCGGGGCCGAGCAGCTCGCCGTGCTCGAGGGCGGCATGAACGCCCACACCGCCAACGGCCACACCGTTCGCCGGGGGAAGCAACGATGGGCTCTGGAGCGTCAGGTCCGCCTGGTCGCCGGCACCATCGTCGCCGGCAGCGTGCTGGCCTCGATCCGGTTCCCCCGGGCCCGCTACCTCGCCGGCGGCATCGGTGCCGGCCTGGCCGGCGCAGCGGTCACCGACACCTGCGCCATGGGCGCCGCCCTGTCCGCGCTGCCCTACAACCGCGGCGGGACCCCGGTGCACCTCGACGACGTGTTGCAGGTGCTGCGCAGCGCCACCACCACCCGGTGATCGCCGCAGCGATCGGCCTCGGCCTGGTCATCGGCGCCCTCGTCGGACTCCTCGGCGGGGGCGGGTCGATCCTGGCCGTGCCTGCCCTGGTCTACGTCGTCGGACAACCGCTGCCCCAGGCCGTGGCCACGTCGCTGCTGGTCGTGGGCATCACCGCCGTCGTCGCCCTGTTGCCCCGACTGCGAGCTCGGCAGATCGCGTGGCGCATCGCCATCGTGTTCGGGGCCGCCGGGGCGGCGACGGCCTTCGCCGGGGCGGCGGTGAACCGGCTGCTGCCTGACGACGTCGTCCTGACCTTGTTCGCGGCCCTGATGATCGCCGCCGGCGTGCGGATGCTGCAGGACAAGCCCGCTACCGGGGCCGCGTGCGCCACCGACCACGGGACCGTCAACTGGCGGCGGTGCCTGACCCGCACCATCGCCGGTGGTCTGGTCGTCGGGTTCCTCACCGGCCTGCTCGGCGTCGGGGGTGGGTTCCTCATCATCCCGGTGCTGGTGATCGTGCTCGGGCTGCCCATGACTACCGCGATCGGCACCTCGCTGGTCATCGTGGCCGTGAACAGCGCCGCCGGGTTCGCCGCCCACGCCGGCGAGGCCCCCATCGACGTGCCCATCACCCTCGGCTTCACCGCGGCCGCCGTAGTCGCCGCACTCGTCGCCGGGCGTCTGGGTGCCGGCCTGGACACAACACGACTCAAGCGCTGGTTCGCTTGGCTGGTCTTCGCCGTAGCGGTCCTGGTGCTCGGCCAAGTCGTCGTGAGCCTCGTCCGCTGACCATCTCAGCCGGCGTCTGCAGACCTGGACGTAGCGGCTTTCGGCACTGTGACACCGCGTGACCACAAACGGGTGCCGCAACTGCGTTCCAGAACCGCCGGTATGCGGTCCTACAAGATCCGGCCCAGAACCAGGTTCACATCCATCTCTTGGCTAGGTCGAGAGGGGTGACCTCGTTCGGGCCGGGCGCTGTCAGATCCCGAAGGCCGGTGCGTATTGGAAGTTGCCGGACTGGTCGTTCCACGCCTGGAGGGTGCGTACCTGGAAGTGGTCGGCCCACGTGGGGTCGGGTGCCTTGATGCCGAGCGGTTCGGCGGGGCGGAAGCCGAAGCGCTGGTAGTAGCCGGTGTCTCCCAGTAGGACGGCTTCGGGAAAGTCGAGGGCGTCGGTCGCCGCGAGGACGGCGTGCATGAGCGCGCTGCCGATGCCTGTTCCCTGCAGGCGGGGGAGGACTCCCAGGGGCGCCAGGCCCACCGACGCTGCACCGTTCAGCTGCGCACGGCTGCCCAGGACGTGTCCCACGACCACGCCGTCCCGTTCGGCGACCAGGGACAGCGCCGGGATGACGTCTCCGGCGGCGCGCAGGTCGTCGACCAGGGTCGCCTCGGACGCGGTCGAACCGTCCTCGGTTGCGAACGCTGCGTTGTGGACGGCGTGGACCGCGGCGTGGTCGTTGGGGGTCTCTCTGCGGATCAGCACCCCGAGCACGATGCAGGCGCTAGGACCGCTCCACAACTCGTTTGCCCCGTCGTGTCACAAACCCCCGTATATGGATCGACGGATTCCGTGTCACAACTAGGTCCGAAACCGCTAGGGCCCTGGTCTGCGGGGTCGATGCAGTGCTCGGCTCCGACGGTCGTCGTCCCCGATGTGCATGGATCGTCCGTGGTGCAGTGGTGTCAGGAGCGGGCTGGTCGGATGTGACTGCGGGAACCGTGGATAGAGCTCCGCTGCGCGTCCGAGGCCCATTCTGTGGGCCGGAACTGGCTGTCCTGCCAGGCGACGCCCGGGTCCGGCCCAGTCGGGTGCCTGGCATGTCCCGGGGGTCGACGGTCAGCGCAGCAGGGCCCCGGTGAGGACCCCGCGCGCCGTGCGCAGGGCGACTGTCGCCCAGGCCCCCAGCAGCGCGGCGAAGAGCATGACGGCCGCGACCTGCAGGAAGGTCTCGCCGGTGTGCAGGGCGAGCCCGGACGTGCCGGTGACGACGGTGCCGACGGGGAAGGTGAAGGACCACCAGGTGAGGGTGAAGGGCAGGTGCGCCCGGGCAGTGCGGACGGTGACGGCGAGGGCGATGCCGGCCCACATCAGCGCGAACCCCCACACCGGGAGCCCGTAGACCAGCCCCATGGCCTGGAAGGCGGTGGCGTAGGGCTCGGGGACGGCGAGGTGGGCCTGGCTGCCCAGGTTGTTCGCGGCGGTGATCGACTGGCCCAACGGGCCGAGCACGATCCACAGCGTGGGCACCATGGCGGCGGCGCCGATCTTGTGCCGGGCCAGTCGGCCCCACACCAAGGTGATCACCACGAGGCTGGCCAGCAGTGAGAGCCCGAACATCGACCAGCACAGGGTGAACAGGGTGGTGCGCAGCTGTCCGGCGGGCAGTTCGGGGACCAGCAGGGCGCCGGTGGCCGCGGACACCATGGGCGGGACGACGGGCATCAGCCACCCACCGAACGCGGCGTCCTCTGCGACGTCGTGGCGGGTGAAGACCAGGTACGGGAGGCCGACGGCGGTGACCAGGCCGTAGACGGTGCCGGCGACCCACAGGACGGCGAACACCCACAGTGCTGCGGTGGCGCCGATGAGGTCGGCGCCGACGAGGTGGGTGGCGACGCCGAAGGCCAGCAGGCCCATCGGTGGGGCGCCGTAGAAGTGCGCCATGACCGGGTTGTCGGCGTGCCCACGGGCGGTGTCGGGGTGGTATCGCCAGTGCGCGATGGTGGCGGCCGAGACGGCCAGCAGCAGCACCCCGGCCAACACCCACACCACCTGTGCCAGGACCTGCAGGCCCGGGACGGTGACGGGCAGGGTGGCTGCAGCGGTGGCCACGATGGAGGTGCCCATGACCGAGGCGAACCAGTTGGGGCCGATGTTGGCCACGGCCAGTCGCCGGTCGTCGTCACTGCCGAACAGGCCGGGTCCGGGGGTGGGCTGGGTCGCCGTGCTGGTCATGGGTCCATCGTGCGCTGGTGCAGACCCTGCCGGTAGCCGCCGCGTCGTTGTGCATGCACAAGCCCAGCTTGTGGCGCTCGGTGCCAGGGCCTAGCGTCCCACCGGTGCAGGAGACACTGCGAGAGCTCAAGCTCGCCCGGCTGGACGACCCGCACGTCGCGCCGCTGAACGCGCTGGTCCGGCGGTGGCGGGGCCGAGGTCGGGCGGTGCCGTGGTTCGACCCGCACGGCGGGGGCACCGGTGCGCGGGTGCTGCTGCTCCTGGAGAGCCCGGGTCCGGCGACGATGGCGCTGGGGGAACGCGGGTTCTCCTCCGAGGACAACCCCGACCCCACGGCGCGGGTGCTGCGGGCCGCGCGGGAAGCGTCCCCGCTGCGGGCCGTGGACTGCCTGCGGTGGAACGTCGTCCCGTGGGCGCTGGGCACCCCCGAGGCCTGGCGCAACCCACGGGCCGCCGACCTGGCGGAGGCCGGTCCAGCATTGGCCGAGGTCCTCCAGCTGGTCCCGCGGTTGCGGGTCGTCGTCCCGCTGGGGACGGCGGCACTGGCCGGCTGGATGCGGTACCTGACGATGCACCCACCCGTGCACCCGGTGGTGACCCTGGCGGTGCCGCACCCCTCCCAGCGCAACACCCACGCCCGAACCGAGGCCGACCAGCGGTTGCAGCATGCCCTGGGCGCCGCAGCAGCATGGCTGCCGGAGCTGACGGCGTGCCGCTGAGTCCGCACGTGCCCGAGCTGGGGGCGTTGGAACTGTTGTTGGACGTGGTGGCCACCGGCAGCATCGGCGCCGCGGGGCGCCGGCACGGTGTCAGCCAGCAGGCCGCCTCGGCCCGGCTGCGCACCCTCGAGCGGCAGGTGGGCGTCGCCGTGCTCGATCGCCGGGCCCGCGGCACCGGACTCACCGACGCCGGGACTGCGTTCGCCGCCTGGGCGGCCCGCGTGGTCGAGGCCGCCACCGACCTGGACGCCGGGCTGACCGCACTTCGTCACCGGGGATCGGCGCGATTGCGGTTGGCGGCGAGCATGACCGTGGCCGAGCACCTGGTCCCGGGGTGGCTGGCCGCCCTGCGGGCGCACGGGGGCGTCGAGCAGATCACCTTGACGGCCACCAACAGCGCCGCCGTGGCCGACCTGGTTCGCGCCGGGGCAGTGGACGTGGGTCTCGTCGAGGGACCGGACCCCCTGGCCGACCTCTCCCAGGTCGTGGTGGGCACCGACGACCTGGTGCTCGTCGTCGCTCCGGACCACCCCTGGGCCCGTCGGCGACGGCCGGTGGCCGCCGCCCTGCTGGCCCGCACCCCGCTCGTCACCCGCGAGGTCGGCTCGGGCACCCGCACCGCTCTCGAGCAGGCCCTGGGCCCCCCGGGCCCGACGCCGGTGCTCGAGCTCAGCACCGCGACCGCCGTCCGGGAGTCCGTCCGGGCCGGGCTCGGCCCGGCCGTCCTGCCCCGACTGGCGGTGGCCGGTGACCTGCGCGACGGCCGGTTGGTCGCCATCGGCGTCACCGGGGTGGACCTGCGCCGACGGTTGCGGGCCGTGTGGGTGGGGCCCACCGACCGACCCCCCGCCGGCCCGGCCCGCGACCTCGTGGCCACGGCGACCGCACGAGTCCACCCGCCCGGACCGCGGAGGAAGAGTGACGCGGGCGGGGTGACACACGCCAGTCGGCAGGACCACCGCTGAGCCCGGCGATGGAACGCCGCCGAGATCGCGACGCCTGAACCGTCCTCCAAGGCTGACGGACCCCCGGACAACGGGAGAGGACCGCTCGACCATGGACCACCCGACCAGTGCCCAGAGCTGGTGTCCGACCCCGACGCACCGGTGCCGGGACGGCGGTGCGCAGGGGTCGGCGCACCTCGCATCCGGCGTTGCCGGCCCCGTCACGATCGGCACGCTTGCACGGTCGTCGTGGCCACCCACCCCCCGAGACCGGGCCAGCCCATTGCCTGCCCTGGTCGACGACCCCTGGACACCAGGGCCACCCCGGTGCGCGTCGTCCCGCCCCACTGACTTCCCGGAGCACACACCGCAACCCGTGTCGCAGTGCAGTCAGTGCGGACAACAAACCCCGGTGTGCGGTCCTACCGAATCGGGCCCAGAACCAGGTTCACATCCAACTCCTGGCGAGGCCGAGAGGGGTGACCTTATTCGGGCTGGGCGCTGTCAGATGCCGAAGGCCGGTGCGTAGTGGAAGTCGCCGGGCTCGCCGCTCCACGCCTGGAGGGTCCGTACCTGGAAGTGGTCAGCCCACGACGGGTCGGATGCCTTGATGCCCAGCGGTTCGGCGGGGCGGAAGCCGAATCGCCGGTAGTACCCGGTGTCTCCCAGAAGGACGGCTTCGGGAAAGTCGAGGGGGTCAGCTGCCGCGAGTACAGCGTGCATGAGCGCGCTGCCGATGCCGGTCCCTTGCATGTCGGGGAAGACCCCCAGGGGCGCGAGGCCCACCGAGGTTGCGCCGGCGAGCTGCGCACGGCTGCCGAGAACGTGCCCCACGACCGCGCCGTCCCGTTCGGCGACCAGGGACAGCGCTGGGATGACGTCTCCGGCGGCGCGTAGGGCGTCGACCAGGGTTGCCTCAAACGCGACCGATCCGTCCTCGGTGGCGAACGCGGCGTTGTGGACAGCGTGTACGGCGTCGCGGTCGTTCGGGGTCTCTCTGCGGATCAGCACCCGGAGCACGATGCAGGCGCTAGGGCTGCGCCACAACATGTTTGGCCCGTCGTGTCACAAACCCCGGCGGTCTCAACGGGTGTGTGCAACGGCCTCGTTGAATGCTTCGGCGGGAGTCTTCCAGTCCAGGGTCTGTCGGGGTCGGCCGTTGAGTCGTGCGGCGATGGCGTCGAGGTCGTGCTGGGTGAAGGCCGTGAGGTCGGCGCCCTTGGGCAGGTACTGGCGGAGGAGGCCGTTGGTGTTCTCGTTGCTGCCCCGCTGCCAGGGGCTCTTGGGGTCGCAGAAATAGACGTCGACGCCGGTGGCCACGGTGAACTGTGCGTGGGCGGCCATCTCCTTGCCCTGGTCCCAGGTCAGGGACCGGCGCAGCTGGGCTGGCACCCGCCTGATCGCTGCGGCCAGAGCCGGGTGGACCTGCTCGGCCTTCTTGCCTTCCGGTAGCGCCACCAACGCCACGAACCGGGTGGTGCGCTCCACCAGGGTGGCCACTGCACTGGGCAGCTTGCCCAAGACGAGGTCGCCCTCCCAGTGCCCGGGGACCGCCCGGTCGGTGGCCTCGGCGGGTCGTTCGGAGATCGGGACCATCCCGCGCAGCTGCCCACGCCCGGAAGGCAACTTGGCCCCGCGCGGGTGCCGGGTCGCCCGACCGGTGCGCAACGACCGGGTCAACTCACGGGCCAACCCGCCCCTGGCCTGCACGAACAAGGTCAGGTAGATCGTCTCGTGGGAGACCCGCATCGCCTCATCGTCGGGGAAGTCCACGACCAAGCGTGACGCGATCTGCTGCGGTGACCACTCCAGGGCCAGCCCACGCTGCACCTCCGCGCGAAGCCGCCCGTCGATCGCCAGCTTCGCCGGCTTGGGTCGCAGCGCCCGACGATCGGCCGCGGCATCGGCTGCTGCGGCCCGGTAGGCCTCCCGCCCGCCGTTGCGGGCCAGCTCCCGGCTGATCGTGGAGGGCTCCCGCCCCAACACACGCGCGATCGCCCGCACCGACGCCTCGGCGGCGATCCCGCGGCTGATCTCCTCCCGCTCGACCACGCTCAACGCCAGCGGCCCCCGCCGCCGCGCTACCGGCCGTCTGCCACCACACGCCGTGACATGCCGGTGCACCGTGGCATGCGACAGCCCCAATGACCGGCCGATGCCACGCAGTGACTCACCGGCCCGCCATCGCGCCCACAACTGATCCTGCTGCTCCACCGACAACCCCGACGACCTCACCGGACCACCCCTCAGACCACGACACCGTGATCATCTGCAGAGGCTGTTGCATCCACCCGTTGAGACCGCCCCCGTTTGTGACACGACACCGGCCAGGCCACCCGCCGGTCGCGAACACCAGGTCGGTAGTCGCACCAGCAGGACCGAAACCCGTTCCGAAATCAACGGCCCACAAACCCTGCCTTAGCGTCTTTTGGATCGACAGCTCAGCTAGCTTCGTCGGCATGACGGTCGTCGGGTACGCGCGGGTGTCCACGCTCGAGCAGGACCCAGCCCTGCAGCACGACGCGCTCACCGCAGCCGGCGCGGCCAAGGTGTTCACCGACTTCGCCTCCGGCGCCACGGCCCAGCGACCTCAGCTGACCGCCTGCCTGGAGTACCTGCGCTCCGGCGACACCCTCGCGGTGTGGCGCATCGACCGGCTCGGACGATCGGTGGAGGACCTGACCCGCATCGTCAACGACCTGGCCAACCGCGGCATCCAGTTCCGGTCGACCACCGAAGCCATTGACACCACCACGGTGGGTGGGGAGCTCGTCTTTCACGTCTTCGCCGCGGTGGCGCAGATGGAGCGCCGACTCATCCGCGAACGCACAGTGGCTGGGCTAGCCGCGGCGCGGGCTCGCGGCCGAAAGGGTGGCCGGCCCAGCGTCATGACTGACCAGCGCCGAGCCGCGGCGCTCGCCATGCGCGCCCAGGGGCTCACCCTCAACGAGATTGCAGCCTCGCTGGGGGTCGGACGCTCGTCCATCGTCCGGGCCCTCGCTGAGCCGGTCAGCTCCTCCTGATCGGCCGCTGCCGAGAGGCAGTACAGGTGTCCCGTATGACGCCCCTTAGTGAGAAATCAAATCGGACGGGTCTAACGGGACGCTAAGCGTCTTTGCTGGTCAGAGGTTCGGGCCGACCTGGCGATGTCCCGGCAGACGGCCGCTTGTGGGATGGCAGGGACGGGGCTCCATCTGAGGGCCATGATGTGAGGATGGGCTCGGAAGAAGAACTAGACGTCAGATCGGCCGTGGATCGAGAGGGGATCCGAGCGCTCCTCTCTGAGGTCTACGACCACGGTCTCCTGTATCACGCATTCACGCCCTACATGCGCGATTACGAGTTAGTCATCACCGCCAGCTCGGACCCTCGGCTGGGTCGTCCCATCGAGTACATCAGCTACTTGTTCGTCAATTGTGTGTTCGCAAAAATCGACTCGACCGTCTCCCCAGCCATCTGGGGGCGGTCGTTGGACGACGAGCTAGTGCGCCCCCGCCCTGACCGCACCTACGACGCATTCGTCTGGGGCGTGAATTGGCAACCCCTATACCCGGCATTCGACCTGGCCGACCAGTCTGACAGAGCCCTGGCGTGGACGGCTAGTTTGGGGATCCCGTTCCATCAGTTGGAGTTGGAGTCGAACGGTCACCAAATGACCGTGGTGTTTTCCGAGCTCCGCGTGCGGAATGTGGCCGAGGGCTACACCCCATTTGTTGTCTCATCAGAGTGAGGCAGGGGTGCGTCTCGGATCCATCTTCGGCACAGGACTCGGGTGATGTCCCGGTAGACGGTCGATGACGGACGTGCGGGGGCCGGCTCTTGTTGGACCGCACCGATCGGCCAAACTGACGTCGTGGCCACTGTCGACAGGGACAAGTTCGGATGGGCTCGTTCCCCAGTCGCATTTGCTGTCTACGTTCTGGTCGTCATCGCCGTGGTCCTTAGGCAGGGGTTCCGCTCGGACTGGGGCTGGGCGCTCATCTCGGCCATCGTTCTCGGTGTTGGCGTCTTCCGGTATTGGCGCTGGCGAACAGACGACCAAGACTCGCCGTCCCGGTAGCCGGTCAACACCGGTCACCCGGTCTGGCCCGTAGCGCCCTCCTCGCGCGGGGTGGGTGTCCGTGCAACCCTCCGGCCGTGACCGATGACAAGCCCCGGTGGGACTGGATCTTCGGGTGGGGCTATCTGATTTGCGCCCTGATGACGGTCGGAACTGGGGCCGCGAACGGGGCGGGCGGGAGTAGCTGGGCCATCGGCGCAGGTTTCGTTGGCCTAGCTGCCTTGTCCTTTCGTAGGGATCGACGGGAGCAGGTTGGTCCAGACCGCAATGAGTCGTCCCAGTAGACGGTCCTCAGTCGGAACGCTCCGGCCCAGCGTGTCGTCGGCGGTCACGACGCTGCATAAGGCTGAAAGCCAGCAGGAACACGAGGCCAAGAGTGAGCAGACCCCACCAGGCTGGTCGGGACCACGATCGATCCAGGTAGGTCGCGAGGCCCATGCCGAAGAGGCACACAAAGGCCGCTACCCGAAGAGCGAGTTGGGCGGGCGAGACTCCTGCGCCGAGCTTCACTCGGCTGACGGTACTGAGCCGTCCCGGTAGACGGTCCCCAGCGGACGCTCTGAACTCCGCCTCCCCGTTGATTCGAATCGCCCTAGTCGTCGGTGCACGGGCTGACCTACGCTCCTGTGGTGAACGCCTGGCAGCCCTTGATGCCTCGGCTGTACTTTCGCTGGATCGATGACATCTTCTTCACCCTCGTGTTCTTGGGCATGTTCATCTTCAGTGCTATCCGCGAGGACTGGGTCTGGCTGGCGATGGCGGTGCTTTGGCTCGGCTCCATAGTCGCGCAGGCCCGGTACGCGGCCGTGCGCATTCAGCGAGGCGGCAAAGCCTGAGGGGTTGAGCGCCTCTCAGCGCCGCCACCGTCAGCGGGCGGTCAAGCTACTGGCCGTCCCCTGACTCCCCGTCACGATAGTGAGCTTTGGTCCCGATAGACGGGCGGTGGCGTGACACTCTTGGCCATGGGTGAGCAGTGGGTTCAGGAGGAGGTCGACGCGGCGCGGCGGATTCTTGGTTCGGTGTCGTGGCTAGTCCCGGCTGATCGTGTCGCGGGGATCGTTGAGCTACTGGAGAACGACGAGCCGCAGGAAGCATTGCTCAGCTTGGCGTGGACTCTGGGAACGACTCAGGCCCAGGTGCCAGCCGACGCCGCGGCGTCGATCCGGGCGCGAGTGGGCAGCCTGTCCGGGGTTCATCCTTCGTTCCGCTGCTAGTGCAGAACCGCACGGTCGTTGTCCCGGTAGACGGTCATGACCGGTCGTCCGGGCGGTCTATGAGCCGAGGCCGCGGAGCTCGTCCTCGGCGCGCCACGGCCATAGCTCGATGATCTGGTCGCGTGTCCGCTGAAGGTCGTCGATGGTCAGGGTGGTCGTTGCCGGGGCGATGTCCTGAGCCGGCCAGGCGACACCGAGTTCCAGGGTCGTGGCGGGAAACGGGTAGAGCCACAAGCGGCTGGTCATGTGGTCACCGTTTCCTTCGCCCCCGGGCACGAACAGGGTGGGGCGGTCGGCGAAATCATCGAGCTGGTCGAATAATTCGCGGCCCTGAAGTACGACAGAGGGCGTGCCGTCTGCGGCAGTCAGGCTGATGTCGGGGGTTGGTGCGACCGGAACGTGGAGGCGGTCGGCAAGCCTCTGGTCCGTTGGCAGGAACGAGGTGGCTCGATCAGCGCGGCCATGGAGGGCGAGTTCGATCTCTACCCCCGTTGTGTAGGCACGCATCTCCACCAACACGACGAACGTCGTCGGCGAACTAGCGATCAGGTGACGCCGAGGAAGGAGCCCGGGAACCTGGTTCTGGGGCGGCCGGGACCGAACATGCCATCGGAGCATCCTGGCCTGCGCGTCCGCGTGGTCCACAGCGTCCATGATGCGTAATCGGCGGACGTCCCGGTAGACGGTCGTCAGCGGTCGGCCGGCACGACTCTGGCACCTACCACTCACCTAGGAGTCGGCTCCTACTGGCCACCTTGCACGGTCGTCGCGCCCCGCCGCGCGTCGCATGGCACTCGCGAAAGCTATAGGTGCAACACACAAGAGAGCGCCAGCAGCTAGGAACGCGACCCCTGAGGCGACCAGAGCCACAGCTGCGCCGAGGTGCGTGAATGCCGCCACCAGGAGGAACCCGGCACGCTGCCACCTGCGGAGCAGGCCGACACCGGCAGTGAACGAGCTGAAGGCCATCAGAAGAACCAGGACCACCGACAGTGCGACAACGTGATCGGTCTCAGCCCGTTGGGCGGAGCTGGCGGGTTCATCAGCAGGTCCAATGCCGGCGATCAAGAACGGAGACATGGCTGCCACCCACGTCTGCACCGCCCCTTGTAGGAGAAGCAGCAGGCCTAGTGCGTGGCCCCGGCGGTCTCGGAACATCCTGCGAAGGTAGTCAATTGCAAGGTTGCGGTCAGGCCGCCCCCATCAACCCCAGCAGCGCGGGCCAGAACATGACCCCGGGTGTGGGGTCGACGGCCCCCAGGTGTGGGGCCATGAGGCGGCCCCGAGGTGTTGTCTGTTCAACCCCCGAGGCCTGACTGCGTCAACCGTTGACAACAGCCGCGGCGCTGATGCCCACGTACCAACCGCCTGGAAACGAGGTCGGCGGGTCCATCGCCGACGTCATCCGACGTCGAAGAGGTGACCTTGTTCCCCGCGGGATGGCCGGTTCCTCGACCTGGGCTGAGCTTCTCGGTTCTGCAGGACCCGGAGGTCGTCCTCGGCTCCCTCGAGTTCCAGCAGGAGAGCGTCGGCTCGTCGGTGGGCGTTGGCGGCAGCGGCCGCAGTGCGGGCTTGGCCGACGGCCCGTTCGGCACGGTCCAGTTTGCTGCCCAGAACATCGATGCGCGCCTGGCACAGAGCCATGTCGGTGAGGACGTCACCCGCGGGCTCTGATGCGGCTGCCATGACACCATTATCCCGCCCGAGAGCTATTCGGGGAGCCGGTTTCGGCTGCTGTCGGGAAATGTCCTGCCCGTGTTGAGTGAATGAGGTTGTCGTGGCTCGTAAGACCCAGATCATGCTCGAGGATGACCTGACCGGTGACCTGCTGGAGGACGGTGCCGGTGAGACGGTGTCCTTTGCTCTGGATGGCACGTCGTTCGAGATCGACCTGTCTGCAGAGAACGCGACCGAGATGCGCGAGGCCCTGTCTCGGTACGTCGAGGCGGCCCGCAAGGTGAGCGCGCAGACCCGGCGGACGTCGGCGTCGGCATCACCGAGGAAGGCGGCCGGCACAGGTCGGTCGGACTTGACCGAGATCCGGGAGTGGGCGAAGTCCCACGGCCACGAGGTGTCTGAGCGGGGCCGGATCGCCAACGCGGTCGTCGAGGCCTACGACGCCGCCCACTGACCTTTCGGTCGGCTGACAACGCGGGTAGGTGCCAAGCGCCGGGTGGCGGTGACGACGTATCGGGCGGTGCTGCCGGTCGCCGCAGTGGCCGGGCGGTCACCGGCGCACCAGCAGCCCAGCACAGGGTCCCCGACCGGCGCCACAGCCGTCGGCTGAGGCCTGCAGAAGGTGAGTGGGGAGGGGGATGAGCGGCTGGCGCCCTCTCCTGCACCCTGCCCGGCGCTGTTCGACTGAGCACTTGGGGCGGTGGGACCGTCGGTGGTCGATGGCCCCAACGGGGTGGGTTCCGGGAACGACGTCGGTCAGTGTTGGACAGCTGGGACCAGGTGACCTACCTTGGGCATGCGTCCATGACGCACCCGCTGCACTTTGTGCAGCAAGTCCTAAGGCCGCCTTCGGGTGGCCTTAGTTGCGTCTGGGGGAGGTTCGTGGGTGCACCTGTGTTACCTGGATGAATCTGGCAGCGCCGAGACCTACACCCAGCAGCACCCGGCCAGCACCCCGGCGTTCGTTCTGGTCGGGCTCAGCGTCGCTGCGGCCCGGCAGAAGAGCCTGTCGATGGAGTTCATCCGGCTCAAGCAGGAGTTCGAGCCGCATTTGCTGGCGCCGGAGTCCCGGCTTACCGACAGCATCCAGTTCGAGGTGAAGGGCAGCACGCTGCGCGCTGACCTGCGCCGCACGAGTGGTGGGCGCAACCGGCGCCGACGTGCGATTGGGTTCCTGGACAAGACCATCCGCCTGCTGGAGGACCACGGCTGCCGGCTGATGGGCAAGGTGCAGATCAAGGAGCAGGACCGGGTCTACCGGGACGCCGACATCTACCCGCGGGCGGTCGCTGAGCTGGCGACCACGTTCAACAGTCAGCTCGGGGCCTCCATGACCCAAGGCATCATGATCTTGGACGCGCGGACGAAGGTGAAGAACGAGGGCAACGTGCACACCATCACCACCCGCCGGTTCGCCAGTGGGGGAGATCAGCTGCCTCACCTGGTCGAAGCACCGGTGTTCGGTCACAGCGACACCCACGTGCCGTTGCAGATCGCAGACCTCATCGCCTCAGCAGTCATCTTCCCTTCGGCTTGCTTGGCCTACTGCGGGCAGGACACGTGGAGTGCGCACCACTGCGAGCGGTACAGCGACATCCGGGAACGCTTCGGGGCCCGTATCGCCCGCCTGGAGCATCGCTACATCGACGATCAAGGCGCCACCCGTGGCGGCTTCCACGTCATTGACCCGATCAACCGTCGACCCACCCACCTGCTTTTCCGCGACTGATTGCCTACATGCCGGCTACGACGCCGCTTGATGACCTCGGGCGCCGGCCGACGGCCCTGAGGCGCCAGCTACCCGGCTGACATGGCCCAGGTGCGGCGATGCCCGTGACGAGTTGTGGTCGCCTACCGCCGGGATCCCTGTCATCGGCCACAGGCTCGAGGAGCCGTTGGCTGAACGGTCGCCCTGAAAACTGTCGGACCGGGCGGGCACTGTGGGTGTGTGGACGGTGTGCGTGCGGCGTGGGTGCCCGAGCGGGACGGCATGGATTGGGATGAGGCCATCGACATCGCCGTCACCTGGGTGCGGGCCGAGTGCGTCGCGCAGGGCAGGCGAGGTGTGCTGGTGACGGTTTCCAAGAACAGCCTGGGTGGTGGACCGCTGGAGGCGTTCGCCCGCGCGGGTGACTGGATCACGCCCCGGTCTGGTCGAGCTGGGGTCGACATCGGGCGTCCAGTGCTGGCCTACGTGCCCGATGAGCAAGCCCTGCAGCTGGCGACCAGGTATGCCCGCGGTTCTTCACTGTGCGCGGTGGAGGGCTTTGGGACCTCACTGTCGGGGTGGGCCAGGTCGATCGGCGCGCTGAACTTGCTGGGTGAGGGCCCTGGGCCCGAACTGGATGCCCGGCTGCTGGAGGCGCTGGACCATCTGCATTTCGTGGGTAACAACGGGTGGGGTGATGGGTTTGGGCAGCACCGCGCGCAAGGGACGTTGCTGGGTCTGCGCGAGCAGGGGCTGTTGGACCAGGACGCGATCGTGGGAGACATGCTGGCTCGCGGGCATTCCCCGCGGTCGGTGAAGCAGTTGACCGCCCTGATCGACAAGCTGAATCGCGGAGACCTGCGGCCACCGCGTCGCCGCTACTGACAACTCACCAAGGCCAGCCCACCCCGGGCCCGGAGTGGGCTGACTCGCGGGCGGTCGTCTCCGGTGGTGGGCCAGTACGGGGCTCAGGTGTGTCGAGGGTGGTGGTGGCCAGCCTGGCGGCTGGAGCTTCGCCGGACCTTCACCGTCGGCATGACCCCGCCCAACGGTGAGCCCACTGACCTCTACTCCTGGCCGTAGACCGGCGAGGAAGCCCCTGGCGGTCTGTGGGTCAGGTGGGGTGACACCCACTTCTCGTCTGGCTCGGCCGTCACCCCGTCCGGCGTCGGCGCGTCTGCGCGACGTCTTTCTGTTTCTGAATCTCGGCGTGCTACCAGCACTCCGGACTCCCTCACCGAGCGGTGTCCCCGGGAAGGGATCTTGGACGGCACCGTGCGGTCGTGGGTCGAGATGGGTGACTGCGTCGCCGCTTATACGAAGGCGGCCTGTCGGGTTCTAGTCCGCAGAAAGTCCGCAAAAAGTCCGCAGGAGGATCGAAACCAGCCGACATCGCCCAGTCACGTCAAACGCTGAAACCGCAGCTCAAAGGCTTGTTTCCGGTCGTTTCCAACACTTCTCGAACATGCCATCTACGTTCCGCTTCAACGTCTAGCCGGCCCGCTCGCCGAGCAGCACGTCGCGCACCGCCGCCCAGGTGCGGTCGGCGTCCTGGAGCCAGAAGTCGTGGCCGACCCCGGTCACCCGCCGGACCTCCCAGCCGAGTGCCTCCAGGCGCTCCGCCGTCGCGTCCGGGAGCACGGCGCGGGAGTCGTCCGACAACACGAGGGTCGAGGGGACCGGGGGTGGGGCGACCGGCGCGGGGGAGTGGGTGACGTCCCGGAAGACGCCGAAGGCCATCCCGCGGTCGAACCGTGAGGTCGCCGCGTCGCGCAGCCGGGCGTCCTCGGGGGACGGGGCAGGTCTGCCTCGGCTGCGCCACTTCTGGGCGAGTGCGGCCACCGTGAGACCCACCGGTGCGGTGGCCCAGAACAGCCGGCCCGTGAGGCCCTCGGTCGGCAGTCCGAGCCGGAAGCCGGGATCGAGGTAGACCGCGCACTCCGGTGCCAGTCGCTCGACCGCCCGCTCGAGCACCGAGCCGCCCAGGGAGTGACCGACGACGACGTCCAGCCCGGCCGGCAGGGTCTCGACGAGGTCGTCGGCGAACGCGCGGACGGAGTAGTCCTCGGCCCGGTCGCTGGCCCCGTGCCCGCGCAGGTCGACCGTGGTGACGGTGACGCCCCCCGCGGCGACGAGGCGGTCGGTCAGGCCGCGCCACGTCGCGCCGTCGGCACCCAACCCGTGGACCAGGGCCATCCGGCGCGGACCGGCACCGTGCACCTGCGTCGCCAGCTCCATGGGTCCGGACGCTATGCGGACCCGGGCGTGGTCGGGATGGACGCTTCCTCCCTGTTTCGGCGGTGGAGATGGAGGTGTCAGTCGGCCCGCTCGGCGATCAGCCGGTGCAGGCGCAGGGCCACCTGGAGCTCGAGGGCCCGCCCCGGCTCCTTCCACTGCGGCCCGAGGACCTCGGTGATCCGGTCGAGCCGCTGGTAGAGCGTGTTGGCGTGGACGTGGAGCGCCTCGCAGGTCCGCGCGTGGTGGCGGGCCAGCTCGAGGTAGGTCTCGAGCGTCACCGCCAGGTCGCGCTGCCGCTCGCCGTCGTAGTCGAGGAGGGGGCCGACCGTGGCGCGCACGAACGCGGTGAGGTCGGCGCGGCCGGAGCGGCTGAACAGCGACCGGTACAGCCCGAGGTCCTCGCTCGCGGCGCAGGAGCCGGCCCGGTCGAGCGCGATCAGCAGCGCTGCGGTCTGCCGGGCCTCCTCGTGGCTCGCCCGGACACCGGCGGGTCCGCCCGCGCCGGCGGCCAGTCCCGTCGTCGGCGTCCCGCCGTCCGCCGCGGACATCCGGGCCACGGCAGCACGTGCCTGCTCGACGGGCGCGGGGAGGAGCACCACGACCTGCCCGGCGTGCGCGGCGGACCACCCGCGCAGCTCGGCGGCGAGCCGGGCGGCGAACGTCCCGGCCGCGGTGGCCCCGACCGGCTCCGGCTCCACGACGGCCACGGTGACGACGGCGTGCAGGTCGATGCCGTTGGCCCGGGCCCGGCGCACCAGGCTGGCCTCGTCGGCGCCGGAGGAGAGCAGCGCGTGGACGAACTCGCCGCGCGTGCGCAGCTCGGCCTCGGCGACCGAACGCTCCGAGGCCAGCAGCACCGCCACCGTGGTGGCCCCGATCCGGAGCAGGCGCACGGCCTCCTCGTCGGGCACGGTGGTCGGCGCGGCGACCAGGTCGCCGCCGTGTCCCCCCGGCAGCTCGACCGGGACGACGAGCCCACCGTCGGTCGGCGGCTCCCCGGCCAGGGTCCGGCCGTCGTGGTCGCGGACCGAGACGACGAGGCCGGCCGACCGGTCCAGCGCCGCCACGACCGCCGCGAGCCCCCCGCCGTGGAGCACGATCTCGTTGAGCACGTCACGCAGGTCGCTGGCGCGTTCCCGGCTCGCGTTCACCTCCCGCAGCGTCGCGTTGGCCGCCCGGAGCTCGGTCGCCGCGGCCCGCTCCCGGTCGAAGAGGTCGGCGGTGCGCAGGGCCAGCGCGGCGTGCGCGGCGAGCCCGGCGAGGAGCTCGACGTCGTGGGCGACGAAGGCCCGGGCCCGTCGCTCTGCGGCGAGCAGGACACCGATCGTGTCGTCCCCGACGAGGAGGGGGACGGCGAGGATGCCGCCGAGCTGCTCGCTGCTCGCCGCCGAGTCGACGCCCTCGCTGTGGGGGAAGCGGTCGTCCTGGAGGTAGCTCTCACTCCACAGCGGGCGGCCCGCCGCCAGGACCTGGCCGCCGAGGCCCTGTCCCCGCTCGAGCTCGATGCCGCGCATCGCCGAGCCCATGGCGCCGTCCACGACCTCGATCCGGAGCACCTCGCCGCGCAGCAGCATGATGTAGGCGACGTCCACACCGAGCAGCCGCCGTGCCTGCCGGGCCACCTCGTCGAGCACGTCCCGGGTGTCGTGCAGTGCAGCCAGCCGACGAGCGAGGTCGTTGAGGACGACCAGCTCGTCGGCCCGGCGACGCAGCTCGGCGACCGACGGCGCGGCGTCGTTGGGGGCCATGACCTCATCCTCACCCACGACGCCGGCCCCGGGGGTCACGTCACCGCACGGCCTTGACCGGCCGGATGGCGACCGCGCCGAGCATCACGAAGACGATGCCGGAGACGAAGAGGACGGGGTAGCCACCGGTGAGCGTGACGAGGCCGGCGGCGATCGAGGGGCTCATGGCCTGGGGGAGGGTGGTGGCCAGACCCAGGATGGCCAGGTCACGCCCGGCGCTGCTCCCGCCGAGGCGGGCGGGCAGCACCTCGGTCATGAGGGCGAGGTCGATGGAGATGTAGGTGCCGAACCCCAGACCCAGCAGGAAGGCGTAGACCAGGATCCCGGTCGTCGTCGGCACGAGGAGCGGGACGGCCAGGGCGATCGCCATGACGACCGAGGACCAGACGATGAAGGGCTTGCGCCGGCCGACGCGGTCGGAGAGCCAGCCGCTGCCCGACGCCGAGACCAGGACACCCACGAGCAGGACGATGCCCATCGTGGCGGCGAAGGCGTTGGACTCCTCGTCACCCAGGCCGATGTAGTCGCGCAGGATGTAGAGCCCGTAGGTCTGTGCGCCGTAGAACCCGATCACCATGAGGAAGCGGGAGAGGAAGGCCCAGGCGAAGTCGGGGTGCTGGCGGGGGCTGACCCAGAACCCGCGCAGGAAGTCCCGGGCACCGGTGCGCTCGCGGGGCAGGTGCGTGCTGGGCTCGTCCCGGTTGACCAGGACGAAGGCGCCGACGAGGACCAGGACGAGGACGGCCAGGACGACGTAGGGGAGGGCGCCCTGGGTGGCGGTGCTGCCGGCGACGGCCACCCCGACCGCGTTCCCGATGGTGATGCCGACCCCGATCATGGCGGAGACACCGCCGCGTCGGGCCGCGGGGTAGCGGTCGGGCACGACGGCCGTCGCGGCCGCCTGCAGGGCGTTGACGCCCACCTGCACGACGAGCCACACCAGCGCGACGGTGAGCACCGACTGCGCCATGGGCAGGCCCACGAGGAACCCGCTCGTCAGCAGGGCGCCACCGACCATCCACGGCGTGCGGCGGCCGAAGCGCGACCGGGTGGCGTCGGACAGGGCGCCGGCGACGGGCTGGGCGAAGACGTTGGCGATGAAGGCGACGGTCGTGACGATCGCCAGGTTGCCGATCTTCCCGGCCTCGTCGATGCCCGCCACGATGTTCGGCAGGAGGATCCCGTTGCCCCCCGAGTTGACCGCGAGGATCGCGACGTAGACGAGCAGCAGCCCGAACGACATCCGTCGCATGCGGGGCGCGGGTGCCGGGGCCGCGTCGGTCGGGTCGCCCGGCAGGGCGGTGGTGGGGATCTCGCTCGTGGCCATGGTGTGGGTGCTCTCCTGGTCCGGGGCCGGCTCGTCGCCGCTCTGCGGTGTGACGCTAGGCACTCCGAGCAGGCCGCACGATGGGCATCACATCCATGAGAACCGGCCCCGGACGGAGGAGAGGTCTACACCCCGCGGCCTAGGCCCCGAGGTTGGCGCGCAGGGCCGCGACGCAGGCCGAGGCGCCGTGGTCGGTCATGACGATCGCCGCGTGGTCCACCCCGGCCACCAGTTCGGCGGAGACGAGGGACGGGGTCGTGGCGACGACGTGCGCCACGTGCGCGGACGCGTACATCGGCGGCGAGTCGGCACCGGTGCTCCACGGCGCGTGGACCAGCCTGATCGGCGCCCGGACGGCGGCGAGGGCCGCGGCCGGAGCGGCGGAGGCGAAGACGGAGACCGCGTCGTCGACGACCGAGTCGAGGTCGCGCTGCACCGCCACCCCTCCGTCGACCGCCGCGAGGTCGTGCGACACCAGGGTCCGCATGCGCGGGTCGTCGGCCCCGGTCAGCGGTGCCACGCTGCCGCGGTAGTGCTCGAGGTAGGCCCCCACGTCGGCCCAGACCCGGTCGGAGGCGTACTGCGCCCGGAGCTTCGGCGCCACGGCGGCTGCCGGCGGCGGACCCTGCTCACCGACCTCGAGCGGCAGCCCGCCGTCGACCAGGGTGATGGTGCGGACGCGGTCCGGGTGCCGGGCGGCGAGCTCGCTGACGACGAAGCCGCCCAGCGACATGCCCAGGAGGTGGACCCGGTCGAGCCCCAGGGCGTCCAGCAGGGCCACGAGCTGCTCGGCGTGCGAGGCCACCGAGGACGGTCCCGGTCGTGCCGGCGTCCCGCCGCGACCGGCGAGGTCGGGGGCGACCACGCTGACCTCCGGCGCGGCCTCGAGGACCCACGACCACAGCCGGTTGTTGCTCGACACGCCGTGCACCGCGAGCACCGGCTCGGTCGTGCCCGGCCGGGTCAGCACCTCGAACGGCCCGGCCGCGGTCGGGACCACCTCGATCGTGGTGGAGGGACGGGTCACGGCAGGTCTCCTGTCAGGGCTGCGGTCGGGGGCGTGGTCGGGTGTGCGGAGAACACCTTGCCGGGGTTGAGCAGGTGGGCGGGGTCGAGGGCGGCCTTGACGGCCCGGTGCATCGCGAGGACCTCGGCGGACAGCTCGGCGGTGAGGCCGTCCCGCTTGAGCAGACCGACGCCGTGCTCGCCCGTGACGGTGCCCCCGAGCGCGAGGGCGTCGGCGATGATGTCGTCGAACGCCGCCTCGGCGCGGACCCGGGCGTCCTCGTCGCCCGGGGGCGTCACCAGCAGCGGGTGCAGGTTCCCGTCGCCGGCGTGGGCGATGTTCGCGATGACGACGCCCCGCCGGACCGCGGTGCGCTCGATGCGCGCCAGCATCTCGGGCACCTGCTCCTTGGGCACGCACACGTCCTCGGTCAGCACTGGTCCCAGGCGCTCGAGCGCCGGGTAGGCCAGCCGCCGCGCGGCGAAGAGCGCCTCGGCCTCGGCCTCGTCGGTGGAGCGCTCGGCCCAGGTGGCACCGGCGGCGCGGAAGCACGCGACCATCTGCTCGGCCAGGCCCTCGCCGAGCTCGCCCGGCTCGTCGAACCGGCCCAGCAGAACGACCTCGGCCTCGGTGGACAGGCCCATGTGCTTCCACTCGTCGACGGCCCGGAGGCAGTGCCGGTCGACCAGCTCCAGCGCCGACGGCACCAGGCCGGCCTCGCCCACGGCCCGCACGGCGGCGCCGGCGGCCACGACGGAGGAGAAGAAGCCGGCGACGGTCACGGCCGGGGCGGGCAGGGGGCGCAGGCGGACGGTGACCTCGGTGACGATCCCGAGCGTGCCCTCCGACCCGATGAGCAGGCCCATCAGGTCGTAGCCCGCCACGCCCTTGGCGGTGCGCCGGCCGAGCCGGACCACCTCGCCGCGGCCGGTGACGACCTCGAGCTGGAGGACGTAGTCGCGGGTGACGCCGTACTTGACGCAACACAGGCCCCCGGCGTTCGTCGCCACGTTGCCGCCGATGGTCGACCAGGGCGAGCTCGCGGGGTCCGGGGGGTACCAGAGACCGTGCTCGGCCACCGCCGCACGCAGCGCGTCGTTGACGACGCCGGGCTGCACGACGGCGAGGCGTTCCAGGGGGTTGATCTCGAGCACCCGGTCCATCCGCTCGAGCGACACGACGACGCAGCCCTCCAGCGCGTTCGCCCCGCCGGAGAGCCCGGTGCCGGCACCACGGGCGACCACCGGGACCCCGTGGCGCAGGCACGTCCGCACCACGTGGACGACGTCCTCGGTGCAGGTGGCACGGACCACCGCGGCGGGCCGCCCGTGCGGCGCCCACGCGGCCTGGTCGCGGCTCATGCCCGCCACGACGTCGGGGTCGGTCAGCACGGCACCGGCCGGCAGCAGGGCGGCGAGCTCGTCGGTGAGCTCGGCGGTGAGCGTGGAGCCCGCGACGTCGTGGGTGGCCGGTGCCACCGGAGCTGTCATCGTCATGAGTGCACCAGATCACGGCCGTGGCCCCGGCGACGTGGAGACCGTCCCCGTCGTCCCGGGGCCCCGATGGAGGTTCCGACCCGGCGGGGTCAGCCGTGCGGTCGCAGCCGGGTGACCCGAGCGGGCGGCAGGTTCGCCCACACCGTGGCGCTGCTGCCTCCCAGCGAGGCGAGGTGCCGCTGCACCGCGCGGTGCCGGGCCGTCGACGCCGGACCGGCGGTCAGCGCCCGGGCCAGGGCGGTGCCGCGGTACCCGAACCAGGTGAGGACGCCGTCGCGCCGGGTGTGCCGGTACAGCCGGGCCAGGACCGCGGTGACCTCGGGGAGGGGGAGGTTGGTGAAGGGCAGGGCGGCGACGACGACGTCGTAGTCGGTGTCGAGCTCCACGTCCTCGATCCGGTCGTGGTGGACCCGGACGTCGGCCGCCGCCCCCCGGGTCAGCTCGACCAGCCCGGGCACGAAGGCGCCGTTGGCCTCGACGACGTCCAGGCGGCTGCGCGGGCCGAGCAGCCGGGTGAGGGTGCGGGTGACCGAGCCGGTGCCGGCACCGACCTCGAGCACCCGCAGGTCGGTGCCCGACCGTTCGAGCACCGGTGCGGCCAGGGCGTGGGCCAGTGCGCGTCCGCTGGGTGCGATGGCCCCGGTGGTGACCGGGGCCCGCACGGCCTGGCCGAGGAAGACCAGGCCACCCGGGCGGGTCGGGCAGGCCGCTGCGGTCACGACGCGTCCTGCGGGCGGGCGCCCGGGGTGGCGTCGAGCGCGGTGAGTCCGGTCATCCGCAGGGACACGTCCCAGATCCGGGCGGCCTCGGCGGGGTCGGTCAGCCGGCTGTAGAGCTCCTGCCGGGCGGGCGGCCCACCGAGGTGGCCGGGGCCACGGGGGCCGAAGAACCGACCGCCGTCGGCAGCCGGGTCGGTCGCGGCCAGCAGGGCGGGCAGGCCGGCGGACTCGACGGTGCCGACCAGCACCCCGCGGGCCGACAGCACGCGGATCAACCGACGGCCCAGGGTGTCCTTGCTGCGCCCGACCTCCGGTCGGGCGGCGAGCAGTGCCGTCGGGGCGACCCCCGGGTGGGCGAGGTTGCTCGTGATGCCCCAGCCGGCGGCCTTGCTGCGCCGGTCGAGCTCGAGGCCGAAGAGCCCGAACGCGATCTTCGACGAGCTGTAGGCCTTCATCCCGTCGTAGCTGCGCTCCCAGTCCAGGTCGTCCCAGTGCACGGCGTGCTGGTTCGCCGCGACGCTGATCTGGGAGACGACCCGGGCCCGACCGGCGACGAGCAGGGGGAGCAGGTGGCCGACGAGGGCCACGTGGCCGAGGTGGTTGGTGCCGAACTGCAGCTCGTGTCCGTCGGCGGTGGTCTGCCGGTCCGGCGGCGTCATCACCCCGGCGTTGGCCACGAGGATGCCGATGGGCGTCCCCTCCTCGCGCAGGGCGGCCCCGAGGTCGGCCACCGACTGCAGGGAGGACAGGTCCATCGTGCGGAGGGAGACGTCCGCGCCCGGCACCTCGGTGCGGATGGCGGCGACCGCGGCCTGGCCCTTGGACGGGTTGCGGACCGGCAGCACCACCTCGGCGCCGGCGGCGGCCAGCCGGGCGGCGATGTGCCGGCCCATGCCGTCGCTGGCGCCGGTGACGACGGCGCGGGTGCCGGTCAGGTCGGGGACGGGGACGTCGATCGGGGTGCGTGCCACGGTGTGCTCCTCGGGTCGGGGTGGGTCTGCCGTCGAGCGTGGACGCTCCCGGGAGGGAGAACCAGGACCGGTCCAGCCGGGGATCGGCAGGCCCTGCCTGGGACGCGTCGGGCACGGTAGGAACGGGTCTCACCGACAGGAGGAGGGCACGTGGACATCGACCGCAGCGGTCTGGCTGAGTTCCTCCGCTCGTGCCGGGAGGCCCTGCAGCCCGAGGACGTCGGCCTGCCCCGCGGGCAACGCCGGCGGACCACCGGGCTGCGGCGGGAGGAGGTCGCCGTCCTCGCGCACATGTCCACCGACTACTACGCCCGGATCGAGCGCCAGCGGGGCCCGCAGCCCTCGGAGGCGATGATCGCCTCGATCGCCCAGGGCCTGCACCTGTCCCTCGACCAGCGGGACCACCTCTACCGACTCGCCGGGCACCACCCGCCGGTCCGGGGCGCGGAGAGCTGGCACGTCGGTCCGGGCCTGCTGCGCATCCTGGACCGGCTCGACGACACCCCCGCCGAGGTGGTCAGCGAGCTGGGGGAGACGCTGCGCCAGACCCGGCTCGGGGTGGCCCTGCTCGGGGACGCCACCCTGCGCACCGGTCTCGCCCGCAGCCTGGGCTACCGGTGGTTCACCGACCCGACCACCCGCGAGCTGTACCACCCCGACGACCACGCGCACCTGTCCCGGGTGTGGGCCTCGGGCCTGCGCAGCGTCATCGCGGTCCGGGGACCGCGCTCGCGCGCAGCCCGGATCGCCGAGGAGCTGCTGGAACGCAGCGCGGAGTTCCGCGGGGTCTGGGCCACCCACGAGGTCGGCGTCCGCCCCGCGGAGTCCAAGCGGTTCGTGCACCCGGACCTGGGGCTGCTGGAGCTGCAGTGCCAGACCCTGCTCGACCCGCAGCAGTCGCACACGCTGCTGGTCTACACCGCCGTCCCCGGGAGCGAGACCCACGAGAAGCTGCAGCTGCTGGGCGTCCTGTCATCCCGGTGATTCCAGGTCGGGCCACGACCTGCCGATACGAGGGCCATGACGACGACGGTGTGCGACGCCGTGCGGTCGGCCTCGGTCTCCGCGGCCACCCTGTCCTCGACCTCCGAGGGCGCCCTCGACCTCTTCCAGGCCGCCGGCTGGTTGTCCACCGCCGTCACCGAGGCCCTCGAGGCAACCACCCCGCCCGCACCGGTGCCGCTGGGCTGAGGCGCGACGGCGGTGCGTACCGTCGTCGGCACGTCCTCCGCCCACTCGCCATGAGCGGGGGGAACAGGCCCCGCTCCCGGTCGTTTCACGCGTCCGGGGCGGGGCTGCCTGCATCCCGGGGCACGAGCGTGGGTCGTAGCGTGGAGCACGTGCCGAACGTGTTCACCGACTACGCCGAGACCCACTGGGTGCCGATCAACGAGGACATGGTCACCGTGCAGACGGTCGACGCGACCGGGCAGCGGGATAACCACGTGCTGTCGGTCGCCGACGCCCTGGCCCAGTTCAAGGTCAAGTACCCCTTCGTGGACGACGCCCAGGCCGCCGAGCTCTTCGCCCGCGGCGGCTGACGCCTCAGTGCGCGGCGGCCTTGGCCCCGCGCCTGGGGACCACGTGCAGCACGGCCACGAGCACCGCGCCGACGACGACGCCCACCACGGCGGACATCGCGGTGTTGGTCAGCCAGCCGAGCACCCCGCCCAGCGCGCCGGTCGCGTCGTGCACGATCTCCTCGACGTGGTGCACGAACCCGTAGGGCCCGGTCCAGCCGAGCTCCTCGGCGCCGACGAGCAGGATGTGCCCGCCGACCCAGAGCATGGCGGCGATCCCGACGGTGGCCAGCGTGGCCAGCACGATGGGCATGGCCTTGACCAGGCCGCGGCCGAACGCGGCGACGCCCTTGGAGCGCTTCGCGGCCAGCGCGACACCGGCGTCGTCCATCTTCACGATGAGCGCGACCACGCCGTAGACCAGCGCGGTGATCAGCAGCGCGACGACGACCAGGATGATCGCCCGGGTCACGAAGGGCTCGGTGTCGACCTCGTTGAGCGCGATGACCATGATCTCGGCGCTGAGGATGAAGTCGGTGCGCACGGCCCCGGAGACCACGGTCTTCTCGTGCTCGGCCGGATCGGTCGTGGTGTCCGTCGCGGCGGCGGTCTCCTCCGGGTGGTGCCCGGAGACCTTCTCCCACAGCTTCTCCGCGCCCTCGTAGCAGAGGTAGGCGCCGCCGATCATCAGGATCGGGGTGAGCAGGAACGGCAGGAACTGCGACAGCAGCAGGATCGCCGGCAGGATGATCAGCAGCTTGTTGCGGATCGAGCCCTTGGCGATGCGGCCGATGATCGACAGCTCGCGCTTCGGCTCGAGGCCCTGCACGTACCGCGGGGTGACCGCCGCGTCGTCGACGACCACGCCGGCGGCCTTGATGCCGGCCCGCCCCGCGGCGGCGCCGATGTCGTCCAGGGACGCCGCCGACAGCCGGACCAGCGCGGCGACGTCGTCGAACAGGGCGAAGAGGCCGCTGGCCATCAGCGGGTCCCGGGGAGGCTCAGCGCGGTCACAGGAAGAGGCTAGGACATCTCACCGGAGCTGGGCCTCCTTCGGCGCCAACCCGCGGGCGGCCTCCGCGGCCACCTGGTCCCGGCCCGCGCCCCCGGCAGCGACGACCACGGCGCCGACCAGCCCCTCGACCAGCGGTGCCGCGGACAGGGTCACCCGTTCCCGGACGTCCTCGTCGAGGAACTCCATCGCGGTCTCGGCCGACAGCACGGCACTGCCCAGGTCCATCAGGACGACGACGCCGTCGCCGGTGTCGGCAGCGGTGATCGCCGTCGCCACCGCCATGGCGTCGGTGCCCAGCGACCCGTCGTCCATCCCGGCGGCCACCTCGATCGCCAGCTCGCGGCCGGGGAGCATCTGCCGGGCCAGTTCCACCGCGGCGTCGGCCAGCGCCCGGCTGTGCGAGACGACCACGATCCCGACGCTCACGCGAGCGTCTCGGCGGCCGCGCGCAGCAGGAGGGCGGTCGAGGTCGCGCCCGGGTCCTGGTGCCCGGCGCTGCGCTCGCCCAGGTAGCTGGCCCGGCCCTTGCGGGCCACCAGCGGCACGGTCGCGTCCCGGCCGTCGGCGGCGGCCTGCGCGGCCTCCGCGATCGACCCCCCGGCGTCCAGGACGTCGCAGGCCGGACCCAGGGCGTCGACCATCGTCTTGTCACCCGGTTCGGCCTTGCCGCGGGCCAGCACGCCCTCGTAGCCCGCCCGCAGCGCCGGTGCGAAGCCGCCGTCGGCTGCCCCGGCCATCCGGAGGAACAGCGTCCCGTAGAGCGGGCCGGACGCGCCGCCGACCTTCGACACCAGCGTGGCGCCGGTCTCCTTCAACAGCGCCGCGGGGTCGGCCGGGGGAGCGTCGGCCAGGGCCGCGACGACGGCGGCCATCCCGCGGTCCATGTTCGAGCCGTGGTCGGCGTCCCCGATGGCCGAGTCCAGCGCGGTGAGCTCGTCCTTCTGCTCGTGCACCAGCTCGGCGAAGCGCTGCACCCAGGCGGTCAGGTCCGCGAGGTCCATCAGGCGCCCCACCGCAGGCCGGGGGTGTCGACGGGGGCGTCCCACAGCCGCAGCAGCTCGTCGTCGGCCTGCAGCAGGGTGACCGAGCAGCCGGCCATCTCCAGCGAGGTCATGTACGGGCCGACCAGCGAGCGGGCGATGCCGATGCCGGCCTTCTCCAGGATCGCGGCCACCTCGGCGTAGACCACGTACAGCTCGATCAGCGGGGTGCCGCCCAGCCCGTTGACGAAGCAGATGACGCCGTCGGTGAAGGAGCGGTCGGCCAGGATCGGCTCGACCAGCATCGCGGCGACCTCACGGGCGGGGGCGATCGGCACCCGGCGGCGACCGGGCTCGCCGTGGATGCCGATCCCGATCTCCATCTCCCCGTCGGGCAGGTCGAACGTGGGCCTGCCGGCGGCCGGCACGGTGCACGAGGTCAGCGCCATGCCCATCGAGCGCCCGCTGTCGTCGATCCGGCGGGCCAGGTCGGCGACCTCGGCCAGCGGGCGGCCCTCCTCGGCCGCCGCACCGACGATCTTCTCCAGCAGCACCGTGGTGCCCACGCCGCGGCGGCCGGCGGTGAACAGGCTGTCCTCGACCGCGACGTCGTCGTCCACGACGACCGTGACCACCTCGGTGCCGCTCTCCGCGGCGACCAGCTCGGCGGCCATCTCGAAGTTCATCACGTCGCCGGTGTAGTTCTTCACGATGTGCAGCACCCCGGCACCGCCGTCCACGCCCTGGGTCGCGGCGACCATCTGGTCGGGCACCGGGGAGGTGAACACCTCACCGGCACACGCGGCGTCCAGCATCCCGACGCCGACGAAGCCGCCGTGCATCGGCTCGTGGCCGGTGCCACCGCCGGAGACCAGCCCGACCTTGCCCGCCCGCGGCGCGTCCCGGCGGAACACCACCCGGTTCTCGTGGTCGACCCGCAGCTGCGGGTGCGCAGCCGCCATCCCGCGCAGCGCGTCGGCGACGACGTCGGCCGGGTCGTTGATCAGCTTCTTCATCGGGCGGTCCTGACGTGGGAGGGGTGGAGCGGACGCTAGAGCGAGGTGACGCCGGGCACAACCAGAGGTCGTGCCCGGCGTCGGGGGTGGTCGGGTGGGTCAGGTGGACGAGGAGGTGTGCTCGTCCCGATCGACGTGCACCCGGCGGACGTCGGTGGCCTCGGCGTCGTGCCGCCCCTGGGGCACGTCCGGGTCGGTGGGGGTGCGACCCGGCTCGGCATCGGCGTCGGCCACCGGAAGGAAGCGGCCCACCACCTGGTCGTAGAACACCGCCCCGACCAGCGCGCCGATCACCGGGGCGATGATCGGCACCCAGAAGTACAGCTGTCCGTACTGGTCCTGCCACGCCGTGCCGTACCCGGTCAGCCAGGAGACCAGCCGGGGACCGAAGTCGCGGGCCGGGTTGATCGCGTACCCGGCGTTCGTGCCCCAGGCCATCCCGATCGCGACGACGATCAGCCCGATCACGAAGGGGGCGAGGTTGACCCCGGGAGAGCTGTTGCGCAGGTCGGTCACCGCCAGGATCAGCAGCATCAGGATCGCGGTGCCGATCACCTGGTCGCGGAAGGCCCCCCAGGTGCCCACCGGCAGGGTGCCGTTGCCCGGCAGGGTCGAGAACACGCCCTGGGTGGCGATGGTGTGGTCCGGGTCCATGGCGGTGAGGACGTCGTCGTAGTTCCAGCGGACGAGCAGGGCCGCGACGGCCGCCCCGGCCGTCTGGGCCAGGGCGTAGGGCCCGACCTTCCGCCACGGGAAGCCGCGGAAGGCGGCCAGCGCGATGGTGACGGCCGGGTTGAGGTGGGCCCCGCTGATCCGGGCGGCCAGGTAGACGCCGAAGGTGACGCCCAGCCCCCAGGCCCAGGCGATGCTGTCGTGGTCGCCGATCCCCCCGGCCACGACCTGGGCGACGACGCCCAGGCCGAACAGGATCAGGATCAGCGTGCCGGCGAACTCGGCGGCGAGCTCCCCGGCGAGGGTGTGGGGCTTGAGAGGGGCGGTCACGGTTCCTCCTGGTGGTCCGCAGCGGCCGGTCGGGCGGCCGGACAGGAGCACGCTAGGAGTGACCCCGGTCACCCCGTTGGGGTCGAAAGTCCCCATCTCACCGGTCCCCGGCGCGAGCAGACTCGACGCGCGCTGCCGGTCGGGCAGCCGCCGCCGAGCACCCAGGAGCACCCCCATGGCCAGCAACAGAGGCGTTGCCTACATCTCACCGGGGAAGGTCGAGGTGCAGACCATCGACCACCCCGAACTCGTCCTGAAGGACGGGCCGGGGGTGAACCCGGCGAACGTGGGCCGCAAGCTCGACCACGGCGTGGTCCTGAAGGTGGTCACCACCAACATCTGCGGCAGCGACCAGCACATGGTGCGCGGCCGGACGACGGCGCCGCCGAACCTGATCCTGGGTCACGAGATCCTCGGCGAGGTGGTCGAGGCCGGCCCCGGGGTGGAGTTCATCCACGTCGGTGACCTCTGCTCGGTGCCGTTCAACATCGCCTGCGGCCGGTGCCGCAACTGCAAGGAGGGCAAGACCGGCATCTGCCTGAACGTCAACCCGGCACGCCCCGGCGCGGCCTACGGCTACGTCGACATGGGTGGCTGGGTGGGCGGGCAGGCCGAGTACGTGACCATCCCGTACGCCGACTGGAACCTGCTGCGCTTCCCCGACCGGGACCAGGCGATGGAGAAGGTCCTGGACCTCACCATGCTGTCCGACATCTTCCCGACCGGCTTCCACGGCGCCTACACCGCGGGCGTGAAGCCGGGCTCCACCGTCTACGTGGCCGGCGCCGGTCCGGTCGGGCTCGCCGCGGCGGCCAGCGCCCAGCTGCTCGGTGCCGCGGTGGTCATCGTCGCCGACCTCAACCCGCAGCGGCTCGCCCAGGCCCGCAGCTTCGGCTGCGAGACCGTGGACGTGTCCCAGGGATCCCCGGCCGACCAGATCGAGCAGCTGCTGGGCGTGCCCGAGGTCGACGCCACGGTGGACGCGGTCGGGTTCGAGGCCCGCGGGCACGGCGCGGGCGCCGGGGAGGCGCCGGCGACGGTGCTGAACTCCCTGATGGACGTCACCGCGGCCGGGGGGAGGATCGGCATCCCCGGGCTCTACGTCACCGGCGACCCCGGTGGTGTCGACGACGCGGCCAAGGTCGGCGCGCTGAGCCTGAGCCTGGGCACCGGTTGGGCCAAGTCGCTGTCGTTCACCACCGGCCAGTGTCCGGTGATGCAGTACAACCACGGCCTGATGATGGCGATCCTGCACGACCGGGTGCAGATCGCGAAGGCGGTCAACGCCACCGTGATCAGCCTGGACGAGGCGCCGCAGGGCTACGCGGACTTCGACGAGGGCGCGGCGAAGAAGTTCGTCATCGACCCGCACGGCCTCGTCAGGCGCTGAGCGCGGGCAGCGGCCGGGACCAGGCCCGCCAGGTGCGGGTCGGGTCCCGGCGGCTGACCACGGTCACGTCGTCGGCGACGAAGCCGAGGGAGGTCCACAGCGCCGTGGCGGCCGCGTTGTCGTCGAACACCCGGGCCACGACCGCGGTGGCGCCCTGCGCCACCGCCCAGTCCTCGACCGCGGAGACCAACCGGCGGGCCTGGCCCGTGCCCCGCGCGGTCGGGGAGACCCAGAGCCCGGACAGGGCCACCCGCGACGGCTCTTCGACCGCACCGCACACCAGCCCCAGCGGGTGCGACAGGAACCAGGCCGACCCGGTCACCCGCTCCCGCCAGGCCGCGGCGTCCAGCGGGAGCTCGCGGTCCAGCGTGGAGCCGAACGCGTCCGGGTCGGCCCGCAGTGCCCGCAGCCGGACGTCGCGCAGCAGCGCGGCGTCGTCGGCGTCCAGGCGCTGGATCAGGAGCCGGTCACCTCGGCGAACGCGGCCTCGAGGACGTCGAGGGCCTCGTCGAGCAGGTCGTGCCCGATGACCAGCGGCGGCAGGAAGCGCAGCACGTTGCCGTAGGACCCGGCGGTGAGGACGACGACGCCCTGCGCGTGGCAGGCCTTCGCGACCGCCCCGGCGAGTGCGGCGTCCGGCTCGGTCGTGCCCGGGCGCACCAGCTCCAGGGCGATCATCGCCCCGCGCCCGCGGACGTCACCGATCTCCGGGTGCCGCTCCGCCAGCGTGCGCAGGCGGGGCAGCATCCGCTCGCCGATGGCCCGGGCGGCCCCGGCGAGGTCCTCCTCGCGCATGGTGGCGATGGCCCCCAGCGCCGCGGCGCAGGCGACCGGGTTGCCGCCGTAGGTGCCGCCCAGCCCGCCCGGGTGCACGGCGTCCATCAGCTCGGCGCGGCCGGTGACCGCGGCCAGCGGCAGCCCGCCGGCCATGCCCTTGGCCGTCGTCACCAGGTCGGGGACGACGCCCTCGGCGTCGACGCCGAACCAGTCGCCGGTGCGGCAGAAGCCGGACTGGATCTCGTCGGCGATGAACACCACGCCGTTGGCGGTGCACCACCGGCTGATCGCGGTGAGGAAGCCCGGGGCGGGCTCGATGAACCCGCCCTCGCCCTGCACCGGCTCGATCAGCACGGCCGCGGTGTTGCCGGCGCCGACCTGCACCTCGATCTGGGAGATCGCGCGGGCAGCGGCGTCGGGGCCTGCGAGGCCGTCGCGGTAGGGGTAGCTCATCGGCACCCGGTAGACCTCACCGGCGAAGGGCCCGAAGCGGTGCTTGTAGGGCATGTTCTTCGCCGTCAGCGCCATCGTGAGGTTGGTGCGGCCGTGGTAGGCGTGGTCGAACACCACGACGCCCGGGCGACCGGTGGCGTGCCGGGCGATCTTGACCGCGTTCTCCACGGCCTCGGAGCCGGAGTTGAACAGCGCGCTCTTCTTGGCGTGGTCGCCGGGGGTCAGCTCGGCCAGCGCCTCGCAGACGGCGACGTAGCCCTCGTAGGGGGTGACCATGAAGCAGGTGTGGGTGAAGTCCGCGACCTGGGCCTGGACGGCCTCGACCACCCGCGGGGCGCTGTTGCCCACGCTGACCACGGCGATGCCCGAGCCGAGGTCGATGAGGGTGTTGCCGTCGACGTCCTCGATCACGCCGCCGCCGGCCCGGGTGACGAAGACCGGCAGAGTGGTGCCGACCCCGGCGGAGACGGTCGCGTTGCGGCGGGTCATCAGCTCACGCGAGCGCGGGCCGGGGATCTCGGTGACCAGCTGCCGGCGCTGCTGCAGCGCGGTCTGGTCCAGCACATCGGTCATGCCGACATGGTGGCACTGATCGAGCGTCCGTGGGGAATCCGTCGCAGTGAACCTCCCGGACGACGGAAAAGGGCGGTGGACCCGCAGGTCCACCGCCCTTCTCGTCCGTGCAGGTGGGTCAGCTCGTCGGCACCGCGTTGGCGCGCAGGGCGCCGAGCAGGTCGTGGTTGAGCCGCGAGATGGTCTCCATCGAGATGCCCTTCGGGCAGACCGCGGAGCACTCGCCGATGTTGGTGCAGCCACCGAAGTCCTCGGCGTCCTGCTGGGCGACCATCTTGAGCACCCGGCTGTCCCGCTCGGGCTGGCCCTGGGGCAGCAGGCCGAGGTGGGTGACCTTGGCGGCGGTGAAGAGCATCGCCGAGCCGTTCGGGCAGGCGGCCACACAGGCACCGCAGCCGATGCAGGTCGCCGCGTCGAAGGCGGCGTCGGCGTCGACCTTGGGCACCGGGGTGGCGTGTGCGTCCGGGGCGGTGCCGGTGGGGGCGGAGATGAACCCGCCGACGGCGATGATGCGGTCGAAGGCCGACCGGTCGACGACGAGGTCCTTGACCACGGGGAAGCCCCCGGAGCGCCAGGGCTCGATGTCGATGGTGTCGCCGTCGGAGAAGGACCGCATGTGCAGCTGGCAGGTGGTCGTCTGCTCCGGCCCGTGCGCGATGCCGTTGATCATCAGACCGCAGCTGCCGCAGATGCCCTCGCGACAGTCGTGGTCGAAGGCGACCGGGTCCTCGCCGTCCAGGATGAGCTGCTCGTTGAGCACGTCGAGCATCTCGAGGAACGACATGTCCTCGGAGACGTCGGTGAGGTGGTAGTTCGCCATCTTCCCCTTGACGTGCGGGGAGGGCTGACGCCAGACCCTGAGGGTCATCTTCACGAGTGGCTCCCGACTACTTGTAGCTGCGCTGAGCGAGGTGGACGTACTCGTACTCGAGGGCTTCCCGGTGCAGGATCGGGGGCTCACCCTCGGGGGTCCAGCCCCAGGCGGCGACGTAGGCGAACTCCTCGTCGTTGCGCAGGGCCTCGCCCTCGGGGGTCTGGCTCTCGGCGCGGAAGTGGCCGCCGCAGCTCTCCTCGCGGTGCAGGGCGTCGATGCACATCAGCTCGGCGAGCTCGATGAAGTCGGCGACCCGGGCCGCGTGCTCGAGGTTCTGGTTGAACGTGTGCGCGTCGCCGGCGACCTTGACGTTGGTCCAGAACTCCTTGCGGATCTCCGGGATGCGGTCCAGGGCCTTGCGCAGGCTCTCCGCGGTGCGCTCCATGCCGCAGTAGTCCCAGACCAGCCGGCCGAGCTCGCGGTGGAAGGAGGCCACCGTGCGGGTGCCGTTGATCGAGAGGAACTTCTCGACCTGGGCCTGCACGCCGGCCTCGGCCTCGACGATGGCCGGGTGGTCGGCGGGGACCTTCTCGAAGGGCCCTGCGGACAGGTAGTCGGTGATCGTGTTCGGCAGCACGAAGTAGCCGTCGGACAGGCCCTGCATCAGGGCGCTGGCCCCGAGGCGGTTGGCGCCGTGGTCGGAGAAGTTGGCCTCACCGATCACGAACAGGCCGGGGATCGTCGACTGGAGGTCGTAGTCGACCCACAGGCCGCCCATCGTGTAGTGCACGGCCGGGTAGATCCGCATCGGCGAGGCGTACGGGTCCTCCCCGGTGATCCGGGCGTACATGTCGAAGAGGTTGCCGTACTTGCTCTCCACGGCCTTGCGGCCCAGCCGCTCGATGGCCTCGGCGAAGTCCAGGTACACGCCCAGCCCGTTCGGGCCGACGCCGCGACCCTCGTCGCAGACGTTCTTGGACTGGCGGGAGGCGATGTCGCGGGGGACCAGGTTGCCGAACGCGGGGTACTTGCGCTCGAGGTAGTAGTCACGCTCGTCCTCGGGGATCTCCGCCGGGGGACGGCTGTCGCCGCGCTCCTTGGGGACCCAGACGCGGCCGTCGTTGCGCAGCGACTCGCTCATCAGGGTCAGCTTCGACTGGTAGTCGCCGGAGACCGGGATGCAGGTCGGGTGGATCTGGGTGTAGCAGGGGTTGGCGAAGTACGCGCCCCGCTTGTGCGCCCGCCAGATCGCCGTGGTGTTGGAGCCCTTGGCGTTGGTGGAGAGGTAGTAGACGTTGGAGTAGCCACCGGTGCCCAGCACGACCGCGTCGGCCAGGTGGGTGGTGACCTCGCCGTTGACCAGGTCGCGGACGACGATGCCGCGCGCCTTGCCGTCCACGACCACCAGGTCGAGCATCTCGGTGCGCGAGTGCTGCTCGATGTTGCCGGCCGCGGCCTGGCGCTCGAAGGCCTGGTAGGCGCCGATCAGCAGCTGCTGACCCGTCTGGCCCCGGGCGTAGAAGGTGCGCGAGACCTGGGCGCCACCGAAGGAACGGTTGTCGAGCAGGCCGCCGTACTCGCGGGCGAAGGGCACGCCCTGGGCCACGCACTGGTCGATGATCTGGGTGCTGATCTCGGCCAGGCGGTGGACGTTGTCCTCGCGGGAGCGGAAGTCCCCGCCCTTGACCGTGTCGTAGAACAGCCGGTGCACGCTGTCGCCGTCGTTGCGGTAGTTCTTGGCGGCGTTGATCCCGCCCTGCGCGGCGATGGAGTGCGCGCGCCGCGGGCTGTCCTGGAACCAGAAGGACTTCACGTTGTAGCCGGCCTCGGCCAGCGTCGCGGCGGCGGCGCCACCGGCCAGACCGGTGCCGACGACGATGATCGTCATCTTGCGGCGGTTGGCCGGGTTCACCAGCTTGCCGCGGAACTTGCGCTCGCTCCAGCGCTCCCCGATGGGGACGTCGCGGGGGGCCTTGGTGTCGGCGATCGGGTCGCCTTCGATGAACAGCTCGAGTGCCATGTCTGCGGACTCCTGTCTCAGGCGATGATGCCGAAGGAAACGGCGAGCGGGATGGTCATGTACCCGCCGATGAGCACCACCGCGAAGACGATCGCGAAGACGTTCAGTGCACGCTCACGACGCTTGTTGCTGTGCCCGAGGGTCTGGGTGGCGCTCCAGACCCCGTGCCGGATGTGGAAGCCGAGCGCCAGCAGCGCCAGCAGGTACCAGGCGGTGACGAACGGGTTCGAGAAGCCCTCGACGAGGCGGCCGTAGGGCAGCGAGTCCCGGCCGGCCGGGTTCACCGCACCCAGGGTCAGGTCGAGGATGTGCCAGATGATGAAGAGGATGAGGATGACGCCGCCCCAGCGCATGGTCCGCGAGGCGTAGCTCTGCTGGACCCGCTTCTTGGTGACGTAGCCGACCGGGCGGGCCCGCTTGGCCTGGCGCCACAGCGAGAACGCGGCCCAGATGTGCGCGGCGACGGCGACCAGCAGGACGACGCGGATGATTGTCAGCACCGTGAGGCGGGGGACGATCGGCTCGCCGAGGTCGCGGAGGAACTCCGAGTAGGAGTTGAAGGTCTCCGCGCCGGCGAACGCCTTCAGGTTCCCGACCATGTGGGCGATCAGGTAGAGCAGGAAGATGATCCCGGTGACCGCCATCACCGACTTCTTGAACACCGAGGAACTCCACCGCCCCGTCTTCGGGGTCCGGTTCGGAGCGGACTTGTGTCCGGCCTGCTGCTGCGTCGTCACTGTCGCCACGGGCCCACGGTACGACGGTGCACAGATCACACCCAGATGAACGCGGTATGACACGGCTCATGTTAGGGGACCCTGATGGAACGATCCGCCCGATGAGGAGGTTCCCCGACCATGCCCACCACCACCCGAGGCTTCTTCGGTCGCAGCCGTGAACCGCGCGACCCCCGGCTGCCCCCCGGTCAGTACGACGTGGGGGCCGACTGGCCGGTGCTCACCGCCGAGCCCACACCCCGGATCAGCGCCGAGACCTGGGACGTCACCGTCTCCGGCCAGGTGGAGAACCCGACCACCTGGGACTGGGACGGCGTGCACGCTCTGCCCGGCAGCGAGTACCGCGGGGACATCCACTGCGTGACCACCTGGTCGAAGTTCGACACCCGGTTCGCCGGGGTCTCCCTGGACGCGTTGTGGGACGTCGCGAAGCCCACCGCGGAGGGCCAGTTCGTCATGGCCACCTCCAAGTCGGGCTACACCACCAACCTGCCGATCGAGGACCTCACCGGCGGGAAGGCCTGGCTGGTCTGGGAGTTCGACGGCAAGCCGTTGACGGTCGAGCACGGCGGGCCGGTGCGGCTGCTGGTGCCGCACCTCTACTTCTGGAAGAGCGCCAAGTGGGTCACCAAGCTCGACGTGCTCAGGCGCGACCAGCAGGGCTTCTGGGAGCGCAACGGCTACCACGACCGGGGCGACCCGTGGCGTCAGCAGCGGTACCAGGGGGACTGAGCAGGTGACCGCTCCCGTCACCCGCTGGACGACGGCGACGATCTCCGGGCTCAAGCGCCCGCTGCCCCGGTCGGTGCAGCTCCGGCTGGACGTCACCGACCGGGTCGACCACCTGCCTGGTCAGCACTACGTGCTCCGGCTGACCGCGCCCGACGGCTACGTCGCGCAGCGGTCGTACTCGGTCGCCTCGGCGCCGGGTGACCCGCTGCTCGAGCTGTTCGTCGAGCGACTGGACGACGGGGAGGTGTCGACCTACCTGGCCGACGTCGCCGAACCGGGGGACCAGCTCGAGGTGCGCGGCCCCATCGGCGGTTGGTTCGCGTGGGACGGCGAGACCCCGGCGCTGCTGGTCGGCGGGGGCACCGGCGTCGTCCCGCTGGTCGCGATGGTGCGGCACGCGGTGGCGACCGACCGGCTCGACCTGCTCCGGGTCGCGGTGTCGGCCCGGACGCTGGCCGAGCTGCCCTACGCCGACGAGCTGGTCGCGGCCGGGGCGATCGTCGTCCTCACCCGGGAGCAGCACGGCATCCGGCCGGCGGCGCGGTTGACCGCGATGGACCTCTTCCCGTTGTGGGAGCCCGGCCAGACCGCGTTCGTCTGCGGCTCGACCGGTTTCGCCGAGTCGGCCAGCCAGCTGCTGGTCGGGCTCGGGTTCGCACCGGGCGCGGTGCGGGTGGAGCGGTTCGGCCCCAGCGGGACCTGAGACCGCTCCACCCGCGTCCGGTCAGGCCGCCGGCGGGACCGCGGAGGCCGTGACCAGGTCGGCCCGCTCCCAGACCCGGTGCAGGCCCATCGTGGTGAGCAGGTCGGCTGCGACGTCCGACGCGTCGGCACCGGTCAGCACGCCCGGGGAACCGGTGTCGATGCCGGCTGCGGTCAGGACGTCGACGCCGTCACCCCAGGCCGCGAACGGCTTGAGCTGGCGGAACGCCTCCTGCAGCAGGACGACGGCCTTGATGTCGCCGTCCTTCGGGGCGCCGCCGGCGACGACGATCGCGTCGAACTCGATCGAGCGGGCGGTGACGTTCGTCCGCTCGACGACCTCGGTCGAGGCACCGGTGCCGATCAGGCCACCGCGGGGCGCGATCACCTTCACCTGGGCGCCGGCAGCCTCCAGGGCCGCCCGCAGGGTGGCGATCCCGGCGATGTCGGCGTCCGGTCCGGCGACGACGCCGACCTGGCGGCCGTCGGCCGGGAACGACTCGCCCGTGACCTGGGCGAGCGCGGGGGAGGGGGCCAGGTGCTCGGCCGTGGCGCCCTCGGGCACCGGGAGGCCGAGGCCCTCGGCGACCTGGGCCGCGAGGTCGGCGTCGATGTTCACCAGCACGCCGAGCACGCGCTCCTTGATCGACTGCTCGTACACCTTGCCGAGCTCGAAGGTGTAGGCCTCGATCGTATGCGTCTTCTCCACGTCGGACAGCGAGGCGTAGAACATCGCCGGCTGGCTGAAGTGGTCGTCGAAGGACGCGTCGACGCCGCGCACGACCTCGCCGCTGACCGGGCGCGGCACATTCGTGTAGCCGCCCTGCTCCGCCGGCGCCGGGCTCCCGCCGTCGATCGAGTTCGGGTGGTAGCCGGTCCGGCCGGTGGGGATGCCCTGCTGCATGAACCCGTCGCGGTGGTTGTCGTTGACCGACACCTGCGGGCGGTTGATCGGCAGCTGGGTCCAGTTGGGTCCGCCGAGGCGGGTCAGCTGGGTGTCCTGGTAGGAGAAGTTCCGCCCCTGCAGCAGCGGGTCGTTGGAGAACTCGATGCCCGGGACGACGTGGGCGGTGTTGAAGGCGACCTGCTCGGTCTCGGCGAAGTAGTTCGTCGGGTTGGCGTTGAGCACCAGCCGGCCGATGGGCTGCACCGGGACGAGCTCCTCCGGGACGATCTTCGTGGAGTCGAGCAGGTCGATCCCCTGGAAGGTCTGCTCCTCGTTGTCCTCGAACACCTGCACGCCGAGCTCCCACTCGGGGAACGCGCCGGCCTCGATGGCGTCGGCGAGGTCGCGACGGTGGAAGTCGGGGTCGACGCCCGCGGCGATCTGCGCCTCCTCCCAGGTCAGGGAGTGCACGCCGAGCTTGGGGGTCCACTTGAACTGCACCAGCACGGTCTCGCCCGCGGCGTTGACCAGGCGGAAGGAGTGGACGCCGAAGCCCTCCATCATCCGGTAGCTGCGCGGGATGCCGCGGTCGCTCATGTTCCAGAGGGTGTGGTGGGTCGCCTCGGTGTGCAGCGAGACGAAGTCCCAGAAGGAGTCGTGGGCCGACTGCGCGGACGGGATCTCCCGATCCGGGCTGGGCTTGGCCGCGTGGATCAGGTCGGGGAACTTGATGGCCTCCTGGATGAAGAAGACCGGCATGTTGTTGCCGACCAGGTCCCAGTTGCCCTCCTGCGTGTAGAACTTCACGGCGAAACCGCGGGTGTCCCGCACGCTGTCGGCCGCGCCGCGGGAGCCGAGCACGGTGGAGAACCGGACGAAGACCGGGGTCTCCAGGTCCTTCTCGGCCAGCACGCCGGCCCGGGTGAGGTCACCGGCCGTGCCGTAGGAGGTGAAGACCCCGTGGGCGCCGGCGCCCCGGGCGTGCACGGCGCGCTCGGGGATGCGCTCGTGGTCGAAGTGGCTGATCTTCTCGCGGAGGTGGAAGTCCTCCAGCAGGATCGGGCCTCGACGGCCGGCCTTCAGCGAGTGGTCGGTGTCGGGGATGCGGACGCCCTGGGGCGAGGTGAGGACGTCGCCGCTCTGGGCGCGGGGGTCGCGGTCACCGTCGGCTGCCACGAACGGGGCGCCGGAGGCGCTGACCTGGGCGGGCGCGGACTGGTCGGGCTGCTGGACCGGAGGCATGGCTCTCCCTGGGGGAGTGGTGCGCGGGGGTGCTCACGGGCGCCGGTGTCTCGACGCGAGCAGGGACTGCCTCCCCGGGCCCCGGGGGGTCCGAAACGGTCCCCAGGTCAGCCGCGCGTGGCCCGCCGGACGGCGCCGGTGTACCGGGTCAGCGCGATCGACTGCAGCACCCGGCTGACCGGTCCGCCGAGCCGGGCCGCCCGGGTGGCGAGCCGGGAGAACGCCACCATCTCGAACACGACGTCCGCGCCGTCCCGGGAGACGAGGAAGGACTCCTCACCGCTCTCCGGGTGCCCGGGCAGCGTGCCGTAGGCGTACCCGCGCCTCGGCCCCGTGGTCAGCGACCAGACCACCCGGCACGGGATGCGCAGGCCCACCGGCGGGAAGCCCGCGGTCATGAGCACCACCGCGCCCTCCTCGCTGGCCGGGCCCGACGCGCGCACCCGCAGGCCCGCGTGCCGCTGCGGTGCCCAGTCGAAGACCGCCGCGACGGCCCGGTCGAAGGCGTCGTCACCCTGCCCCACGACCGTCCGGCGCCGCACGACGTGCACCCCGGCGGGCAGGTCGCCGTCCCGGGTCGCGCCGACCTCGGGGTAGGTGAAGGGGACGGCGGTCAGCGCGGCGAGGTCGGGGGACACACGGCTGAGTGTCGGCGCCGGTACCGTCGCCCGCACTGTGCTGCCCTCCGTCACCGCCACCCGCTACGTCCTGCCTCTGCGCGAGGGCGGGTCCCTGCCCGGCCTGGTCGAGGGCGACGACCTGGGCACCTACGTGGTCAAGTGGCGGGCCGCCGGGCAGGGCGTCCCCGTGCTGGCCGCCGAGGTGGTCTGCGGCGAGCTGGCCCGCGCGCTGTCCCTGCCGGTGCCCGCGCTGGTCACCGTGGACGTCGCCCCCGAGCTGGCCGTGGGGGAGCCCGACCAGGAGGTGCAGGAGCTGCTCCGGCACTCCGCCGGGGTCAACCTGGGGATGGACTACCTGCCCGGCGCGCTGGACTTCTCCGCCGGCAGCACCGAGGTCGACGCCGAGCTCGCCGGCCGGGTGCTGTGGTTCGACGCCCTGGTGGGCAACGTGGACCGGTCCTGGCGCAACCCCAACATGCTCTTCTGGCACGATCGGCTGCAGCTGATCGACCACGGTGCCGCGCTGACGTTCCACCACCACTGGCCCGGGGCCCCGGCCGCGGTGGCCCGGCCCTACGACGCCGCCCAGCACGCGCTCATCGAGTCCCACCCCGACGTGGCCGGCGCCGACGCGGCGCTGGCCGGGCGGGTGACCCGGCCGGTGCTGGAGCGCGTGCTGGCCCTGGTGCCCCAGGCCTGGCTGCGGGGCCCGGACCCCGACGAGCCGGCCGACGCCGTCCGGGAGCGGTACGTGGCCCAGCTGCTGGGCCGGCTCGAGGCCCGGGACGCCTGGCTGCCGGCGCTGGTCCGGGCCGCGGCCGAGGGCTCGGCGAACCGACCCCCGGCACCCCGCGGGCAGAACCGGCCGGGGTGGCTGGGCCCGCCGCCCCCGCCCGGGGTGCAGCAGCGGTGAGCGACACCTACGAGTACGCGGTGCTGCGGGTGGTGCCGCGGGTGGAGCGGGGCGAGTCGATCAACGCCGGGGTGCTCGTCTACTGCCGGCAGCGCGACTTCCTGGGCTCCCGCGTGCACCTGGACCCGCACCGCCTCGCGGCGCTGGACCCCACCGCCGACGCCGTCGCCATCGCCTGGGCCCTGCAGGCCGCAGCCGACGTGTGTGCCGCCGACCCGGCGTCCGGTGCCGCCGGCCGCGAGGTGCTGGGGTCGCGCTTCCGCTGGCTGACCGCGCCGCGGTCGACCGTCGTCCAGCCGGGCCCGGTGCACACCGGGCTCACCGTCGACCCCGCCGCCGAGGCCGACCGGTTGCTGGACCTGCTGGTGCTGCCGCCGGGCTGAGTCAGGCGGCGGGGTCGGCGGGGAACAGGGCGTCGACCCGGCGGGCCAGTTCGACGTCGAGCACGGTCACCCCACCGGCGTCGTGGGTGGCCACCGACACCCGCAGCGAGCTGTAGCGGACGTCGATGTCGGGGTGGTGGTCCATCTCCTCGGCGATGTCGGCGATCGCCACCACCGCGTCGATCGCGGCCCGGAAGGTGGGCAGGTCGACCCGGCGGTAGATCCCCTGCGGGTCACCGTCCCAGTGGGTCAGCTCGGCGACCGCAGCCGCCACCTCGTCCGGTGACAGCGCCTGGGGTCGGGACATGCGCCGATGGTGGCACTCAGGAGTGCAGGCCGCACTCCACCTTGGCCCGCCCGGCCCAGCGGCCGGCGCGGGGGTCCTCGCCGGGGGCGACGGGGCGGGTGCACGGTGCGCAGCCGATCGAGGCGTAGCCGATCTCCACCAGCGGGTTCACCGGCACCTGGTGCAGGGCGACGTAGGTGTCGACGTCGTCCTGGGTCCAGGCGGCCAGCGGGTTGACCTTGACCATGCCGCGCTTGGCGTCCCAGTCCACGACCCGGGTGCCGCGTCGGGTCTCGGACTCGTCACGGCGCACCCCGGAACCCCAGGCGTCGAACCCGGCCAGGGTGCGGGCCAGCGGCTGCACCTTGCGCATGTCGCAGCACAGGTCGGGGTCGCGGTCGTGCAGCGCGGGCCCGAACTCGGCGTCCTGCTCGGCGACGGTCTTCTCCGCCTCCACCGAGAGCACCCGGATGTCGAGCACGGAGGCGATCCAGTCACGGGTGCCGATGGTCTCGGCGAAGTGGTACCCGGTCTGCAGGAAGACCACCTGCACACCCGGGTGCGCCCGCGCGGCGAGGTGGGCCAGCAGCCCGTCGGCCATCGAGGAGGTGATCGCGAAGGAGTCGCCGAAGGTCTCCCCGGCCCAGCGCAGCACGGCGAGGGCCTGCTCGACGGGGTCGGCGATGCCCTCGAAGCGCGCGTCGGCCTCGGCCGCGAGCTCCGGTGTCGGCTGGGTCGTGTGCCCCGGGTCGGTCACCGTCACGGTCGCGCCACCCCTGTCCCGGTCCCTCGGAGGACGAAGGTCCGCAGGCAGGACCCGCAGTGCCACTCGTCCTCGGTCTCGCGCGGCCGGAGGGTCTCCTCGCCGCAGTACGGGCAGTAGAACGGCGGGAGCCGCCGTGTTCTTCCGGCGCCCGCGGGGGAGTCGGTCAGCGCAACCAGTCCTCGTCGGCCCGGGCTGCGTAGGCGGCGAACGCCTCCCCGTCGGTGCGGTGCTCCAGGTAGCCGGTCAGCACCCGCTCGACGTAGTCGGCGGTGTCGGTGGCGGCGACCTTGTGCCCGCGCAGCTTGCGACCGATGGAGGAGGTGAAGCCCAGGTGCCCGCCGAGGTGGACCTGGAAGCCCTCCTCGCCGCCGACCATCATCCCCTTGAAGCCGATGTCGGCGGTCTGGAAGCGGGCGCAGGAGTTCGGACAGCCGTTGACGTTGATCGTGATCGGCTGGTCGAAGTCGGGCAGCCGGCGCTCGAGCTCGGCGGTGAGCTCCTTGGCGTGGCCCTTGGTCTCGACGATCGCGAGCTTGCAGAACTCGATGCCGGTGCAGGCCATCGTCGCCCGGCGGAACGCGCTGGGGCGCACCTGCAGGTCGTGCTCGGCGAGTGCGGCGACCAGCTCCTCCACCGACTCGTCCGGGACGTCGAGGACGACGAGCTTCTGGTCGGCCGTCGTCCGGATGCGGCCCTCGCCGAACCGGTCGGCCAGGTCGGCGACGGTGCCCAGCAGCTCGCCACCGATCCGGCCGGTGTTCAGCGCGAAGCCCACGGCGTTGCGGCCGTCGCGCTGCCGGGCGACCCCGACGTGGTCGCGCTGGTCGGTCGCGGGCTGCGCGGGGGCGACGCCGTCGGGCAGGGCCTCGTGCAGGTACTCGTCCTGCAGCACCTGGCGGAACTTCTCGGTGCCCCAGTCCGCGATGAGGAACTTGATCCGGGCGTGGGTCCGCGAGCGCCGGTAGCCGTAGTCGCGGAAGACCGAGCAGACCCCGGCCCAGACGTCGGCGACCTGGTCGGGGCGGACGAAGACCCCGATCCGCTGCGCGAACATCGGGTTCGTCGACAGCCCGCCGCCGACCCACAGGTCGTACCCGGCCTCGCCGGCGGCGTTGCGCACGCCGACGAACGCGACGTCGTTGATCTCGTGGTTGGTGCAGTGGTGCGTGCACCCCGAGATCGAGGACTTGAACTTGCGCGGGAGGTTGGAGAACCGCGGGTCGCCGACGTACTGCTCCACGACGTCGGCGATCACGTCGGTGGCGTCGAGCAGCTCGTCGTCGAGCACCCCGGCCAGCGGGCAGCCCAGCACGACGCGGGGGGTGTCGCCGCAGGCCTCGGTGGTGGACAGGCCCACGGCCTCCAGGCGCTCCCAGATCGTGGGCACGTCCTCGATCCGGATCCAGTGCAGCTGCACGTTCTGCCGGTCGGTCACGTCGGCGACGCCGCGGCCGAACTCGGTGCTGATGCCGGCGACCACCCGCAGCTGCTCGGAGGAGAGCTGCCCGCCGTCGATCCGCACCCGGAGCATGAAGTACGGCGCCTCGAGGTCCTCGGGCTCCAGCACGGCGGTCTTCCCGCCGGGGATGCCCGCAGCACGCTGGGTGTAGAGCCCCATCCAGCGCATCCGGCCGCGCAGGTCACCGGGGTCGATCGAGTCGAACCCGCCCTTGGCGTAGACGTCGATGATCCGCTGCCGGACCTCCAGGCCGTCGGAGTCCTTCTTCATCCGCTCGTTGGGGTTCAGCGGCTCGCGGTAGCCGAGGGCCCACTGGCCCTGCGCCTTCTGGGTGGGGGGCATGGGGGTACTCCATCTGGTGCTGCGGGGGAGAGGGGGCGCGGCTGCTCAGACGGGTCGACAGGCGGCGCTGGTGATGCGGCCCAGGTCGACGTGCAGACGGGCGACGAGGCGCGCGTCGAGCACGGCGAGGGGTCCGGTCACGGCGCCGAGTCTCCCACAGCGCCCATCGCCGTCCTGACCTGCGCGACCGCCTCGGCCAGCGGCACGAGCGAGGTGTCGACCCGCAGCTCGGCGCGCACCGGGACCTCGTAGGGGTCGCTGACCCCGGTGAACTCCGGGATCTCGCCGCTGCGTGCCCGGGCGTACAGGCCCTTGACGTCGCGGGCCTCGCACACCTCCAGCGGCGTGGACAGGTGCACCAGCACGAACCGGCCGTGTGCCTCGACCAGCGCCCGGGCCTGCTCGCGGGCCTCCTCGAACGGGGCGATCGCGGCGATGACGACGGTGCCGCCGTGCCTGACCACCTCGCCGGCCACCCAGCCGATCCGCCGGATGTTGAGGTCCCGGTCGGCCCGGCTGAAGCCGAGCTCGGAGGACAGGTGCGTGCGGACGACGTCGCCGTCCAGCACGGTCACCGGGGTGCCCCCGGCCTCCAGCTCGGCGACCAGGGCGTCGGTGATCGTGGACTTGCCGGCGCCGGAGAAGCCGGTGAGGAGGACGGCGACACCACTCATGCCCTCGATCTTCTCAGTCGACCGGCACGGCCCCGAAGGAGCGCCAGGCGCTCTCCACCTCGGCGAGCTCGGCGACCGCGGTCGGCAGCTTCCCGGCCACGACGTCGGCGAGGGTGACCTGCTCCAGCACGCGGCGGTAGGAGTCGCGCGCGGCGACCCAGACGCTGGTCAGCTCGGCGGCGACACCGGGGTAGGTGGCGTCCTCGGGCCGCTGGCCGTGCACCTCGGCGAGGAAGCCCTGCTCGACCCGCATGACCCGGGCGATGGACACCTCGGCCGGGGGGAGGGCGAGCCGGTAGCCGCCGTCCCGGCCGCGCTGGCTGGTGACCAGGCGGGCGTGCTGGAGGTCGCCGAGGATCGCCTGCAGGAACCGGGCGGGGATGCCCTGGCGCTCGGCGATGCGGTCACAGGTGAGGGCGTCGGGACTCGCCGCGGCCAGCTCGATGGCCGCTCGTACCGCGTAGTCGACCCGAGCAGAGATGCGCACGAGGGCCATCCTGCCCGGTCTGGGAAGCTGCTGCCGTGTCCCAGCTGCGATTCACCACGCTGGTGGACGCGCCGCTCACCGTCACCCACGACGTCGCCCGAGGTCTGGGTCGGCCCTGGCCGTGGCCGCTGCGCGAGGTGTCCTCCCGGCGGCCCGACGTCGACGTCTTCACCGGCGGGGGCGGGCTGATCGGCACCGTCACCCACACCCGGCGCTTCCACCCGACCGGAGCGGGCACCCTGGTCGAGGAGCAGGTGGACTGGACCTCCCGGGTGCCCGGGGTGCTGGGTCGGCTGCTGGACCAGACCGTCGTCCGGGGGAGGCTGCTGCGCGCCATGCAGGCGCACCTGGACCTGGTGGCCGCCGCCGCCCAGCGCCGCGCCGAGGACGTCGTCCAGGTGGTGGGTGCCGCGCTGGTGGCCGACGGCCGGGTGCTGGTGGCCCGCCGGGGGTCGGGGTCGCTGGCCGGGCTGTGGGAGTTCCCCGGCGGCAAGGTCGAGCCGGGGGAGTCCGAGCTCGCCGCGCTGGTGCGGGAGTGCCGCGAGGAGCTGGACGTCGAGATCGCGCCGGCGGCGTTCCTGGGGGAGGTGCCGCTGCCCGGTGTGGTCGCCGGGGGAACACCGGGTGCCTCGACGCTGCGGGTGTTCTGGGGGCGGGTCCTCGCGGGGGAGCCGGTGGCCCACGAGCACAGCGAGCTCCGCTGGGCCGCGCCCGATGAGCTCGAGGACCTCGACTGGATCCCGGCCGACCGCCCGCTGCTGCCCGCCGTCCGCGCGCTGATCGCCCGCCTGTAGACACGCGAGAGCCCCGACCCGCGGTGCGGATCGGGGCTCTCGGCGGGGCGTCCTACTTGAAGACGTCCTTGATCTTCTCGCCGGCCTGCTTGGCGTTGCCGCTGGCCTGGTCCTTCTGGCCCTCGGCGCGGAGGTCCTCGTTGCCGGTGTGCTCGCCGGCCTTCTCCTTGCCCTGGCCGAGCAGCTCCTCGGCCTTGTTCTTGATCTTGTCGATGCCGCTCATGGCGTTCTCCTCCGGTCGGTGGATCAGTCCACCCCCTCCTACCCGGGGGACCCGGGCACACACATCGCACGCCTGGCAGTTGCCTGGGAGTGCCCGGGACGGGTCGCGTGGGGCGGGTGTGGCGGTCCGGGGGGACCCTCGCCGGACGAAACGCGCGATCGACCTGCAAACACCGGAAAAAATCCGGTCGGAACGTCCGTGTTGCGCTGATGTTGCGGCCAGCTGGGAGCCGTCTTCCCAGGTCGTGAGCCCAGGTCACAAATCGGTGACGGTCGTGGACTGCCTTCTCCGGGGGTGCCTAGTGTCCTGCAGGTCGTCCCTGGTCGGCAGCTGTCTCCCAGGTGCGTGTCCATCCCAGTCCGGTCCGGACGCCGATCGTGTCCGACCGGGCAGACCAGGTCAGTCCCCCCGCATCGCGGGTCGAGGGAGGCAGTTGAACGTGAAGTTGAGCAAGCGCAGTGCAGTGCTCATCGCATCCGGCATGGCCGGCGCGATGGCGCTGTCGGCGTGCGGTGGCGGCAGCAGCGACGGCGGCGGTGGGGGCGGCGACGCGGCCTCCGGTTCCGGTCGGGTCGTCTTCGGTGAGTCCACGGACTTCCCGGAGAACCTGTTCCCCTACATCGCGGCCGGCAACGCCACCTCCGTGGCCAACCTGCTCATCCGCGTCCTGCCCGGCCCCTACGTGGTCGAGCCGGACTTCAGCGTGAACTGGGACCAGGACCTCCTGGCCTCCGAGCCCGAGCTGGACACCGCCGACGGCGGCCAGGTCAACACCTACGAGATCAACCCCGACGCGGTGTGGAGCGACGGCACCCCGATCACCGCCGACGACTTCGAGTTCACCTACCGGGCCAGCCGGTCCGGCGACCCGGCCGACGGCGGCTGCGCCTCGCTGCTGTCGACCACCGGGTACGAGCAGATCGCCTCCGTCGAGGGGTCCGGTGACGACAACAAGACCGTCACCGTCACCTACGAGACCCCGTTCTCGGACTGGCAGTCGCTGTTCGGCAACCTGCTGCCGGCCCACCTCATGGACAACGAGGACCCGGTCGCCCTCTGCGACACGATCACCGCCGGCTGGGCGATCTCCGACGGCATCGTCGACGACATCTCCGCCGGCCCGTGGCAGATCAAGGCCGAGAACATCGACGTCGGCGGCCAGATCGTCGTCCTGACCCCCAACCCCCAGTGGTGGGGCGAGCCGACCGGGCTGGCCCAGCTGGTCGTGCAGAACATCGGCAACGACCCGACCACCGCGGTCCAGGGCATCCAGTCCGGTGAGCTCGGCGTGATCTACCCGCAGCCGCAGCTCGACCTCGTCGACCAGATCGAGGGCCTGGCCCCCAACGTCGACTCCAACGTGACGTTCGGTCTGTCCTTCGAGCACCTGGACTTCAACACCACGACCCCGGTGCTGAGCTCGCTCGCCGTCCGCCAGGCCTTCACGATGGCCCTGGACCGGCAGGAGATCGTCGACCAGACCGTCGGGCAGTTCTCCTCCGACGCCGAGGTCCTGCAGAACCGGATCTACTTCAACAACCAGCCGCAGTACCAGGACACCGCTCCCGAGGAGTACAAGGAGCAGAACGTCGAGCAGGCCAAGGCGCTGCTCGAGTCCGACGGCTGGGCCCTGGGCTCCGACGGCGTCTACGCCAAGGACGGCGAGCGGCTGACGGTCCAGATCGACACCACGGCCAACAACCCGCTGCGTCAGACGACCATCGAGGTCATGATCCCGCAGCTGGCCGAGGCCGGCATCGAGGCGACGTTCAACGCCAACCCCGACATCTTCGCCGGTGCCGAGGCGCCGACGTCGCTGGAGGCCGGTGGCTTCCAGGCCGCCGTCTTCGCCTGGGTCGGCTCGCCGTTCCGCGGTGCCACGCAGTCGATCTACCAGACCCCGCAGGGCGACAACATCGGCCAGAACTACTCCCGTCAGGGCACGGCCGAGATCGACGAGCTGTTCGCGCAGTTCCAGGTCGAGCCCGACCCCGACGCGCAGGCCGAGCTGGGCAACCAGATCGACGCGCTCCTCTGGGGCCAGGTCGCCACGGTGCCCCTGTACCAGAAGCCCACCTTCATCGGCTTCCAGAGCTCGATCGGCAACGTCGAGGACAACTCGACCCAGGCCGGTCCGTTGTGGAACTCCGACCTGTGGACGGTGCAGTGACCCCGAGCCGCTGAGGCTCTGATCCACCCGCACCACCAGCACGACCGCTCGCACACCGCGGCCCCCGGGGGCACACCCCCGGGGGCCGCGCTGCGTCCAGCCCCGACCGGGCAGGACGAGCTGCTGAACTGGTCGTTCCGACCGGACGACTTCCGCTCTCGGCGTAAGGTCCCCGCATGTTCTTCTTCACGATCCGACGCATCATCGCGTCCGTCTTCGTGTTGCTCGCCAGCTCGCTCCTGGTCTTCGCGCTCTGTGCCGCGAGCTTCGACCCGTTGCAGCGCTTCCGGCAGCGGCAGCCCCCGCCGAGCCAGGCCTACCTCGACGGCATCTCCGAGCAGCTGGGCCTCAACGACAACTTCTTCGTCCGCTACTGGCGGTGGTTGTCCGGGGTCTTCACCGGCGACTTCGGCGACACCATCAACGGCACGCCGGTCATGGACCAGCTCCCCGGCCGCCTGCTGGTGACCGGCCGGATGATCATCCTGGCCATCGTCATCGCCGTGGTGCTGGCGATCATCGTGGGCGTGGTCGGCGCCGTCCGGCAGTACAAGCCCTCGGACTACGCCTTCACGTTCCTGGTCTACCTGCTCATCGCGCTGCCGACGTTCTGGTTCGCCGCGATCCTCAAGGAGTTCGTCGCCGGCGGGGTGAACGACATCTTCGGCAGGCAGGTGCTCTACACGATCGGTGAGGAGACACCGGGCATCGCGCTGTACGCCACGGACTCCGAGATCTGGGCCGACCGGCTGGGTCACCTCGTGCTGCCGACCGTGAGCCTGGCGCTGCTGTCCTTCGCCGCCTGGAGCCGCTTCCAGCGCTCGGCGATGCTCGACGTGCTCGGCTCGGACTACATGCGCCTGGCCCGCGCCAAGGGCCTCACCTACCGCCGGGTCGTGGTCAAGCACGGTCTGCGCAACGCGCTGATCCCGCTGACCACCGTCGTCGCGCTGGGCATCGGCACGCTGTTCGGCGGTGCGGTCATCACCGAGCAGGTGTTCGTCTGGCACGGCATGGGCGAGTACCTGATCAAGAACGGCATCGGGGCGAACGACATCAACGTCGTCCTGGGCTGGCTGCTCATCAGCGCCGTCTTCGTCGTGGTGTTCAACCTCGTCGCCGACGTCCTCTACGCGGTCCTCGACCCGCGCATCCGTCTCGCCTGATCGGCAGAGGAGAAGCCACCATGGCCACCACCCAGGCCGCCGCGTCGGCGGCCCTTCCCGCCGAGCCCGGCGCCCCGAACGGCGGCGGCGTCGAGCGCGAGTTCACCGTCAAGGCGCGCAGCCAGCGCCAGCAGATCGTCCGCCGCTTCACCCGCAACAAGGTCGGCATGACCGGCCTGGTCGTCTTCGTGCTGCTGCTGGTCTTCGGCTTCCTCGGCCCGCTGGTCTACACGACCGACTACGCGACCCAGAACTCCGGCGCCCAGTCGGTCCCCCCGGGGTCGCAGGGCTACCCGCTGGGCAGCGACGCCATCGGCCGCGACCTGCTCGCCGGCCTCATGCAGGGCGTGCAGCGCTCGCTGTTCATCGTCCTGCTGTTCGTGGCCATCGCGCTGCCGCTGGGTCTGCTCGTCGGGGCGCTGGCCGGCTACTTCGGCCGCTGGATCGACAGCGTGCTCATGCGCTTCGTCGACCTGATCCTCACCGTGCCGCTGCTGGTCGTGCTGATCGTCGTGGCCAGCAACTTCCCCAGCTCCCGCACCCCGCTGGGCGTCGGCATCATCCTGGGGCTGTTCGGCTGGCTGGACCTCGCGCGGATCGTCCGCAGCCAGTTCCTCTCCCTGCGGGAGAAGGAGTACGTGGAGGCCGCGCACGCCCTGGGCGCCTCGAACAGCCGGATCATCTTCAAGCACCTGATCCCGAACGCCCTGGGGTCGCTGATCGTCTGGACGACGCTGGCCGCGGCCACCGCGATCATCCTCGAGGCCTCGCTGACCTACCTGGGCTTCGGCGTCAACGGCGCCAACCAGACGTCGCTGGGCCGCCTGGTCTCCGACGGGGTCCAGGCCACGACGACGCGACCCTGGCTCTTCTACTTCCCCGGCGTCACCCTGCTGATCATCGTGCTGTCGATCAACCTGATCGGCGACGGGATCCGGGACGCCTTCGACCCGAGCAACCGCCGCGTGCGGGCCTAGGGGGATCACCGTGTCCACAGCCGTCTCGTCCCAGTCCTCGGGTGCCCTGTCCCAGGGCGGCACCCGCGCCACCAGCCTCCCCGGCTTCGACGCCTCCGCGCCGCTGCTCACCGTGGAGGACCTCAACGTCCGCTTCCCGACCGAGGACGGCGTCGTGCACGCCGTCCGCGGGGTGGACTACACGCTGCGTTCCGGGGAGGTCCTCGGCATCGTCGGGGAGTCCGGTTCGGGCAAGTCGGTGACCTCGCTGGCCGTCATGGGCCTGCTGCCCGGCTCCGCCCGGGTCAGCGGCTCGATCCGCTACCGCGGCCAGGAGCTGCTCGGCCAGAGCGACCGCTCGATGTCGCGGGTCCGCGGCAAGGGCGTCTCGATGATCTTCCAGGACCCGATGACCTCGCTGGACCCCGTCTACCGGGTGGGCTTCCAGATCGAGGAGACCCTGCGCTCGCACGACAAGTCGCTGTCCTCGAAGGCGGCTGCCGGTCGCGCCGGTGAGCTGCTGGAGATGGTCGGCATCCCGAACGCCCGGGAGCGGGTGCGGTCCTACCCGCACGAGTTCTCCGGCGGCATGCGCCAGCGCGTGGTCATCGCGATCGCCATGGCCAACCAGCCCGACGTGATCATCGCCGACGAGCCGACGACGGCCCTGGACGTCACCGTGCAGGCCCAGATCCTCGAGGTGCTGCAGACCGCGCTCACCGAGACCGGCGCGGCGATGGTGCTCATCACCCACGACCTCGGCGTCGTGGCCGGGATCGCCGACCGGGTGCTGGTCATGTACGCCGGCCGCCCGGTCGAGATCGGCTCGGTCGAGGACATCTACTACGAGCCGCGGATGCCCTACACCCTCGGGCTGCTTGGCTCGCTGCCCCGGCTGGACTCCTCCACCAAGCAGCGGCTCACCCCGATCAAGGGCTCGCCCCCCTCGGTGGTCAACATGCCCCCCGGGTGCCCGTTCGCCCCGCGGTGCCCGCTGCACCAGCCCGAGTGCGACGTCGCCGAGCCCGACCGGGTCGACGTCGGCCACGGCCACACCGCGGCCTGCATCCGCACCGACGAGGTGGCCCGCGCCCACGGCGAGGCGGCCCGGATCTTCGACGAGACCCCCACGGACGACGTGCTGGGCTCCGCGGCGCCGGTGGACCCCGCCGGTGAGGTCGGTGTCACCGACTCCGGTGCCCCCGGTGTGCCGCTGGCCGACCAGAACCAGACCCCGACCGCGGACGGGCGCACCGGCTCGCTGCTGGACACCCCGGCCATGCCCCAGGACGGAGACCGACGATGACCGCCACCCGTGAGCCGATCCTGAGCGTCCGCGGTCTGGAGAAGCACTTCCCGATCAAGGGCGGTGGCCTCATCAAGCGCACCGTCGGCGCCGTCCGCGCGGTGGACGGCCTGGACCTGGACCTCTACCCCGGCGAGGTGCTCGGCCTGGTCGGCGAGTCCGGCTGCGGCAAGTCCACGACCGGGCGGGCGATCCTCAACCTGCAGCCGGCCACCGGCGGCTCGGTGGTCTTCCAGGGCCGGGAGATCGTCGGGCTCGGGCGCAAGGAGATGCGCCCGCTGCGCCGGGACATCCAGATCGTCTTCCAGGACCCGTACGCCTCGCTGAACCCGCGGCTGCCGGTCTTCGACATCGTCGCCGAGCCGCTGATCATCCACGGCCTGACCAAGGACGAGGCGGAGCTGCGCGAGCGGGTCCGCACCCTGGTGGAGACCGTCGGCCTCAACCCCGAGCACACCAACCGGTACCCGGCGGAGTTCTCCGGCGGCCAGCGCCAGCGCATCGGCATCGCCCGGGCGCTCGCGCTGGAGCCGAAGGTGCTGGTGCTGGACGAGCCGGTGTCGGCGCTGGACGTGTCGATCCAGGCCGGTGTCATCAACCTCCTCGAGGACCTGAAGAACCGGTTGGGCCTGTCCTACCTGTTCATCGCCCACGACCTCTCGGTGGTGCGGCACATCTCCGACCGGGTCGCCGTGATGTACCTGGGCAAGATCATCGAGGTGGCCGACCGGGACGACCTGTTCGAGCGGCCGACCCACCCGTACACCCAGGCACTGCTGTCGGCGATCCCGCTGCCCGACCCGCGCCTGGAGCGCAGCCGGCAGCGGATCATCATCACCGGCGACGTGCCCAGCCCGGCGAACCCGCCCTCGGGCTGCCGGTTCCGCACCCGCTGCCAGAAGTTCGCCAACGAGCTCTCGGAGACCCAGCGGGAGAAGTGCATGACGCTGGAGCCCCCGCTGGAGTCCCGCGCGACGGCGAGCCACCTCAGCGCCTGCCACTACGCCGAGGCCACCAAGGTCCTCTGAGGCCGGTCGGGGATCATGGCCGCGTGATCCCCGACCGCCGCCTGCTCCTGGTGCACGCCCACCCCGACGACGAGACGATCAACAACGGGGCGACCATGGCCCGCTACGTCGCCGAGGGCGCCGGGGTCACGCTGCTCACCTGCACGCTGGGCGAGGAGGGCGAGGTGATCGTCCCGGAGCTGGCCCAGCTGGCCGCCGACCAGGCCGACCAGCTCGGTGGCTACCGGATCCTGGAGCTGGCCGACGCGATGGCGGCCCTGGGGGTCACCGACCACCGGTTCCTCGGCGGGGCCGGCCACTGGCGCGACTCCGGCATGGTGGGGACGACGGCCAACGACCACCCCCGCGCGTTCTGGAACGCCGACCTCGACGAGGCCACCGCCGCGGTGGTGGCCGTGCTGCGCGAGGTGCGGCCCCAGGTGGTGGTCACCTACGACGAGCACGGTGGCTACGGCCACCCCGACCACGTCCAGGTGCACCGGGTGTCCATGCGGGCCGTCGAGGCCGCCGCCGACCCCGGCTACCGGCCCGACCTGGGCGCCCCGCACGACGTCGCCAAGGTCTACTGGACCTGCGTGCCGGTCTCGGTGCTGCAGCGGGGCATGGACGCCCTGGCCGCCGCCGACGCGGACTACGACGGCGCGACCGACGCCCGGGAGATCCCCTTCGCCGCCGAGGACGCCGACGTCACCTGCGAGCTGGACGGGACGGCGTTCCGGGCGCAGAAGACCGCCGGGATGGCCGCGCACGCCACCCAGCTGACGATGGAGGGCGACTTCTACGCCCTCTCCAACAACCTGGGCCAGGAGGTGCTGGTCACCGAGTACTACCGGCTGGTGCGGGGCGAGCGGGGCCCCGGCAGCGGCCCGCACGGCTGGGAGTCCGACCTGTTCGCCGGGCTGTGAGGGGGCTCCGGCTGCTCGGCTGGGGGCTGCTCGCCGTCGTCGTGGCGGCCTGGCTCGCGGTGGTCGAGGTGTTCTGGCTGCCGCTGCGGGTGGGCCCGGTGCCCGTGCCGGTGTCCCTGGTCGCCGCGGTGGTGGGCAACCTGGTGCTGGTCTCGTGGGCGCACCGGTTGTCCGGGTCGCGGGTGGTCGCCGTCCTGCCGGCCGTCGTCTGGCTGGTCGTCGCGATCGCTGCGTCGGTGCGCCGTCCCGAGGGCGACCTGCTGATCACCGGCGCGACGACGGCGACCCAGCTGGTCGGGCTGGGGTTCCTGCTGGTCGGGGTGCTGGCGGCGTCCTTCGCCGTCGGCCGGGCGCTCAGCCGGCCGGTGCCCAGCGGTAGTGGTAGCGGTGGTGCTCGATGAGGCCCAGTCGCCGGTAGAGCGCCCGTGCCGGGGCGTTGGCCTCGGTGACCTGCAGGTAGCACCAGCGGGCGCCCTCACCGAACGCCCAGCCCTGCAGGGTGCGGGTGACCGCGCCGCCCAGCCCGCGCCGTCGTGCCGACGCCGCGACCTCGACCGCGGTGACCCCGAGCCAGTCCCCGACGAGGACGCCGCGGGCGACGGCGAGCACGTCGCCGTCGGGGGAGCGGACCGAGGCGAAGCGCACCCGGTCGGCCCCGGTCAGCACGTCGAGGGCCGCGTCGGGCAGCGGCGCCCCGTTCAGCCGGGCGGTGGCCAGCCAGGCGGCGTCCGGGGCGACGTCGAGCAGCACCCGGTCGTCGGTGCCGTCGTCCTCCAGCGGGGCGGTGAGCACGAGGGTGTCGGCGTCGCGCTCCCAGCCGGCGGCGGCGAGGGCCGCGTCCGCGGCCCGGGACTGCCGACCGGGGAGCTGGGCGCAGGGGGTCAGGCCCCGGTCGGCGTACCAGTCGACGACGGCGGGGACGGCGTCGGTGAGCGGGCGGCCGGGGTCGCCCACGACGAGGACGGAGTGCGCCCGCTTGGTGAAGCCGCCGCCCCCGGCCCGCAGCAGCCAGTCGCCCAGCGGCTGGACCTCGGCACCGCGCCAGCCCCGGGCGGCCAGGTGCTCCAGCTCGACCACGTCGAGCGGACTGCGGCGCTGGCCCACGGGGGTCCTCCTCGGTTCGGGGTGTCGCGGGCCCACCCGTCGGGGCGGGGCCGGTCACCACGGTCCATACTGACGCGGAGCCCAGAACGCCCTGGTCGTACCCCGGAGGGACCCCCGTGACCTACGTCATCACCCAAGCCTGCGTCGACGTGCTCGACAAGGCGTGCATCGACGAGTGTCCGGTGGACTGCATCTACGAGGGCGACCGGATGCTGTACATCCACCCCGACGAGTGCGTGGACTGTGGCGCCTGCGAGCCGGTCTGCCCGGTCGAGGCCATCTACTACGAGGACGACGTCCCGGACAAGTGGAAGGACTTCTACAACGCCAACGTGGAGTTCTTCTCCGACCTGGGCAGCCCCGGCGGTGCCGCGAAGACCGGCAAGATCGCCAAGGACCACCCGCTGGTGGCGGCCCTGCCGCCGCAGGGGGAGTGAGCTCCACCCAGCTGCCCGACTTCCCGTGGGACTCCCTGCGCCCCGCTCGTGAGCGGGCCGCAGGGCACCCCGACGGGGTCGTCGACCTGTCCATCGGGACCCCGGTCGACCCCACGCCGGCCCTGCTGGGTGCGGCGCTGGCCGCGGCGTCCGACGCCCCGGGCTACCCCACGGCGCTGGGCACGGCCGACGTGCGCACCGCGGCTGCCGGGTGGCTCTCCCGCCGGCTCGGGGTGACCCTGGCCGACCCGCTGGGCACGGTCCCCTCGGTGCTGCCGACGGTCGGGTCCAAGGAGCTGGTGGCTCTGCTGCCGACACTGCTGGGGCTCTCCGGCCGCGGCACCGTGGTCATCCCCGAGGTCGCCTACCCGACCTACGAGGTGGGTGCCGTCGTCGCCGGGCTCGACGTGCTGCGCAGCGACACCCCGCCGCCGAGCTCGGACGGTGTGGTGCTCGTCTGGGTGAACAGCCCGGGCAACCCGCACGGTCGGGTGCTCACCGACGACCAGCTGCGCGCCTGGGTCGCCTGGGGGCGGCAGCACGGGGTGCCCGTGGTCGCCGACGAGTGCTACGTCGAGCTGGGCTGGGACGTCGTCCCCCGCTCGGTGCTGCACCCGGCCGTCGCCGGGGACACCCACGCGGGCCTGCTCGCCGTGCACTCGCTGTCCAAGCAGTCCACCGCGGCCGGTTACCGGGCCGGGCTGCTGTCCGGCGACCCTGCGCTCGTCGCCCGGGTCTGGGAGACCCGCCGGCACCTGGGTCTGCTCGTGCCGACCCCGGTGCAGGCCGCGATGGCCGCGGCGCTGTCCGACGACGCGCACGTCGAGCACGCCCGTGCGCTGTACGGCGCCCGCCGGGACCGACTGCGCGCCGCGGTCACCGCGTCGGGGCACCGGGTCGAGCACTCCGAGGCCGGGCTGTACCTGTGGGTCACCCGGGACGAGGACTGCTGGCGGACGGTCGACCGCTTCGCGGGGCTCGGCATCGTCGTCGCCCCAGGCGCCTTCTACGGCCCGGCCGGCGAGCGGCACGTGCGGATGGCGCTCACCGCGACCGACGAGCGCATCGACGCAGCCGTCGCCCGGCTGACCTCCTAGACGGCGAGCTGCAGGAGCAGGGCGCCGGCGTCCTCGCCGGTCTGCGCCCAGCCGTCCCCGGGCGTCCAGGTCCAGTCGGCGAAGCGCACCTGGGTCAGCTGCAGCCGCTCGGCGTGGGCCACGGCCCAGGTGGCCTCGGGCCACCCGGTGCCGGCCACGGAGACCACGCCGCCCTCGAGCACCGTCGGCGGGCCGGCCTCGGCGCGCACCACGTCGGCGACGGCGGCCGCGCGCTGGTCGAGCGGGCCGGACGCGTCCGCCGGGCTGAACGTGCAGGAGAGCCGGGCGGGGGAGTCGGCGAGCAGGGCCGAGGCCAGCGTCTGTGCCATGCCCTCGTGCTGCTGGTAGGCCTCGGGGAAGCCGGAACGCTGGACCGCCTGCGCGACCTCGGTGAGCCGGCCGGTCTCCCAGCCGGGCACCTCGACCAGCCCGTCGAGGAACTTCCCGGCCGAGTACACCGGGTCCTGGACCTGCTCCTCGGTGCCCCAGCCCTGCGAGGGGCGCTGCTGGAAGAGCCCCAGCGAGTCCCGGTCGCCGTAGGCCAGGTTGCGGATCCGCGACTCCTGCTGCGCGGTCGCCAGCGCGATGACGGTGGCCCGCTCGGGCAGGCCGCGGGAGCGGGCGACGGCGGCGATGGTCGCGGCGTTGGCGGCCTGCTCGGTGGTCACGGTCAGCGCGGCGTCGGCGATGGTGCAGCGGCCGGACACCGCGGGCACGCCCTGGCTGTCGGTGTCCCAGGCCAGCCCGACGACGGCGACGGTCACGACCAGGAGGGGGGCCCACAGGCCGGCCATCCGAGGGCCGCTGCGAGGGCGTCTGCGCCGGGCCGGGGTCGGTCGGGCCCCGGGCCGCGCGGTGGTCACCGAACCCAGGGTAGTGGCTACGGTGTGCCGCGTGACCGTCGTCCCGCCGCTCCTGCCCGGCATCGCCGCCACCTCGGTGCGCACCCCGCGACTGACCCAGCAGGTGCTGCACCCCGACGCGGTCGACCCGCGGGGCGGCGGCGAGGCGGTCCTCTTCGTGCACGGCAACGTCAGCTCGTCGGTGTTCTGGCAGCGGGCGCTGCTGGACCTGCCGGCCGACCGGCGGCCGCTCGCGGTGGACCTGCGCGGGTTCGGCGGCACCGACCCCGAGCCGGTGGACGCCTCCCGCGGGGTGCGGGACTGGTCCGACGACGTCGCGGAGCTGGTGATCGAGCTGGGGCTGGAGCGGGTGCACCTGGTCGGGTGGAGCATGGGCGGTGGCGTCGTCCTGCAGCTGCTGCTCGACCACCGCGAGCGCGTCGCCTCGGTCACCCTGGTCGCGCCCGTCTCGCCCTACGGCTTCGGCGGGACGACGGGCCTGGAGGGCGAGCTGGTCCACCCCGACGGCACCGGCTCGGGCGGGGGAGCGGCCAACCCCGACTTCGTCGCCGCGCTGGCCGCCGGCGACACCACCGCCGACGCCCCGACCAGCCCCCGGTCGATCCTGCGGGCGTTCTACCTGGCCCCGGACGCCCTGCCGCTGGACCCGGCCACCGAGGACGCGTTCGTCGCCTCGATGCTCACCACCCGCACCGGCGTCGACCACTACCCGGGCGACGCGACACCCAGCGACCAGTGGCCCGGCGCGGCCCCCGGTGCCCGGGGCGTGCTGAACACCATGGCCCCGACCGTGCTCGACGTCTCCGGGATCACCGAGCTCGCGGTCAAGCCCCCGGTGCTGTGGGTGCGCGGGGACGCCGACCAGGTCGTCAGCGACACCTCGGCCTTCGACCTGGCCTTCCTGGGCTCACTCGGAGCGGTGCCGGGGTGGCCCGGCGTCGACGCCTTCCCACCCCAGCCGATGGTCGGGCAGACCCGCGCGGTGCTGGACCGGTACGCCGCCAGCGGGGGCGCCTACCGCGAGGTGGTGCTCCCCGACGTCGGGCACTCCCCGCACGTCGAGCGCCCCGCGGAGTTCGTCGCCGTCCTCGTCGAGCACCTCACGACGCCCCCCGCGGAGCCCGCCGGGCTGACCTGAGTCAGTTGGCGTGCAGGGCGGCGTTCAGCGAGCCCCAGTCGCCGTCCCGGGGCAGGGCCTCGAGTGCCCCGGACACCGAGTTGCGCCGGAACAGCAGCCCCGGTCGACCGGACAGCTCGACGGCCTTCACGACCGAGCCGTCGGGCAGCGTGACGCGCGAGCCGGCGGTCACGTAGCAACCGGCCTCGACGACCGAGCGGTCGCCGAGGGAGATGCCGATGCCGGCGTTGGCGCCCAGCAGGCAGCCCTCGCCGATCGAGACGACCTGCTTCCCGCCGCCGGACAGCGTGCCCATGATCGAGGCGCCGCCGCCGATGTCGGAGTCCGCGCCGACGACGACGCCGGCGGAGATCCGGCCCTCGACCATCGAGGGGCCCAGCGTGCCGGCGTTGAAGTTGACGAAGCCCTCGTGCATGACCGTGGTGCCCTCGGCCAGGTGGGCACCGAGCCGGACCCGGTCGGCGTCGCCGATCCGCACGCCGGTGGGCAGCACGTAGTCGACCATCCGGGGGAACTTGTCGACGTGGGTGACGGTCACGTGGCCGTGCGCGGCCCGCATCTTCGCGGCCCGGACCGGGGTCCAGTCGGCGGCCTCGACCGGACCGGCCGACGTCCAGGCGACGGTGGACAGCAGCCCGAACTGCCCGTCCAGGCTCAGCCCGTGCGGACGGACCAGCCGGTGGGAGAGCAGGTGCAGCCGCAGGTAGACGTCGTGCGCGTCGACCGGGGCGGCGCCCAGGTCGGCGATCGTCGTCCGGACGCCGACCACCTCGACACCGCGGGCGTCGTCGTACCGGGCGAGGGCACCGAACTCCGTGCCCAGCGCGGCCTCGACCTCCAGGGTGCCCAGCCGCTCGGTGCCCGTGGCGTCGGCGGTGCCGAGCTCGGGGGCGGGGTACCAGGTGTCCAGGACGACCCCCGCGGTGGTCACGGTGGCGAGTCCGACGGCGGTGGCTCCGGGAGTGGTCACGGCTGCCGAGGTTACCGAGCCCGTCTCCGTAGGCTGCGGGCGTGACCGTGCCCCCGCTGGACCTCACCGCCGACGTGCTGACGCTGACCCGGGCCCTGGTCGACGCCCCGTCGGTCTCGGGCACCGAGGAGCCGCTCGCCGACGCCGTCGAGGCGGCGCTGCGCGCCCTCGGCGGGCTGGAGGTCGAGCGGATCGGCAACAACGTGCTGGCCCGCACCGACCTCGGCCGGGACACCCGCGTGGTGCTCGCCGGCCACCTGGACACCGTGCCGATCGCGGACAACCTGCCCAGCCGGCTGGAGACCGTGGACGGCGAGGAGCGGCTCTACGGCTGCGGCACCAGCGACATGAAGGCCGGTGACGCGGTGATGCTGCGGCTGGCCGGGCGCTTCGGCGTCCCCGGCGCGCAGCCCGCGCACGACCTGACGTTCGTCTTCTACGACAACGAGGAGGTCGAGGCGGTGAAGAACGGCCTCGGCCGGGTCGCGCGCGAGCGTCGCGGCTGGCTCTACGGCGACCTCGCGATCCTGCTCGAGCCCACCGACGGCGACGTCGAGGGCGGCTGCCAGGGCACCCTGCGCGTCGTCCTCACCGTGCCCGGCACGCGCGCGCACAGCGCCCGCTCGTGGCTGGGGGTCAACGCGGTGCACGGGGCGGCGCCGATCCTGGCGACGCTGGCCGCCTACGAGGCCCGCGAGGTCGACATCGACGGCCTGCACTTCCACGAGGGCCTCAACGCGGTGCGGATCGAGGGCGGGGTGGCCGGCAACGTCGTCCCCGACGAGTGCCGGGTGACGGTGAACTTCCGGTTCGCCCCCGACCGCGACGAGGACGACGCCGAGGCGCACGTGCGCGAGGTGTTCGCCGACGTCCTGGCCGCCGGCGTGACGCTGGAGGTCACCGACCTGAGCCCGGGTGCCCTCCCGGGGCTGTCCGAGCCAGCGGCCGCCGCCTTCGTCGCCGCCGTGGGCCGGCCGGCCCGGGCCAAGCTCGGTTGGACCGACGTCGCCCGCTTCGCCGCCTTCGGCATCCCGGCGCTGAACTACGGCCCCGGCGACCCGAACCTGGCCCACCAGCGCGCCGAGCACGTCCGGGTCGACCGGCTGCAGCCCGCCGAGGACGCGCTGCTGGCCTACCTCTCGACCACCACCGACACGGGGAGCACGGCATGAGCGACAACGGCACCCGGCGGGCCCGCACCCGCGGGCCGGTCCAGATCCGCGGCGGGGAGCCCGACCCCCGCCAGGAGGGGACGACGACCGACCAGCGGCTGCTCGATGCGCGAGGCCCGTCGGACTGGGTGCACGCCGACCCGTGGCGGGTGCTGCGCATCCAGGCCGAGTTCGTGGAGGGCTTCGGGCTGCTGGCCGAGCTGCCGCGGGCGGTCAGCGTGTTCGGCAGCGCCCGGACCAAGCCCGGGACGCCCTACTACGAGGCAGGGGTCGCGCTCGGTGCCGCGCTGGCCGAGGCCGGCTACGCGGTGATCACCGGCGGCGGCCCGGGTGCCATGGAGGCGGCCAACAAGGGCGCCTGCGAGGCCGGTGGCATGTCGGTGGGGCTGGGAATCGAGCTGCCGTTCGAGCAGGAGCTCAACGAGTGGGTCGACGTGGGCATCGCGTTCCGCTACTTCTTCGTGCGGAAGACGATGTTCGTGAAGTACGCCCAGGCATTCGTGATCCTGCCCGGTGGCTTCGGGACGCTCGACGAGCTGTTCGAGGCGCTCACGCTGGTGCAGACCACCAAGGTCACCCGCTTCCCGGTGATCCTGTTCGGCAGCAGCTACTGGGCCGGGCTGCTGGACTGGATCCGCACCACGCTGGTCACCGAGGGCACGGTGTCCCCGCACGACCTGGACCTGATCACGGTCACCGACGACGTGGCCGAGGCCGTCGCCGTCATCGCCGCCGCCGAGGCCGCCCGGGAGGCCGCCGGCCAGCCCGGTGGCGAGCCCGCCCCGACCGAGGGCTGAGCGACCGGTGGTCTCCGTCGTCGTCTTCGTGGTCGGGTTGCTGCTGGTCGGCGGCCTGCTGTTCCTCGGCTCGGCGGTGCTGCTGGGCCGGGGGGAGACCCAGCCGCCGGCCGAGCTGGACCGCTCCCCGGTCGAGCTGCCCGACGACCGGCCGGTGGTCGGGGACGACGTCCGGGCGCTGCAGGTGTCCGTCGCCGTCCGCGGCTACCGGATGACCGAGGTGGACTGGCTGCTGGACCAGCTCGCCCAGACGATCGACGAACGCGACGTCGAGATCGCCCGGCTGCGGGCCGGTGGGGGCGCCCACGCTGCGGTCGAGGACGACAACCCGGAGGCTGGTGGCGTGGAGCCGGTGTCACCGGCCCCCGCCGACGTCGAGGAGACCCCCCGTGCCTGAACTCGTCCTCACCGTGGACGTCGACGCACCCCCGGAGCAGGTGTTCGCGGCGTTGGTCGACTGGACCACCCAGGGCGAGTGGATGCTGCTCACCGACGTCCGCACCGTGTCCGGGGACGCCCAGGGGGTCGGCGGGCAGATCGCGGCGACCACCGGCATCCCGCTGCCCGGCGGGCGACGCCTCGGAGTGCTGGACACCATGACGATCACCAGCTGGGACCCCCCGCACGCGGTCGACGTGGTGCACACCGGCCGGGTCGTCAAGGGCACCGGCAGCTTCCAGGTGCGCGAGCGGTCCGGCGGTTCGACCTTCGTCTGGGTGGAGAACCTCGATCTGCCGCTGGGTGCGCTGGGCCGGCTGGGGTGGCCGCTGGTCAAGCCCGGGTTCGTGGCCGGGGTGCGGCTGTCGCTGAAGCGGTTCGCCCGCTACGCAGAGTCGCGACCAGGCACCACGCGGCCGTGACGGCCAGGACGACGCCGACCACCACGAGCAGCGTCGTCCCGTAGTCCCGCGGCAGGAACGAGTCGTTGCCCTCCTGCGCGCCGTAGCCCAGCACGAAGGGCAGCGCGACGACGACCAGCACCCCGCTGACGGCGGCGCCGACCACCGCGGGACCGCGGGCCGGGCGGGGGAGCACCTTCGTGGCGACCCAGCCCAGGCCGATCCACAGCGGGGCGATCACCAGGTCGTGCACCAGGGCGCTGCCGACGAACCAGGTGAGCCAGGAGCCGATCGGGACCCGGCCGCCTGCGGTGAGCAGGCCGTAGAAGCCGTAGGCCACCGCCAGCAGGCCCGGGGCGAGGAACAGCCAGCGCCACCAGGGGGTGAGCGCGGACGTCACGGGGCGCGAGACGTCGCTGGTGTAGCCGCTCACGAGCCGATCCCCCCGGTGCCGGGGGCGATGCGGGTGATCCACTTGGTCTGCATGACCCCGGGCCGGTTGGGGGCGATGAGCCGCAGCGGGTAGCCGTGGTCGAGGGCGAGCTCCTCGCCGTTGAGCCGCAGTGCCAGCAGCGTCTTCGGGCTGCGCACGTGCGGCGGGGAGACGGTGGCGACCCGGTAGAGCCCGCCGGTCTGCAGGGACTCCACGGTCACCTCGGTGTCCGGCGCCAGGCCGGCCGCCTCGAGCACCTCGGAGAGGCGCACCCCGGTCCAGTCGGCGTTGGACGACCAGCCCTCGACGCAGGCGATCGGCAGCCGCTCGGTGCGCTGGGTCATCCCCTGCAGGTCGGCCAGCGTGAGCGACAACGGGGTGGGTCCGTCGACGGTCAGCCGCCAGGCGGGGTCGACGGCGGTCTCGGTCACCCCGGCGCGCTGCGCGGTCTGGTTGACCGGCAGGCCCTGGGGTCCGACGCCGGGGATGCGGGGGGCGAGGACCGAGACCTGGCCCAGCGGGCTCACCGTCTGGCCCCACTGGGTGAGCGCGACGGCGCCGGTGGCCAGTCCGGCGGTGAGGACGAAGGCCCGCCGGCTGACCGCTGCGTGCTCGGCCGCCTCGTCGTCGGCGACGACACGGGCGGCGTCGTCCTCGTCGAGCCCGACCACCGCGGCGGGCGAGCCGCGCCGGGCGAGGCCGCGCCGGATCTGCGGGGCCAGCGCGCCGACGTGCACCAGCACCGCGCCGACGGCGATCCAGCCGGTCCAGTAGTGCGTGGTGGTGAAGAAGAAGCCGAACGGGTACCACTTCGCCAGGTTCAGCAGGCCGGTGAGCAGCTGGAACACCGCTGCGCCGACGAGCACCAGCACGGCGAGCCGGGCGACCAGCTGAGCCGGGGTGCGGGCCGGCGGCCAGGTGAACAGCTTGGGGTAGACCGTCCACAGCTTGACCAGCAGCAGCGGGATGAGTGCGAGACCGACCGCGACGTGGGTGCCCTGGGTCCAGCGGTACAGCCACACCGGGGACGCCGGCCAGTAGAACCAGCCGGGCGGGTTCTGCACGAGGTGGCTGATCAGCCCGGTCAGGAAGCAGACGACGAAGCCGACGCCCAGCCAGACGCCGACCCGGGAGGCCCGGCGCTCGGTGTGCAGCGGGCTGGGGAAGGCGTCCTCGCCGAACGGCCCGCGGCGCAGTGCCGCCGGGGGGTCGGGCAGCCGGGCCCCGAGGACCCGGTCCAGCGGCTTCGTCACGGGTTCCTCTCACGGACGTCAGGTCGTGCTGTGGTGTCCATCGGCACGACCGGAGCAGTGCTGGAGGGGGTTCGCCCCGAGCCTGGTCGCCGGACGGGTCAGTCCGGCAGGGTCGCCGCGACCTCGGCCACCACCCGGCGCATCCGGCTGGTGGGCGGGCAGAGCTCCGCGACGGCGAGGGCGTCGGGGAAGTGGTCGACGTCGGTGAGCACCGGCAGGTCCAGCACGGTCAGCCCGGCGGCCTCCAGCGCGGCGCGGGTGTTGACCGCGGTGTCGTCCCGGGACATCGGCACGTCGGGCAGCACCGCGGCGGCGTCGGGGGAGTGCACGCCGAGGGACCACCAGCCACCGTCGGGGGCGACCCCGAGTGCGGCGTGCCCCGGGCCGGCCGCGACCAGGCGGTCGAGGCAGTCGGTGAGCAGCCCGGGGGAGATCTGGGGGGTGTCCATGCCGACCAGCAGGGTGGGCAGGTCGCCGTCCCCGGCCATGGCGTCGGCGAACGCGGCGGCCAGCCGGGTGCCCAGGTCGCCCTCGACCTGGGGGACGACGACGAGGTCGTGCAGGTCCAGGTCACCGGGTGCGCCGTCCAGGGCGACGACCCGACGGGTGACGGGGGTGGCGCGGACGACGTCCAGGGTGTCGCCGACCGCGGCCGCGGCGATGGTGCTGGCCTGCAGCGGGGTGCAGGGCGGGGTCAGCCGGGTCTTGCTCTTCCCGGGGACGGGCGCCTTGGTGATGACCAGCAGCTGCGTCACCGGTTCAGCACCCCGCTCATGTCCTTGATCGTCTTGACCGTGCCCAGGACCGTGCCGGTCACCTTGGACTTCGTGCCCTCGGCGCGGGGGTGGTAGTCGACGTCGACCTCGCGGACCCGCCAGTGCGCGTCCGAGGCCTTCGTGACCATCTCCAGCGGGTAGCCGAAGCGCCGGTCGGTGATGCCCAGCCCGAGCAGCTCGGTGCGCCGGGCAGCCCGCATCGGGCCCAGGTCGTGCAGCCGCAGGCCGGTGCGGCGCCGCATCATCACGCTGAGCGCGGTGTTCGCGACCCGGGCGTGCACCGGCCAGGCGTCCCGCGAGCTGGGGCGCCGCCGGCCGAGCACCAGGTCGGCCTCGCCGGCGAGCACGGGGTCGGCGACCAGGGGCAGCTGGGCGGGGTCCATCGAGGCGTCGGCGTCGCAGAAGCAGACGACGTCGTCCGTGGCCGCCTCCAGGCCGGCGTGCGCGGCGGCGCCGAAGCCGCGTTGCGGCACGTGCACCACGGTGGCGCCGTGGTCGGCGGCGATCTGCGCGGAACCGTCGGTCGAGCCGTTGTCGGCGACGATCGCGCGGTAGCCGGCGGGCAGGCGGGTGAGGACCCAGGGCAGTGCCCCGGCCTCGTCCAGGCAGGGGAAGACGACGTCGGGCACGCACGGACGGTAGCCGGGGCACCGCGGTGTCGCCTCTACAGTCCGGGGTCGTGAGCAACGCCGCGCCCGTCGAGGACGAGACCACCCGGACGCGCAGGCTCCCTGGCGCCGCGGTCGGCGCCGCTGCCGTGTTCGTCGTCGTGGTGGGCGTCGTGGGGTGGCGGCTGGCCGAGGGCGGCACGGTCCTGCACCTGCTGGGCGGCTACGTGCTCCGCGGCGCGTTCGGCGTGGTGGTGACCCCGCAGACCGTGCTGCCGGTGCTGGTGGGGGTCGCCGGCGTGCTGTGGGGACCGGGGTTCGCTGCCCGCCTGCGCTGGGGGGTGCTGCTCCTCGGCTCGACCGCGGCCGCAGCGCTGTGGACGGTCACCCTGGCCCTGTCCAGCGGCTGGCACCGGCTGCCCGAGCCCCTCGCGGTGCGCTACGAGTACCCCTTCGACGTCCCCCGGGTCGGGTCGATACCCCAGTTCCTGTCCACGTTCACCGACTTCGTGCCCGCCGACTCCGCCGACCCGTGGACCACCCACGTGGCCGGCCACCCGCCGGGTGCGCTGCTGTCCTTCGTGCTGCTGGACCGGCTCGGGCTCTCCGGGCTCGGGTGGGACGCTGCGCTGTGCATCGTCGGCGGCGTGCTGGCGGTGCCCGCGGTGCTGGTCACCGTGCGCGCGGTGACCGACGAGGCCCGCGCCCGGGTGGTGGCGCCGTTCCTCGTGCTGGCGCCGTTGGCGCTGTGGGTGGCCACCAGCGCCGACGCGCTCTTCGCCGGTGTCTCGGCCTGGGGCGTCGCCGGGCTCGCGACGGCGGCGGTGTCGACCGGCTGGCGGCGCGATCTCCGGGCGCTGCTGGGCGGGCTGCTGCTGGGTGCCGCGCTCTTCCTGTCCTTCGGGCTGACCGCCCTGGGGCTGGTGGCGCTGGTCGTCGTCCTGGTGCACCGGCGGGCGCTGGGCTGGGGCGGCGTCGTCCGGGTGCTCGGGGTCGGTGCGGTGGGCGTGCTGCTCGTGGTCGGGGCGTACGCCCTGGGCGGCTACTGGTGGCTCGACGGCTTCCACGCCGCCGGCGACCGGGTGCGCTCGGGCCCCTCCTACGCCAACCGGCCACTGGGCTTCTTCGTCTTCTCCAACCTGGCGGCCGGCCTGCTCGCCGTCGGCCCGGCCGCCGTCGCCGGCCTGGCCTCGCTGCGCCGCCACCGGCTGGCGCTGCTCGCCCTGGCCGCGCTCGTCGGCATCCTGGCCAGCGACGCCACCGGGCTCGTGCGCGGGGAGACCGAGCGGATCTGGCTGCCGTTCTACGTCTGGGTGCTGACCGCGACCGCGTTCCTCCCTCCCCGTCAGCGCCGGCTGTGGCTCGCGGCCGGTGTCGTGCTGGCGATCGCGATCGAGGTGACCGTCCGCACCGAGTGGTGACCGTCCCCGGGTGACCGCGGAGCAGGATGGCGCCGTGAGTTGTCGCGGCTGGGGCCTGTTCGTCGTGATGAGCGTCATCTGGGGCGTGCCGTACCTGCTGATCAAGGTCGCGGTCGGTGAGCTTGACCCGGTGCTCGTCGTCTTCGGGCGGTGTGTGCTGGGCGCGGCGATCCTGCTGCCCTGGGTGGTGGCCCGCGGTCAGCTGCGCGGGATCACCCGGTACTGGAAGCCGCTGCTGGCGTTCACCGTGCTGGAGATGACCGGCCCGTGGCTGCTGCTGTCGATCGCGGAGCAGACGCTGTCCTCCTCGCTGACCGGGCTGCTCGTGGCCACCGTCCCGTTCGTCGCCGCGCTGGCGGGGCGGCTGGTGGGGGAGGAGGAGCGGCTGTCCCCGGTGCGGATCGGCGGGATGGTGCTGGGCGTCGTCGGGATCGCCACGCTGCTGGGCCTGGACGTCGCGGGTGCCCAGTGGCTCGCCCTGGGTGCCGTCGTCCTCACCGTGATCGGCTACGGGACGGCGCCGTTGATCATCAGCCGGCAGCTGTCGGCGGTGTCCGGGGTGGCCGCGAGCGCGGTGGCGCTGTCGATCACCACCGTGGTCTACGCCCCCTTCGCGCTGCCCCGGCTCGACCAGGTCGGCGCGGCGTCGGGGCGGGCGCTGCTCGCGGTCGCCGCGCTCGGGGTGGTGTGCACGGCCCTGGCCCTGGCGCTGTTCTTCGCCCTCATCCGGGAGGTCGGCCCGCAGCGGGCGCTGGTGATCACCTTCGTCAACCCGGCGGTCGCGGTGCTGCTGGGCGTGCTCCTGCTGGGGGAGCCGTTCACCCTCGGGATCGCCGTGGGGCTGCCGCTGGTGCTGGTGGGCTGCGTGCTCGCCACCCGGCGGACCCGCGTCACCGACCCCGCCCCGGTGGCCGCGGCCTGACCCGCTGTCAGGCGGCCCGGGACGCGGCGGCGTCCTCCCGTTCGACTCGCTGACGTCGGCGCAGGGCAGCGCGGTTGCCCAGCACCGTGCCGACCACGTGCCGCAGGTCCATCCGCTCGCCGTTCGCCCGCCAGTAGGGCGGCAGGGGCACCGGTCCGGGTCCCGCCCGCTCCGGGGAGGCGTCCCCGTCCGTGGGCAGCCATACCCCCGTGCCGTCCTGCAGGTGCGCCCGCAGACCGTCCGGGCCGCGTTCCACGGTGAGGTCGAGGTCGTGCACCAGCCCGTGGCACCGGTCGCACAGCAGGACGAGGTTCTCCACGTCGGTGCGGCCGCCGAGGAGCCACGGCACGACGTGGTGGGCGTGCAGCCGCTCGGGCCGGGTCTCCGCGCAGCCCGGCCGGGCGCAGCCGCCGTCGCGCAGCAGCAGGGCTCGCCGTTGCGCACGGCTGGCGTACCTCCGGCGGCGTCCACAGGCCAGCACCTGCTCGCCCTCGACGAGGACGGTGGTGACCGCCGCATCGCAGGCCAGACGGCGCGCCTGGGCCGCGCTGAGCGAGGCGACCCCGTCGAGGGCCGCCTGCCCCGCGGCGAGGTCGTCGGCGAGCACCGCGGCGTCGACCCGCACCAGGACCTCCCGCGGGGCCGGGTCGCCGGGCCGGGTGTCGACCGTCGCGACCCCGGCCCGCAGCAGGTCGAGCAGGGCGTCGGTGCGGGCGACGGTCACCCGGGCGCGGCGGACCCGGTCGGCCTCCCGGGTGTTCTCGGACGGGCCCTCCTGGCCGCGGGCGGCGACCCGGTCGCGCCGGGTCAGGACCTCGGCGCGGTTCTCCACCGCGGCCACCACCTCGGCGGCGTCCTCGGCCGACAGGCGCAGCCGCAGGCTCACGCTGCCGTCGCCCTCGTCGTGCCAGTCGAAGCGCTGCTCCCACCGGCGTGGGGGAGCGTCCGGGTCGGCGCCCTCGGGCCACCACGCCGCCCACACCGCGGCAGCAGCCGCACGGCCGGCCTCGTCGCCCTCGTCGTCGTCCCCGCCGGCCGCGATCGCGGCACCGCGGGCAGCGGACCGGGCCCGGTCGGCCTGGGCCCGGGCGGCGTCGGTGGTGGCCTCGTCGGAGCGGCGCCAGCCGGCCACCACCCGTTCCAGCTGGGCCGCGGTGCAGGTGGCGGCCACCTCCAGGAGCCCGGCCTCGGTGTCGGTGTCGGCGACCCGGGCGATGGCCCGGGCCTTGGCGTAGGAGATGCGCCCGGCGCTCAGCTCGCGGGTGGTGCCGGGCAGGCCGGGGAGCGCGCGGGCCGTGCGGACGTGGTCGCGCGCCGTGCCCGGGGCCATCCCGCACTGCCAGGACAGCCACTGCGCACACGAGGTCACCCCCGGTACCGCCCAGCCCTCGCGGCGGTCGAACTCGGCGACCAGCAGCAACCACGCCCCCGTCGCGGCCGAGATCGCCACCGCGCCGGCGCAGAGCCGGACCGCCAGCTCCGGCAGCGGGAGGGCGTCGTCGTCCGGCCGGTCGGTGGCGCAGTTCATCGCACGGACCGTGGCCGGGTCTGTCGTCGTGGACACGGGGACCCCTCTCGCTCGTCGAACACCTGATCGAAGAGTGGCACCGGGGTACGACAGAACCGGCGCGGGGTGTTTCCGCGGAAACACCCCGCCGAGGGTCAGGGCTGCTGCGGGGCGGCCCGGAGGGTGGCGGTGGCGAACTCGCGCATGCCGTCCTCGAAGGCGACGGCGGCCTGGTAGCCGAGCTCGACGCGGGCCCGTTCGGGGCTGGCGACGACGTGCCGCACGTCCCCGATCCGGTACTGCCCGGTGACCTGGGCGTCCGGCCCGCCGAACGCGGTGGCCAGCGCGCGGGCCATGTCCCCGACGGTGTGCGGCACCCCGCTGGCCACGTTGTACGTGCGCAACGTGGACTCCTCCGGCGGGTGCTCCAGGGACCGCAGGTTGGCCTGGGCGACATCGGTGACGTGCACGAAGTCGCGCATCTGGCCGCCGTCCTCGTAGACCTGCGGCGCCCGCCCGGACTCCAGCGACGACCGGAAGATCGACGCGACGCCGGCGTAGAAGGTGTCGCGCGGCATCCGCGGGCCGTAGACGTTGTGGTACCTCAGCCCGACCGCGGTGCCACCGGTGGAGCGCGCCCAGGCCGAGGCGAGGTGCTCCTGGGCGAGCTTGGTCGCGGCGTAGGTGTTGCGCGGGTCGGTGGGGGTCTCCTCGCCCACCTCGCCCCAGGCCAGCTGCTCCCCGCAGACCGGGCAGGGAGGGTCGAACCGTCCGGCGTCCAGGTCGGCCTTACGGCGCGGCGCAGCGGGGACGACGCCGTGCACCGCGCACTCGTAGCGGCCCTCGCCGTAGACCACCATCGAGCTGGCCATGACCAGCTGACCGACGTCGGCGCGGGCCATCCCGGCCAGCAGCACCGCCGTCCCCAGGTCGTTGATGCCGGCGTAGAGCGGCATGTCCTGCACGTCGATGCCCAGCCCGACCATCGCGGCCTGGTGGTTGACCGCGTCCACCCCGGCCAGCACCCGGTCGACGGTGTCGGGGTCCCGCACGTCACCCACGACCAGTTCGACGCCGTCCAGTCCGGGCGGGCCGTCGTGGTAGGCGGGGTGGACGGCGGGCAGCAGGGCGTCGAGGACCCGCACCTCGTGCCCGGCCTCGAGGTGGGCGGCGACGACGTGCGAGCCGATGAACCCGGCCCCACCGGTGACGAGGATGCGCATGGGCGCCGACGCTAGCCTCGGCCCCGTGGAGCTGCAGCGGTGCGCCTGGGCCACGAGTGCGCCCGACTACGTCACCTACCACGACGAGGAGTGGGGCGTCCCGGTCCGCGGGGACGACGCCCTGTTCGAGCGGGTGTGCCTGGAGGCCTTCCAGTCCGGGCTGTCCTGGATCACGATCCTGCGCAAGCGGCCGGCGTTCCGGGCCGCGTTCGCCGGCTTCTCCATCGACGCGGTGGCCGACTTCACCGACGCGGACGTCGAGCGGCTGATGGCCGACGCCGGGATCGTGCGCAACCGGGCCAAGATCGAGGCCGCCCGGCGCAACGCCCGCGCCGCCCAACAGCTGCCCGAGGGGTTGTCGGCGCTGCTGTGGTCCTTCGCACCCACCGGGGAGCGCCCCAACCCGGCCACCCTGGCCGACGTCCCGGCCGTCACCGCCGAGTCCACGGCCCTGGCCAAGGAGCTCAAGGAGCGTGGGTTCGCCTTCGTCGGCCCGACGACCGCCCACGCCCTCATGCAGGCCACCGGGATGGTCGACGACCACGTCGCGGACTGCTTCCGGGCGGGTGTCGCGCGTCTCGGTTGAGGGCTCATGTTGGTCTCATCCCGATCATGCGGGAGAATGGTCGACAGCTCTGGTTCGCAGACGGAACGACAGCCACACCGCACCCAGCACGGGGCTGCGGGTGGCCGGTGAAGGAGGCACGCATGGCGGCCATGAAGCCGCGTACGGGTGAAGGTCCCCTCGAGGTCACCAAGGAGGGTCGCGGCCTGGTCATGCGCGTTCCGCTCGAAGGTGGCGGACGGCTCGTCGTCGAGCTCTCCGCCGACGAGGCAGCGGCGCTCTCCGAGGCACTCCAGGGCGCGATCAGCTGACCAGCACGACTCAGACGGCCCCGGCCGCCGGCCCCGCGCCGGCGACCGGGGCCGCTGCGTGTCCCGGGGTCGACGTCGTGGCGGCCCTGCCCCCGCTCACCGACACCGACGTGCTCGTCGTCCCGGTGGGCGCCCGCGGAGCACTGCCGTCGTGGCTGGTCGACGCAGCCGACCCCGTCGTGGACCCCGGGTGGCTGGCCGGCGCGCTGGCCGACACCGGCAACGGCGGCCGGCCCGGGGGCATCACCAACCTGCCGGTGCCCGGACGCCGCCCCCGCTCGGTGGTGGCCGTCGGCATGGGTGACGGCACCCCCGCCGAGGTGCGCACCTGCGTCTCGATCGCCGTCCGGCGGGGTCAGACGCTGGCCGAGCACGGCGCCACCCGGCTCGTCGTCGCGCTGGACAGCGCCGCCGGACCGGCCGGACCCGAGCAGCTCCGGGCGGCCGCCGAGGCGGCCGTGCTCGCCGGGTACCGCTTCCGGGACTCCTCCGCGCCACACCCGCCGCGGCTGGCGTCGGTGCTGCTGGTCGCGTCGTCCGCCGGCGAGGGCGCGGTGGAGCGGGGCCGGGTGACCGGTGGGTCCGTGGCCTGGGCCCGCGACCTGGTCGCCACCCCGCCGAACACGGCCGACCCCGCGTGGCTGGCCGACCGGGCCGTCGGCCGACTGGGCGACCACGACCACGTGCGGACGACGGTGCTGGGCCCCCGCCAGCTGCGGGCCGGCGGCTTCGGCGGCGTGCTGGCCGTCGGCGGTGGTTCGGCGTCCGCGCCCCGGCTCGTGGTGGCGGCGTACGACCCGCCCGGTGCCGGGACCGCCCACGTGGTGCTGGTCGGCAAGGGCATCACCTTCGACACCGGCGGCATCTCGGTCAAGACCACCGCCGGCATGCGCGAGATGAAGACCGACATGGCCGGCGGCGCCGTCGTGCTCGCCGCGCTCGACGCGGCTGCGGCGCTCGGGCTGCCGGTGCGGGTCACGGCCGTGGTGCCGTTCGCGGAGAACCACCTGTCGGGGTCGGCCTACCGGCCCGGGGACGTCGTCACCCACGTCGGCGGGCGCACCACCGAGGTCCGGAACACCGACGCCGAGGGCCGGATGGTGCTGGCCGACGCGCTCGCCCACGCCCACCGCGAGCTCGCAGCGACCGCGCTCGTCGACGTCGCCACCCTCACGGGCGCGGCGAAGACCGCACTGGGCGCCCGCACCGGCGCGCTGTACGCCACCGACGACGCCCTGGCCGACGGACTGCTCGCAGCCGGTCGGGCGGCGGGGGAGCCGTGGTGGCGGATGCCGCTGGCCGAGGAGCACGTCGCCCACCTGCGGGCCCAGCTGGACTCACCCGTCGCCGACGCGAACAACGCCCCGGGCAACCCGGGCGCGACGACCGCGGCGCTGTTCCTGCAGCCGTTCACCGGCGGGCTCCCCTGGGCGCACCTCGACGTCGCCGGACCCGCCCGGGCCGGCGCCGACCACGGCGACACGGTCAAGGGCGGCACCGGCTTCGCCGTCCGGACGCTGCTGCGCTGGTTGGAGTCGGGAGCCCCCGGGGGTGGGACAGTTCCCGGGTGACCGACCAGCAGCACGGCGTCGTCTTCCCCACCGGACCGGACGGACGGCGCAGCACGGCTGCGGTCGGGCGCGCGGTGGTGGCCGACGCGCTGCGCCCGGTCGACCCCACCGGTGCGCGAGCCGCCGAGCAGGAGACCAACTGGCGTGCGGGCTACCTGCGGCACGTGCGGCGGACGACCGAGGCGGCCCTGGGCTCCCGGGACGCCGCGCTCGCGATCGCCGACGCCGGCCTGGACGCGGTGCACACCCGGATGCGCGTGGCCACCGGCGGCGGCGAGGCCGACCTGCGTGAGCTGGGCACCGCCCCGGCCGGCCGCGAGCTGCACACCGAGACGGTCACCGGGACGGCCGAGCCCGAACGCGAGCTCTCCCTGCCCTTCCGGGGTGGCCGGCTGCGCGGGGAGGAGCTGACCCGGCGGATGGACGACTGGGTCGCCGCCGGGGTGGTCGAGCCCAGCTGCGCCGAGGCCGTGCGCACGGTGCAGGCCCACCCGGAGTGGCTGGCCCTGCCCGGCCGCACCGTGGCGGTGCTCGGCGCCGGTGCCGAGATGGGGCCGCTGACCGCGCTGCTGCGCTGGGGGGCCACCGTGGCGGCGGTCGACCTGCCCCGCCCGGCGATCTGGAGCCGCGTCCGGGAGACCGCCGGCCGCAGCGCCGGGACGCTCCTGCTCCCGACCGGGGACGGCGGCGTGGGTGCCGACCTCATCGGCGAGGTCCCCGCGGTCGCCGACTGGCTCGGCGGGCTGGACGGCGTCCCCGTGCTGGGCAACTACGTCTACGCCGACGGCGCGACCAATGTGCGGGTCTCGGTCGCCGTCGACGTGCTCACCCTGCGGCTGCAGGCGCTGCGCCCGGACCTGGCACTGGGGTTCCTGGCCACCCCCACCGACGTGTTCGCCGTCCCCGGGGAGGCGGTGGCGGCCTCGGTCGCCGCCTACGCGGACCGCTCCCGGGCGGCCAAGCTGCTGGGCCGGCCGCTGCGCACCCTGTCGGGGGGCCGTCTGCTGCAGCGGGCCTACCTGCCCGGCACCGACCCGGGCATCGCCGACAGCCTGGTGCCCCAGCAGGGTCCGAACTACGCCCTGGCCAAGCGGCTGCAGCGCTGGCGGGCCACCACCGCCCGCGCCGCCGGGGCCACCGTCTCGATGAACGTCGCGCCACCCACCCGCACCCGGTCGGTGCTGAAGAACCGCGCGCTGGCCGCGGCCTACGCCGGGGCGCACCGGTTCGGCGTCGAGGTGTTCGAGCCGGCGACCTCGAACGTGCTGATGGCCGCCCTGCTCGTGCACGACCTGCACACCGCCGGCGGGCCCACCCACGACGAGCCGTGGCAGGACGAGGCGTCCGGCGCCGCACACGGCGGGCTGTGGCGGACCGCCTGGGCCCCGCGCAGCGCGCTGGGGCTGGCCGCGGTGCTGGGGCTCGGCGGCGCGCGGGGCTGACCCGGCGGCCCACCCCAGGGGGTGACGCGCCCGCTCGCCTGCTGCACCCGGGGCCCGCACCCGCCGATGGACCGGACGTGAACCCGTCCGTGCCCGCCCGGCTGCGCTCCCGGGACGCCGTCGCCGCTGCGCGCACCGCGTCCTGGGTGATGTCGGCTGCCGCCCTCGTCGTGGCCGGGTTCGCGCTCTTCGACCCGCTGACCGTGACCCCGACCCAGCAGGTCGGGTCGTGGGTGGTCGTCGTCCTGCTCGCGGTCGGGGTGGCCGCGTGCCGGTCCACCGACCCGCACCGGCTCGACCGGGCCGGGGTGCTGCTGGTCGTCCCGGCACTCGGCGTCCTGGCGGTGTCCGGGCTGAACCTGCTCACCGCGGACACCTCGGCCGCCGCGCAGTCCTTCCTGGTGCTCCCCACGCTGTGGGCCGCCGTCCAGCTGCGCACCGCCGGTGCCTGGACCGTGGCCGCGGTGGCGATCGGCTGCAACGCCGGCGTCGTGTTCGGCCTGGAGGACCCCGGCCCGGCGGTCACCGATGCGGTCTTCGTGGGGTGCGTCCTGACGGTCAGCACCCTGCTGCTCTCGCACGCCGGGGACCGGACCGAGCGGCTGCTGGCCGCACTCCGTGACCAGGCGGCGATCGACCCGCTCACCGGGCTCGTGACGCGCCGCGTGCTCGACGAGGCGATGGCCGCCGCGCTGACCGCCACCTCCGTGGGCACCGGCACCGCGCTCGTGCTGGTCGACGTGGACTCCTTCAAGTCGGTCAACGACGTGCACGGCCACCCGGTGGGGGACGACGCCCTGCGCCACCTGGCCCTCGTGCTGCGCGACGCGGTCCGCCACGGGGACGCCGTGGTCAGCCGGATGGGCGGCGACGAGCTGGCCGTGCTGCTGCCCGGCTGCACCCCCGACGTGGCCGAACGGCGGGCCGCCGACCTGGTCGCCGCCGTCCGGGCCACACCCCTGCCGCTGCCCGACGGGACGCTGCTGCCCCTGACGGTCAGCGTCGGGGTCGCCCACGCCCCGCGGGACGCCGCGGACCTGCGCCCGCTGTACGCCGCGGCCGACGGGGCCCTCTACCGGGCGAAGCGGTCTGGCCGCGACCAGATGGCGGTCGCCGGTCCCTGACCTGTCAGGCCGGGCCCACCAGCCCGGAGACGATCTCGGCGGACAGCGCCACCAGCGGCAGCCCGCCCCCGGGGTGCGCCGAACCGCCGACCAGGAACAGCCCCGGCAGCGGCGAGGCGTTCGCCGGGCGCAGGAACGCCGCACGCGCGCCGTTGGACGACGTCCCGTAGATAGAGCCGCCCACGCTGCCGGTGGCCCGGCCCAGGTCGGCCGGGGTGCGCACCTCGCGCCAGCGCACCCGGTCGCGCACGTCCAGCCCACGGTCGGCGAGCACCTGCAGCACCCGGTCGGCGTAGGAGTCGGCCAGCCCGGGGGCGTCCCAGTCCACCCCGCGGCCGGGCTCGTGCCGCGGGGCGTTGACCAGCACGAACCAGGACTCGCTGTCGGCGTCGGGGCGGGTGGCCGGGTCGTCGGGGGAGCTCACGTAGACCGTCGGGTCGGCCAGGGGGCGGGGGTGGGTGAACAGCCCGTCGAACTCGGCGTCGTAGTCGGCCGGGAAGAGCACCGTGTGGTGGGCTGCGCCCGGTGTCCGCCCGCGCAGCGCGAGCAGCAGCACGAACCCCGAGGACGACGGCGTCGCCCGCGCCAGAGCCGCCCGGGCCCGGCGGACCGGGGCGTCGCGGGGGAGCAGGCGGTCGTAGAGCGCGGTGGCGTCGGCGTTGGCCACCACCACGTCGGCGGGCAGCCGGGACCCGTCGGCCAGCTGCACCCCCGTCGTCCGGCCGCCCTCGACGAGCACTCGGGTGACCGCGGTGGACGTGCGGACCTCCGCACCCCGTTCGACCGCGCGGTCGGCCACGGCGAGGGCCAGCCGGCGCAGCCCACCGCGGACGTACCAGGAGCCGAAGGCCTGCTCGACGTACGGGACGGTGGCCAGCGCGGCCGGCGCGCGGCGGGGGTCGGAGCCGGAGTAGGTGGCGTAGCGGTCCAGCAGCACCCGCAGCCGGGGGTCGGTCAGGTAGCGGGTGCCCAGCCCGCGCAGCGAGGACCACGGCGCGACGGTGCCGACGTCGGCGGTCGAGCGGGCCAGCCGGGCCAGGGTGCGGGCGCCCTCCAGCGGTGAGCGCAGGAACGGCTGCTCCGTGACCCGCCACATCTCCGCCGCCCGGTCGAGGAACGCCGCCCACTCCGGACCCAGCGCCGGGCGCACCCGCTCGAGGTCCCCGGGGACGGCGAGCCGGGTGCCGTCGGCGAACCGGTAGGACACCGCGGGGTCGAGCCGGACCAGGTCCAGGACGTCGTCCAGCGGGGCCCCGGTGGCCGCGAACAGGTCGCGGAACACCTGCGGGAGCGTGACCAGGGAGGGGCCGGTGTCGAAGCCGTGCCCGTCGCGGGCGAACCAGCCCAGCTTCCCGCCCACCTCGGGGGTCTGCTCCAGCACCGTCACCCGGTGCCCTCCGGCGGCCAGCCGCGCCGCCGCGGCCAGCCCACCGAGCCCGGCTCCCACCACCACCACACGAGCCACGCCCCCCACGGTAGGAGGGGCGCGCTCACTAGGCTGCACGGATGCCCAGCGACGTGTGGACCCCCGTCGGGCTGCGGCGTGGCACGACGGTGCGCATGCACCACCGGGAGGCCGGCCACGGCGGCCGGCCCCTGGTCCTCGTCCACGGGCTCGGGATGTCCGGGCGGTCGATGAAGCCGGCGCTGACGGTCCTGGCTCGCGGTGGGCGGACGCTGGCCCCGGACCTGCCCGGCTACGGCCGCACCCGCGGCGGTGGCCGCACGCTGGGCATCGCCGGGCTGGCCGACGCGCTGGTCGGCTGGCTGGACGCCACCGGGCTGGACGACGTCGAGGGCGGGATCGACCTGGTCGGGCACTCCCTGGGCGCCCAGGTGGTGGCCGACGTGGCCCGCCGGCGTCCGGACCTGGTGCGGCACCTGGTGCTGGTCGGCCCCACCCGCGACCCCAGCGCCCCGCGGTGGTGGCAGCAGGCCGGTCGGCTGGCCCTGGACGCACCGCGGGAGCGGCCCGGGCTGCTGCTCGTGGCGACCGTGGACTACCTGCGGGCGGGCCCGCTGACGATGGTGGCGGTGCTGCGGCACGCGCTGCGCCGACCCGAGGAGCGCGCGATGTCCGACGTCGACGTCCCCACCCTGGTGCTGCGCGGCAGCCGGGACCCGGTCGCCGGGCAGCAGTGGTGCGAGGACCTGGCCGCGGTGCTGCCGCAGGGCCGGTTGCAGGTGCTCCCCGGCGCCGCGCACGGGTTGAACTTCTCCCGCCCCGAGGCGTTCGCCGCTGCCGTCACGGACTTCTGCCGGTGACCACGCTGCTGGGCGTGGCCTACCGCGTCGAGACCGGACTGCGTGACCTGGCGGCCCGGATCGCCCGGGGTCGCGGGTGGGTGCCGGTGGCCATCCCCTTCCCCGGCTACGGCAGCGGCGGGCGGGTGCGGGTGCTGGGCCGGGTGCTGTTGGCCCCGGCCGGCACGCACCCGGAGTCCCGGCTGCGCATCCCGGGCTGGCAGCGCTTCCTCACCCTGGAGGCCCCGCGCACCGGGGTGGACGTCGAGGTCGCCGGCGTCCGGTCGCACGTGGTCAGCGACGCCGACGGCCTGGTCGACACCGTGCTCGACGTCGCCCGCACCCTGGACGGCCGCCCCACGGTGCCCGTCCGGATGCGCACCGGCGCCCGGTCGGCCACCGCGCCGACGCACCTGTCCTCCCGGGACGCCCACCGCGGGGTGGTCTGCGACATCGACGACACGGTGATCATCACCGAGATCGCGCACCCGCTGCGGGCGGCCTACCGCACGTTCGTGCAGCGCAGCCGCAACCGCCGGGCCGTGCCCGGGATGGCCGACCTGCTGCAGGAGCTGACCCAGGGCCGCGAGCACGTGCCGGTGCTGTACCTGTCCAACGGCCCGTGGAACCTGATCGGGCCGCTGTCGGCGTTCCTCGAGCGCAACGGCTTCCCGCCCGGCCCGCTGCTGCTCACCGACTGGGGGCTGCAGCCCGACCGGTGGTTCCGGGACGGGCAGGCGCACAAGCGCGGCTCGCTGCTCCGGCTGGCCGAGGACATGCCCGGGGTCGACTGGACCCTGGTCGGGGACACCGGCGAGCACGACCCGGCGCTCTACGAGGAGTTCGCCCGGGCCCACCCCGACCGGGTCACCGAGATCCTGCTGCGCGACGTCGGCGTCGGCGGGCCGGTGGTCGGCCGGGTGGGGACGACGCCGGTGGTGCGGGCCGCGGACGGTGCCGGGCTCAGCCGCGGACGGGCGACGCTGCAGCGCTGACCAGCTCGGCCAGGGCGGCGTCGGACTCGGCCAGGGCGCCCCGGTCGTGGGTGCTGGAGGAGGCGACCAGCTCGGCTGCCCCGGTGCGGGCCACCAGCTCGGCCAGCTGCTCGGCGACGACGTGCGGGCTGCCGGCGACCGCGCCGGCCACGGTCTGCTCGACGTACCGCTGCTGCGTGGGCGTCATCGGCCCGATCGCGGCCACCGGCTCCAGGGCCGGGAAGACCCCGGTGGTGCGGGCCCGGGCCATCGCCCAGGCCTCGGGCAGCAGCAGCTCGCGGGCCTGGGCGTCGGAGTCGGCGACCAGCACGTCCAGGCTCACCGCCACCCAGGGCTCCGCTGCCTGCGCGGAGGGCCGGAACGCCTGTCGGTAGCGGTCCAGCGGTTCCTCCGGCGCGCGCAGCAGCGGCCCGCCGACGACGACGGGCAGCCCCAGCGCGGCGGCGACGTCCAGACCGTGCCCGGTGGCCAGCACGAAGAGCGGGACGGCGGCGGCCGGGCGGGGGTGCGCGGTGATCTCGGCCGTGCCCTCCAGGTGGGCGCGCAGCTCGGCCAGGTCGGTGGCGAAGTCGGTGTCGGCCTGCCGCAGCGCGCGGCGGACCGGGGCGGTGAACCCGGGGGAGCGGCCCACCCCCAGGTCGACCCGGCCCGGGGCGACCGCGGCCAGGGTGGCGAACTGCTCGGCGACGACCAGCGGCTGGTGGTGCGGCAGCATGACGCCGGCCGAGCCCAGCCGGATCGTCGTCGTCCGGCCGGCGAGCACCGCCAGCAGCACCGCCGGCGCGGACCCGGCCACCCCGGGGACGCCGTGGTGCTCGGCCACCCAGAACCGGTCGTAGCCCAGCTGCTCCGCGCGCACCGCCCGCTCCAGGGTGTGCCCGATGGCGGTCGCGTCGCTCGCGCCCACCCGGGTGCGGGTGCGGTCCAGCAGGGAGAGCGCGACGTCCATGGCGGGTGCAACGCCGGTCGGCCCCCCGGGGAGTCCCGGACGCGGTAGGAAGGACGGGTGAGCCGAGTCAACGACGTGGGCGGTGCGATCGGGTTCCCGGCGGTCGTGGAGGAACCGGACGAACCGCGTTTCCACCACGACTGGGAGGCCCACGTGGTCGCGCTGAACGGGGCGCTCATCCGCCGCGGCGTCTACAACCTGGACGAGTTCCGGGACGCCCAGGAGCGGCTGCCGGTCGAGCAGTTCCGCAGCTCGGGCTACTACGAGCGCTGGTTCGCCGCGATCGGCACGCTGCTGGTCGAGAAGGGCGTCTGCGCGCCCGGGGAGCTGGCGCCGTGACCTTCGCCCCCGGGGACGCCGTGCGGGCCCGGACCGTCGACGTCGCCGGGCACACCCGGCTGCCCGGCTACGCCCGCGGCGCCCGCGGGGTGGTCGTCGAGGTCGCCGGGGCGCACCCGCTGGCCGACGACCGGGCCCGCGGCCTGGACGTGCCGGCCCAGCCGGTCTACCACGTGCGGTTCGCCGCCCGGGAGCTGTTCGGCGAGGGCGACCACTCGGTCGTCGTCGAGCTGTGGCACGACCACCTGGAAGGGCCCGCATGAGCGCCGACCACGCCAGTTCCACGATCTCCGCGGAGGTCCGGCACCTCGAGGCGCTGCTGGAGGCCCGCGGCCTGCTCGACCCCGGGGAGATCGACACCCGGATCGACGAGTTCGCCGCCGGCGGCACCCCGGCCAACGGCGCCCGCGTCGTCGCCCGTGCCTGGACCGACGACGGCTTCCGCGCCCGGCTGCTCGCCGACGCCAACGCCGCGTTGCCCGAGGTCGGCCTGTCGATGGCCGGGGGACTGCAGGAGCAGCGGCTGAAGGTGGTCGCCAACAGCGCCGACGAGCACCACGTGCTGGTCTGCACCCTCTGCAGCTGCTACCCGATCGCCCTGCTGGGGCCCTCGCCGAGCTGGTACAAGTCCGAGGCCTACCGCTCCCGGGTCGTCCGCGACCCGCGGTCGGTGCTGGCGGAGTTCGGCGTCGAGCTGCCCGCCGACACCCGCATCTCGGTCTGGGACGCCTCCGCGGAGTCGCGCTACCTGGTGCTGCCCCGCCGGCCCGAGGGCACCGCGGACCTCACCGAGGAGGCCCTCGCCGGGCTGGTCACCCGCAAGGGCCTCATCGGCACGGCACTGGTCTAACCGCGCGCGGCGAGCGCCCGGGCGTAGACGTCGACGGTCTGCCGGGCGATCGCCGGCCAGCCGAACTCGGCCAGCACGCGCTCGCGCCCGGCGGCACCCATCCGGGCGGCCCGGTCGGGGTCGGCGAGCAGCTCGGCCATGCGGGCGGCCAGGCCGGCGGCGAACGCGACCGGGTCGGCCTCGTCGTAGGGCACCAGCAGCCCGGTCCGGCCGTCGTCGACGACCTCGGGGATGCCGCCGACGGCCGAGGCCACCACGGCGGTGCCGCAGGCGGCGGCCTCCAGGTTCACGATCCCGAGCGGCTCGTACACCGAGGGGACGACGAACACCGTCGCCCCGGTGATCAGCGGGACGAGCTTCTCCCGCGGCAGCATCTCCTCGATCCAGACCACCCCGGTACGCCGGGCCTGCAGCTCGGCGACCGCGTCGGCGACCTGCTGGCGCTCGGCCGGGGTGTCCGCGGCGCCGGCGCACAGCACCAGGCCGGCGTCCTCGGGCAGCTGCTCGGCGGCGGCCAGCAGGTGCACCAGGCCTTTCTGGCGGGTGATCCGGCCGACGAACAGGGCGTAGGGCCGGGCCGGGTCCACGCCCACCGAGCGGACGACGTCGTCGTCCGGCGTGGGCCGGTAGGCCTGGGCGTCGACGCCGTTGCCCACCACGAGGACCTTCGCCGGGTCGAGGTCGGGGTAGGCGTCCAGCACGTCGGTGCGCATCCCGTTGCTCACCGCGACGACGGCGTCGGCGGCGAGGTAGGCGGTGCGCTCGACCCAGCTGGAGAGCCGGTAGCCCCCGCCCAGCTGCTCGGCCTTCCACGGCCGGCGCGGCTCGAGGGAGTGCGCGGTGACCACGTGCGGGATTCCGTGCACGAGCGAGGCCAGCTGCCCGGCGTGGTTGGCGTACCAGGTGTGGGAGTGCACGAGGTCGGCCCCGGCCAGCGCGGCGGCGATCTCGACGTCCACCCCGACCGCCTGCAGCGCGCCGTTGGCGTCGGCCAGCCCGGCCGGGACGGCGTGCGCGGTGGCGTCGGAGCGGGGACCGCCGAAGCAGTGCACGTCCAGCTCCGGTCCGTCGGGCAGCTCCCGCATCGCGGCCACGAGGTGCTCGACGTGGACGCCGGCACCCCCGTAGACGTCCGGCGGCCATTCCCGGGTGACGACTCCCACGCGCATGCGGCAGACCCTAGAGCGGGGGTGGACGGACGCGCAGCGCGGTCGGTGCGACGACCGGGTGCGCACGGGTGCGTCCCGGGCATTAGGTTGATCACATGCGTGGCAGCCCGCGGGTCCTCGGCATCGTCCTCGCCGGTGGAGAGGGCAAACGACTCTCCCCGCTGACCCAGGACCGGGCCAAGCCCGCCGTCCCGTTCGGCGGCAACTACCGGTTGATCGACTTCGTGCTGTCCAACCTGGTGAACGCCGAGATCCGGCAGATCGCCGTGCTCACCCAGTACAAGAGCCACTCACTGGACCGGCACATCACCACCACGTGGCGGATGAGCAGCCTGCTGGGCAACTACGTCACCCCGGTGCCCGCCCAGCAGCGCCTGGGCCCGCGCTGGTTCACCGGCAGTGCCGACGCGATCTTCCAGTCGCTGAACCTCATCTACGACGCCCGCCCGGAGATCGTCGTCGTCTTCGGTGCCGACCACGTCTACCGCATGGACCCCTCGCAGATGATCGACCAGCACCTGCAGACCGGGGCCGGCGTCACCGTCGCCGGGCTGCGCGTGCCGCGCCACGAGGCCACCGAGTTCGGCGTCATCGACGCCACCGCCGAGGGCAAGGTGAAGAGCTTCCTGGAGAAGCCCGCCGACCCGCCCGGCCTGCCCGACAGCCCCGAGGAGAGCTTCGCCTCGATGGGCAACTACGTCTTCACCACCGACGCGCTGCTCGAGGCGCTGCGGGCCGACGCCGAGGACGAGTCCTCGGTGCACGACATGGGCGGGTCGATCATGCCGATGCTGGCCGACAAGGGCGAGGCCTGGGTCTACGACTTCTCCACCAACGTCGTCCCCGGCGCGACCGACCGCGACCACGGCTACTGGCGCGACGTGGGGACGATGGACTCCTACTACGACGCGCACATGGACCTGCGGTCGGTCACCCCGGTCTTCAACCTCTACAACGACCGGTGGCCGATCTACACGCTGCCCCCGCAGCTCCCGCCGGCCAAGTTCGTCCTCGGCGGCCGCGCCGAGGACTCCATGGTCAGCGCCGGGGTCATCGTCGGCGGCGGGTCCGTGCGTGGCTCGGTGCTCAGCCCCGGCGTGCGCGTGGACCGGGCCAGCACCGTCGAGGACAGCGTGCTGATGGACGGCGTGCACATCGGGGAGGGCGCGGTCGTCCGGCGGGCGATCCTGGACAAGAACGTCGTCGTCCCGCCGTGGGCCCGGATCGGGGTGGACCTCGAGGAGGACCGCACCCGGTACCACGTCAGCGCGGGCGGGGTCACCGTCCTGGGCAAGGGCGCCCGCGCGATCGTGTGAGCGCGCCCCTGGTGGTCACCCTGCTCCTCGCCGAGGAGGCGCAGGGCCGCTTCGACCGGCTGCGCGAGCAGCACTTCCCGGCCGACCGGAACCACCTGGCCGCCCACGTCACGCTGTTCCACGCGGTGCCCGGTGAGCACTTGGACCGGGTCACCGCCGACCTCGGGACGACGGCCGACCGGGCACCGTTCGACGTCGAGGTCACCGGGCTGCGGCTGCTCGGTCGCGGCGTCGCCTACGACCTCGCCGCCCCCGAGCTGACCGCGCTGCGGGCGGACCTGGCCCGGTCCTGGGCGCCGTGGCTCACCCGCCAGGACGCCTCGTGGAAGCACGCGCACGTCACGGTGCAGAACAAGGTGCGACCCGAGCAGGCGAAGGCCCTGTACGACGACCTGGCCGGCTCGTTCGCCCCCGAGCGGGTGCCCGCGGTCGGGTTGGGGCTCTGGCGCTACCTGGGCGGCCCGTGGGAGCCGGTGGAGCGCTTCGCCTTCTAGTCCGCGCGCTTGGTGGCCACGAGCAGGCCCGCGCCCACCGGGACGACGGCGCACACCAGCGCCTCGTCGTCCTTCACGCCGCGCACCATCTCCCGCCAGGCGACCGTCTGCGGGTCGCGCTGCTTGCGGTCCCCGACGTGGGACTCGGAGATCCCGTGCAGCACCAGCGAGCCGCCCGGGCGCACCAGGCCCAGCAGCGCCGGCAGCTGCTTGGAGTACTCCGCCGGCGGGCCGGCGCAGGTGACGATGTCGTAGGCCTCGGTCGACAGCCGGGGGAGCACCTCGCCGACGGTGCCGAAGATCAGCCGGGTCCGGCCGTTGGCGATGCCCGCGTCGGCGAAGGTCCGGCGGGCCGCGCGCAGCTCGGTGGGGTCGGCGTCCAACGCGGTGAGGACGCCGTCGGGTCGCATGCCCTGCAGCAGCCAGAGCGCGGCGACCCCGCCCCCGCCGCCGATGGTGACCACCGAGCGGGCACCCGCGGTGGCGGCGAGCACGGCCAGCGTGGCGCCCACGGCGGGCTCGACGGGGGGCACCGTGCCCAGCGCGCCGACCGCGGCGGCGGCCCGGTGGCGGGCGGCGACCAGCGCGGGGGACTCGGCGGCGAAGGTGGCCGCGTACGCCGCGGCGTCGGTGGGGGAGCCACCCACGGGCGGCGGTCCGGCGGCGCTGGTCACCGGGCGAGGGTAGTGGACGGGCACCTGTGGGGTGTCTGTGAGCTGGGCGGACGGGGAACACCGGGGGCCTCGTCGTCCGTTGGGGCGGGTGTGCGGCTGAAGCGTGCGTCCTCGGATCCCGGCTCCACCACCCGTGTGGGCGGCACCGCCCCCCGTGGGGAGGTCGCGGGGGCCGCCGTCTGCGATCCTGGGGACGTGACCGAGCCTGCCGCCGCCGCCGACGTCTGGGTGGCGCCCACCTGGGAACAGGTCGTCCGCGACCACTCCGCCCGGGTGTACCGGTTGGCCTACCGGCTCTCGGGCAACGCCCAGGACGCCGAGGACCTGACCCAGGAGACGTTCGTCCGGGTGTTCCGCTCGCTGGCGGACTTCACCCCGGGCACCTTCGAGGGCTGGCTGCACCGGATCACCACCAACCTCTTCCTGGACATGGTCCGGCGCCGGCAGCGGATCCGCTTCGACGCCCTGCCCGAGGACACCGAGCGGCTGCCGGGCACGGCCCCCTCGCCCGAGCAGGTCTACGCCGACACCCACCTCGACCCGCAGGTCCAGGCGGCGCTGGACGCCCTGTCCCCGGAGTTCCGGGTGGCGGTCGTGCTGTGCGACATCGAGGGCCTGACCTACGAGGAGATCTCGGCGACCCTGGGCATCAAGCTCGGCACCGTCCGCAGCCGCATCCACCGCGGCCGGGTGCAGCTGCGCGAGGCCCTGGCCCACCTGGCCCCCCAGCGCCGTCCGGTCGCGGAGGGCGCACGGTGAACGTCCCGGAGAGCCACCTCGCACAGGAGGCCATCGCCGCGCTGGTCGACGGCGAGCTCTCCGGGGGAGCCGCCGGCCGTGCGGCCCGGCACCTCACCGGCTGCCTGCAGTGCCGGCTCGCCGTCGCGGCCCAGCGGGAGGCGAAGGCCGCCCTGCACGACAGCGACGACGTGGTCGTGCCCGGTGACCTGATGTCCCGGCTGCGCGCCATCCCCTTCACCGCCGACGTGTCGGCCTCCGGTGGCTTCGGCGGGTCCACGCCGCTGTTCGCCACCTCCGACCGGGTGCTGGGCAACGGGTTCTCGGTCTCCCTGGCCCCCGACGCCCCCGCCCGCGCGGGCCAGGCCCGGTGGCTGCGCCGCGGTGTGGCTGCCGGTCTCGCGGGGTTGGGTCTGGGCGTGGTCGCGCTGGCCGCGTCGCTGCCGGCCACCGACGCGGCCCAGGTCGCCCGGCCCGCGGTCGTCGTCGACACCGTCGAGGGGCTCTCCGAGCGCACCGAGGTCGTCCCGCCCGTCGTCCGCACCGAGACCGTGGGCGCCACCACCGAGCTCACCGGCGGGACCCCCTGAGCGAGACCCCCGAGCGGCCCGACGACGGCGGCTACGGCCGCCCCACCGGCGCCGAGGGCTCCTTCGACCGTGGCCCGTCGGTCCCGGCACCGGCCCGCCGCGCCCCGGAGCCCGCCCCGGAGCAGCGGACGGCGTTCGGCCGCCCCGACCAGGTCGAGGGCTCCTTCGCCGAGGACCGCCCCACGCCCCGCCCCCGACCGCTGCCCGCCCCGCCGCCGGAGGCCGTGCTGCGCGCGTTCGCCCCGCGCGCCGGCCAGTCCGGGATCGGCGAGCCACCCGGTGGCCGCCCCGGCCGGCGACGCACCGCCACCGGCCCGTGGTGGAAGTCCGACGCCGCCGACGACCCGTGGCGCGACCCGGCCTCCCCGGCCCGGCTCGGCGCCCCGGCCGTCTACGCCGAGGAGGCCGCCGAGGACGACGGGCCGCTCGTCGTCGACCCCCGCGGCCGCCGGCGGCTGCGGCTGGGCGACGTGTCGATCCGGTTGGGCGCCCTGGCGCTGCTGGCCCTGGTCTTCGTGGCCGCCCTGGGTGGTTCGCTGGGCTGGTACCTGGGCCGGACCGCCGACGAGGAGCCGCTGCTCTCCCCGGGCACCTCGATCACCCAGGTGTCCCCGGGCATCACCCGCGAGCCGGGGTCGATCTCGGAGATCGCCGCTGCGGTCAGCCCGGCCGTGGTCTCGATCGAGGTGCGCGTCGGGGAGGCCGGCGGGTCGGGTTCCGGCGTCGTCATCGACGCCGACTCCGGCTACATCGTCACCAACAACCACGTGGTCTCCGGCGCCGACGGGGTCGAGGGCGCCGAGATCCGCGCCGTGTTCTCCGACGGCAGCGGCTCGGCGGCGACCATCGTCGGGCGCGACCCGGCCAGCGACCTCGCCGTCCTCCAGGTGGACAAGCCCGGGCTCGTGCAGGCCACCCTCGGCACGTCCGACCAGGTCGTCGTCGGGGACCCGGTCGTGGCGCTGGGCTCGCCGCTGGGTCTGGCCGGCACGGTCACCAGCGGCATCGTCAGCGCCCTGGACCGCCCGGTGCGGCTCTCCGGCCAGGGCAGCGACACCAACGCCGTGATCAACGCCGTGCAGACCGACGCCCCGATCAACCCGGGCAACTCCGGCGGTGCCCTGGTGGACGCCACCGGCGCGCTGATCGGCATCAACACCGCCATCGCCTCCCTGGGCAGCGGCTCGATCGGGCTGAGCTTCGCGATCCCGGTGGACACCGTCGACCGGATCGCCGAGCAGCTGATCAGCACCGGCACCGCCGTGCACGCCTCGCTGGGCGTCCAGGCCCGCTCGGTCACCGACGGTGCCCGGGACGGCGCGCTGGTGGTCAACGTCGAGCCCGGCAGCCCGGCCGAGCAGGCCGGCATCGTCGAGCAGGACGTCGTCATCGCCGTTGACGGTCAGCGGGTGGGCAGCAGCGAGGAGCTCGTGGTCGCCGTGGACGCCCGGTCCCCGGGCGACGTGGTCACCATCGAGGTGGTCCGCGGTGGCGGGTCCACCGAGGTGCAGGCGACCCTCACCACGGCCTGAGCCCACGCTCAGGCGGCCTGCCTACAGTGGGTCCGACGGCTTCACGGGAGGGGGTGGCAGGTGTTCGACTCGATCGGCTGGGGCGAGATCATCGTCCTCGGGCTCGCCGCCCTGTTCATCTTCGGGCCCGAGCGGCTGCCCTCGCTGGCCAAGGACGCCGCCCAGGGGCTCAAGCGGGTCCGCGAGGCCGTGACCGGCGTGCGGGGCCAGCTGCACGACAGCCTGGGCGAGGACTTCGACCAGCTGCGCGACCTGGACCTGCGGCAGTACAACCCCAAGACCTTCATCCGGCAGCAGCTGGTGGGGGACGACGAGTCCCCGGTGCGCCGGGCGTCGGGGCCGCGGTCGGCGACCCCGGCAGCGGCCGCCGTCGGTGCGAGCAGGGCGCGGGACCGCACGCGGCCCGCGCCCTACGACACCGACGCGACCTGATCTACCGTCGGACGGGCGTGAGCCCCAGCGACATGCCCGACAGCCCGCGGGAGCGCACCGCCAGGCCCTCGGCGATCTTCTCCATCGCCTGCGCGGCCGGGGCGTCGGGCTGCGCCAGCACGATCGGGGCACCGGCGTCCCCGGCCTCGCGCAGCCGCGTGTCCAGCGGGATCTGACCCAGCAGCGGCACACGGGCGCCCAGGGTCTTGGTCAGCGCGTCGGAGACGGCCTGGCCGCCACCGGAGCCGAAGAGCTCCATCCGGGAGCCGTCGGGCAGCTCGAGCCAGGACATGTTCTCCACGACCCCGACCACCTGCTGGTGGGTCTGGGTCGCGATCGCCCCGGCGCGCTCGGCCACCTCGGCAGCGGCCTGCTGCGGGGTGGTCACCACCAGGATCTCGGCGTTCGGGACCAGCTGGGCCACCGAGATGGCGACGTCGCCGGTGCCCGGGGGGAGGTCCATGAGCAGCACGTCCAGGTCGCCCCACCAGACGTCGGCGAGGAACTGCTGCAGCGCGCGGTGCAGCATCGGGCCACGCCACACGACGGGGGTGTTGCCCGGGGTGAACATGCCGATGGAGATGACCTTCACGCCGTAGGACTGCGGCGGCATGATCATGTTCTCGACCTGGGTGGGCTTGTCGTCCACGCCCAGCATGCGGGGCACCGAGTGGCCGTAGATGTCGGCGTCCACGACGCCGACGGAGAGGCCGCGGCGGGCCAGCGAGGCGGCCAGGTTGACCGTGACGCTGGACTTGCCCACCCCGCCCTTGCCGGAGGCGACCGCGTAGACCCGGGTCAGCGAGCCCGGCTGGGCGAAGGGGATCACGGCCTCGGGTGCGTCGGTGCCGCGCACGGTCTTGCGCAGCTCGGTGCGCTGCTCGTCGTTCATCACGTCCAGGCCGACCTGCACGGTGGTCACCCCGGGCACCCGGGTGACGGCCTCGGTGACCCGGTCGGTGATGGTGTCGCGCATCGGGCAGCCGGAGACGGTCAGGTACACCTCGACCCGGACCGCGCCGGGGTCACCGCCCACGCCCAGCTGGACGTCCTTGATCATCCCGAGCTCCGGCAGCGGCCGGTTGATCTCGGGGTCCTGGACGGTGGCCAGGGCTGCGTTGACGGCGTCGAGCGCCGGCGTGCCGGTCATCGTCTCGGTCATGGCGCCACTGTACGACCGCTGTTCCGGGCCCTCCCTAGGCTGCGCGGTCGTGACGACCGACGCGACCCGCGCCTCCACGCTGCGCGACGCGATCGGTCTCGGCGTCGCCGTGGGTCTGTACGGCGTCGCCTTCGGTGCGGCCGCGGTGACGGCCGGGCTGGACCCCTGGCAGGCCTGCGCGCTGTCCCTGCTCATGTTCACCGGGGCCTCCCAGTTCGCGCTGGTCGGCGTGCTCGGCGCCGGTGGGGGAGCGCTCGCCGCGGTCGGCAGCGCCCTGCTCCTGGGCACCCGCAACACCGTCTACGGGGTCCGGCTGGTGCCGCTGCTGCAGACGCGGGGCGCGGCGCGACGGGCGGCGACGGCGCACTGGGTGATCGACGAGACCACCGCGCTGGCCGTGGCCGCCCCGGACCGGGAGCTGGCCCGGCTGGCCTTCACCGCCGGTGGCGCGACCATCTACCTCGGCTGGAACGTGATGACGCTGGTCGGCGCGCTGGGCGCCGAGGGGCTGGGCGGCACGGCGCAGGCCGCGCTGGACGCCGTCGTGCCGGCGGCCTTCCTCGCGCTGCTGTGGCCCCGGCTGCAGCGGGCCTGGGCCGAGCCCGCCGCCCAGCGCCGGGTCGCCCTCGGCGGTGCGGTGGTGGCGCTCGCGCTCACCCCGTTCGTGCCGGCCGGGGTGCAGGTGATCGCCGCGGTGGTGGCGGTCGCGCTGGCCGGGAGGTGGCGGCGGTGAGCACCGGGACGCTGTGGACGGTGGTGCTGGTGGCCTCGGTGGGCTGCTACCTGCTGAAGCTGGCCGGGCTCAGCGTGCCCGCCGCCTGGGTGGAGCACCCGGTCGTGCGCCGGGTGGTCGAGTTCGTCCCGGCCGCGCTGCTGGGCGCCCTGGTCGCCGTGCAGGCGGCGACCTCCGGAGCGCAGCTGGTCGTGGACGGGCGGCTGGCCGGTCTCGCGGTCGCCGCGCTCGCCCTGGCCCTCCGGGCGCCCTTCGTGGTGGTCCTGCTGCTGGCCGGCCTGACCGGTGCCGCCGTGCTCTGGCTGACCTGAGGAGCGACGGTGTCGGACCTTCCCGAGCAGTGGGGCGTGACCCCGGCCGAGGTCGCCGCGACGTACGGCTGCGACGGGCTGCGACCCGGTGCGCCGCTGCGCTGGCTGCGCGGGGTGGACGTCGCCGCCCCGCGCGAGGTGGCGTTCCGCTGGCTCTGCCAGCTGCGCGCGGCGCCCTACAGCTACGACCTGGTGGACAACCTCGGCCGGCGCAGTCCGCAGACCCTCACCCCGGGTCTGGACGAGCTGGCGGTGGGTCAGCGGGTGGCCACGGTGTTCCGGGTGCACGCGTTCGTGCCGGGGGAGGAGCTGACCCTGGTGCTCCCGCCCGGCCCGGTCGCCCGGGCCTCCGGTGACATGGCGGTCAGCTACGCCGCCCTCCCCGGGGACGACGACGCGACGAGTCGGCTGGTCGCCGTCCTGCGCGTGCAGGCGCTGCCGAGGCCGGTGGCCGCGGCGCTGTGCTGGGGGGACCTCGTGATGATGCGCCGGCAGCTGCTGAACCTGGCCCGGCTGGCTGCCGGGGGCCGAGGAGCGGACTGACCGGTCTTCTGGTCGGCTGTCCGCGAACGTGGCACCGCTCACAGCCGGTCGGGCCGCACCGTCGAGCCCGAGGAGGCTGCTCCGTGTCACCGGAGGTCCTGTCCCTGCTGGTGCTGCTGGGGATCCTGGTCATCGCCACCCTGCTGCCGATCGACATGGGCGTGCTCGGCTTCGGCGCCGCGTTCCTGGTGGGCGCCGTCGTGCTCGGTCTGAGCACCGACGAGGTGCTGGCCGGGTTCCCGGCCGACCTCGTGGTGACCCTGATCGGGATCACGTACCTGTTCGGCATCGCGCAGGTCAACGGCACGGTCGACCTGCTGGTCGCCGGGGCGGTCCGCGCGGTGGGTGGCCGGGTCGCCCTCGTGCCGTGGGTGATGTTCGCCGTCAGCGCCGTGCTGATCGGGATCGGTGCGCTCTTCGCCGTCGCCATCGTCGCGCCGATCGCGCTGCGCTTCGCCGCGCGGCACCGGATCGACCCGCTCTACATGGGCATGATGGTCGTCCACGGCGCGCTGGGCGGGGCGTTCACGCCGATCAGCGTCTACGGCAGCTTCGTCAACGGCCTGGTGCGCGACAGCGACCTCGCCGGCAGTCCGCTCGCCCTCGCGCTGGCCCCGCTGGGCTTCAACCTGGCGATCGCCGCCGCGCTGACCGTGTGGCTGGGCCGCCGGCGGGTCCCCGTCGCCGTCGGTGCCCCGGGCGCTGCGGCCGAGCCCGACGCCGACGCGGTCCCGGGGGCGTCCCGGGTGACCCTGGTGCAGGCCGCCACGGTGGCGGGCATCCTCCTGCTCGCGGTGCTGACGGTGGTCTGGCAGGTCGACGTCGGGTTCGCCTCGCTGCTGATCGGCGCGGGTCTGGCCCTGCTGGACCCGAAGGGCACCCGTCGGGCGGTGGACTCGGTGGCCTGGTCGACGGTGCTGCTGATCGCCGGGGTGCTCACCTACGTCGGCGTGCTGCAGGCCGCCGGCACGATCGACCTGGTCAGCAGCGGCATCGCCGGGCTCGGCGTCCCGCTGCTGGCGGCGCTGCTGATCTGCTACCTGGGCGGCATCGCCTCGGCGTTCGCCTCGTCGGTGGCGATGCTCGGGGTCATGGTGCCGCTGGCGCTGCCGTTCCTGCAGCAGGGCGGCATCGGCCCCATCGGCTTCGTCGCGGCGCTGGCCGTGGCCACCACCGTGGTCGACGTCAGCCCCTTCTCCACCAACGGGGCACTGGTGCTCGCCAACGCCCCGGCCGGCACCGACCGGGAGCGTTTCTACAAGCGGATGCTGGGCTACGCCGGCACGGTCACCGTGCTGGGCCCGCTCCTGGCGTGGGCGGTGTTCGTGCTGCCCGGGTGGGGCTGACGCCGTCGGTCAGCTCTTCCCGGCGTCCTCGCGGGCCTGCTCGCGCTTGCGCTTGCGCTCCTTCTTGCGCCGCTCCGCGGTCTCCTCGCTGAGGTCCTCGGGCACCAGCCGGGCCAGCTCGCCGCGGATGAAGTCCCGGGTCGCGAGCTCACCGACGGCCACCCGGAGTGAGGCCAGCTCGCGGGCCAGGTACTCGGTGTCGGCGCGGGTGGAGGCGGCCCGGCTGCGGTCCTCCTCGGACTGCACCCGGTCGCGGTCGGCCTGCCGGTTCTGGGCCAGCAGGATCAGCGGCGCGGCATAGGCGGCCTGGGTGGAGAACGCCAGGTTGAGCAGGATGAACGGGTAGGGGTCCCAGCGCAGCTGCACCGCGGTCACGTTCAGCACGATCCAGACGATCACGATGATCGTCTGGACGGCCAGGAACCGGCCGGTGCCCAGGAACCGGGCGATGCCCTCGGCGAACTTGCCGACCGCGTCGGGGTCCAGCCGCAGGAACTGGAACGCCGTCCGGCTGCTGCGCGGGACGTCGAGCCGGCCGGTCTCGGGCCGGCGGTCGCCGTCAGCCACGGCGGGCACGCTCCCGCCAGTCGGTGGGCAGCAGGTGGTCCAGCACGTCGTCCACGCTGACCGCACCGACGAGACGGCCCTGCGGGTCGACCACCGGGGCGGCGACCAGGTTGTAGGTGGCGAAGTAGCGGGTCACCTCGGCCAGCGGGGTCTCCGGGCGCAGCGGCTCGAGGTCGTCGAGCACGCCGGACACCAGCGTCGAGGGGGGCTCCCGCAGCAACCGCTGGATGTGCGCCAGCCCCAGGTAACGACCCGTCGGGGTCGCCGAGGGTGGGCGGCAGACGTAGACCTGGCTGGCCAGCGACGGGGTGAGCTCCGGGGCCCGCACCCGGGCCAGTGCCTCGGCGATCGTGGCGTCGGGGGAGAGGATGACCGGCTCGCTGGTCATCATCCCGCCGGCGGTGTCCTCGGAGTACTTCAGCAGCTGGCGGACCGGCTCGGCCTCGTCGGGCTCCATCAGCTCCAGCAGCCGGTTGCGGTCGACGTTGGGCAGCTCGGCGAGCAGGTCTGCGGCGTCGTCGGGGTCCATCGCCTCGAGCACGTCGGCGGCCCGGTTCTCGCTCAGCGTGCCCAGGATGACGATCTGCTCGGCCTCGGGCAGCTCGCCCAGCACGTCGGCCAGCCGGTCGTCGTCCATCGAGTCCGCGACCTCGTGCCGGCGCTTGAGCGGCAGGTCCTGGAGGGCGTGCGCCATGTCGGCGGGGTTGAGGTCGCGGTAGGTGGCGATCAGCGTCTCGGCCGACTGCCCCACCTGCGGCAGCCCCAGGCCGGTGACCTCGTCCCAGGCCAGCTGGTGGGTGTGCCCGCGGCGGCCCAGCCGCCCGGGCTCCTGGACGGCGAGCCGGGAGAGCACCCAGTCACCGGTCCGGGTCTGCTCGATCGCGGCGTCGGTGACCGTCGCCGGACGCCCGGTCTCGGTGACCGTCACGCTGCGGTCGGCCAGCTCGCCGAGCACGAGCGTCTCCCCGGCGCGCTGCTCGAACCGCTTGAGGTTGACCGTGCCGGAGGCCAGCATCACCGCGGTCGCGTCGACGGCGGTGACCCGGCCCATCGGGCAGAAGATCCGCCGTCGGGCCACGACCTCGACGATCAGCCCGAGCACCCGGGGCGCCGCGGTGCCCACCCGCAGGGCCACCAGGACGTCGCGGACCTTGCCCACCCGGTCGCCGTTGGGGTCGAAGACGGTCAGCCCGGCGAGCCGGGAGACGTAGGCCCTGGTCACCGTGGTCACAGCGGCCTCCTCGTCAGGTCTCGCGCGTCAGGTCACGGGGCCACCGCGCGGCCCACGACCACACGACGGTGATCACCAGCGGTGAGGCTACCGTCGCGCCCGTGACACCCCGGACCGCCGAGCTGGCCTACGAGGTCGTGGACGTCTTCGCGCCCCGTCCCTTCGCCGGGAACCCCCTCGCGGTCGTCCTGGACGCCGGGGCGCTGAGCACGGAGCAGTGCCAGGCGCTCGCCCGGGAGTTCCACCTGTCGGAGACCACGTTCGTCTCCGACGTCGGGGACGGCGGCTACCGGGTGCGGATCTTCACCACCGACACCGAGCTGCCCTTCGCCGGGCACCCCAGCGTGGGCACCGCGCACACCCTGGTGCGCCTGGGCCTGCTGCCGGCCGGCGTGGTGCAGCAGCACTGCGGGGTGGGCACGGTGCCGGTCGCGGTCACCGGGGACGGCGCCCGGCTGACCGGCGGGCCCGTCCAGCTGCGGCCCGGACCGTCCGCGGCCGACCTCGCGCCCGCCGTCGGCCTCACCCCGGACGACGTCACCGGGCGCCCGGCGCACCTGGTCGGCTGCGGCCTCGAGTTCGCCCAGCTGGACGTGCGGCCCGGCGCGCTGGACCGGGCCCGGCCCGACCGCCGGGCCCTGGACGCCCTGCTGCCCGAGGTGCGGGGCGGGATCTCCCTGCTCGAGCGCGGGACCGGCACCGAGCACACGGTGCGGGTCTTCGCCGGGGGGCTGTCGTGGGAGGAGGACCCGGCCACCGGGTCCGCCGCGCTGGGCACCGGGGTCTGGCTGGCCACCGAGGGCCTGGCCGGGGAGGGGACGACGGGCTACCGCCTGCACCAGGGTGCCGTGCTGCGTCGTCCCTCGGTGCTGGACGGGACCGTCACCGTCGTCGACGGGCAGCCGGTCGGCGCCACCGTCGAGGGCACCGTGCACCCGGTCGCCCGCGGCACGATCGCCGTCCCGGCGTGACAGCCGAGCCGACGACGGCCGACCCCGCCTGGGCGCTGCACCGGCCCGGCACCCGCGACGTCGTGATCATGGCCGTCGCGGTGGTCGGGGTCTCGCTGTCGGGGCCGATGACCGCCCTCGTCGCCGCACCCGCGCTGGCCATCGCGTTCTGGCGCAACGCGGCCGGTGCGGCGGCCCTGCTGCCGGTGCTGCTCACCCGGGAGCGCAGCACGCTGACCGGGCTGCGGCTGCGCGACCTGCGCAGCTCGGTGGTGGCCGGGCTCTTCCTGGCCGCCCACTTCGCCGCCTGGCTGCCCAGCCTGTCGATGACCACCGTGGCGGCCTCCATCGCGCTGGTCACCACCACCCCGATCTGGACGGCGCTGGCCGCTCGGCTGTCCGGGGTGCGGCTGCCGGCCCAGGTGTGGTGGGGCCTCGCCCTGGCCGTCGCCGGCGCCGCGCTCATCGCCGGGGTCGACGTCACCGTCTCGCTGCGCGCGCTGGCCGGGGACGGCCTGGCCCTGCTCGGGGCGATCGCCGCCGCCGGGTACGTGCTGGCCGGGGCCAAGGCCCGGGTGCGGCTGTCCACCTCGGCGTACGCGGTGGTCTGCTACTCCACCTGCGCGGTGGTCGTCGCGGCCGCGGCGCTGCTCGTCGGGATCCCGCTCACCGGGTTCAGCGCCCGCGACTGGTGGCTGATCGCCGGCATCACCGTGGTCGCCCAGCTGCTCGGGCACACGCTGTTCAACCTGGTGCTGTCCACGGTCGGGCCCACCGTGGTCGGGCTGGCCATCCTGCTCGAGGTGCCCGGCGCGCTGCTCGTGGCGCTGGTGCTGCTGCAGCAGCTGCCCCCGCTGCTGGCGCTGCCGGGGATGGTGCTCGTCGTCGTCGGCGTCGCCCTGGTGGTGCGGGCGTCCCGGCCGGTGGCGGCCACCGAGCCCGTCACCTGAGGGCCGCTGGTTAGTCTCCGTTCACGTCCCATCCCCGATCAGCGGAGGCACCGTGGCCGAGCTCCGATCCCGTCGTTCCAACCTGGCCGTCCCCGGCAGCAACCCCCGGTTCCTGGAGAAGGCCAAGGGCCTCCCCGCGGACCAGGTGTTCCTGGACCTGGAGGACGCCTGCGCGCCGCTGGCCAAGCCCGGCGCCCGGAAGAACATCGTCGCCGCCCTGAACGAGGGCGGCTGGGGCGACAAGATCCGCACCGTCCGGGTGAACGACTGGACGACGGAGTGGACCTTCCAGGACGTCATCGAGGTCGTCGGGGGCGCCGGGGCGAACCTGGACGCGATCATGCTGCCCAAGGTCCAGGACGCCGGCCAGGTGCAGGCCCTGGACATGCTGCTCTCCCAGATCGAGAAGGCCAACGGCCTCGAGGTCGGGAAGATCGGCATCGAGGCGCAGATCGAGACCGCGCAGGGCCTCATCAACGTCAACCAGATCGCGTTCGCCAGCCCGCGGATCGAGACGATCATCTACGGCCCGGCCGACTTCATGGCCTCGATCAACATGAAGTCCCTGGTCGTGGGGGCGCTGCACCCGGACTACCCGGGCGACCCGTTCCACTACATCCTCATGCAGATCCTGATGGCCGCCCGCGCCCGCGGCGTGCAGGCCATCGACGGGCCCTTCCTCCAGGTGCGGGACGTGCCGGCCTTCGAGGAGGTCGCCAGGCGCTCGGCGATGCTCGGCTTCGACGGCAAGTGGGTGCTGCACCCGGGCCAGATCGACGCCGCCAACGAGATCTACGCGCCCTCGCAGGAGGACTACGACCACGCCGAGCTGATCCTGGACGCCTACGAGTGGGCCACCAGCGAGGCCGGGGGCAAGAAGGGCTCGGCGATGCTCGGCGACGAGATGATCGACGAGGCCAGCCGCAAGATGGCCCTGGTCATCTCCGGCAAGGGCCGGGCGGCCGGGATGAGCCGGACGTCGTCCTTCACCCCGCCGGAGGACTGAGCGGGCTGCCGGGCCGGACCCCCTCGCCGTGCGGCGAGGGGGTCCGCCTAGAAGGAGCTGGTGACCGACACCAGCGCGACGACCCAGATGACGATGAAGACGGCGTAGAAGGCGGCCGCGATGCCGCCGATGATGATGCCGGCCAGCGCCATCCCGTCGCCCTCCTCGCCGGTCTGCCGGATCTGCCGGCGGGCCACGATGCCCAGGACCAGCCCCACCGGCGCGAACACGAAGGCGAACACCAGCGCGAGGATCGCGGTGGTGTTGGTCGGGCGGCGCACCACGAAGACGGGCTGGCCGTACCCCGGGGGAGGGCCGTACCCGGGCGGGGGGCCGTAGCCGGGGGGTGGGCCGTAGCCGGGGGGAGGGCCGTACCCGGGGGGAGGGCCGTAGGAGGCCGGCGGCGCGGCGCGCTGCACCGGCGGGTCGCCCCGGTAGAAGCCGTCCTGGGGCTCGCTCACGTGGGTCCTCCTCGCCGCGGGGTGGTGGAGCTCAGGCCCCGATGACCGCCGCCGGCAGCTGGGCCATCCGGGCGGCGATCGAGCGGGCCGCGGACAGGGTCGCATCCGGGTCGTCCCCGATGACGACGGACACGACCGTGCCGCGCGCCTGCGCCACGATCACCTGGGGCGTGCCGGTGGACAGCTGGTACTGCACGACGACGGAGTCGGCGGTCAGTCCCTCCGCGGACGGCGGGGTCACGAAGGTGCGGTCGGCGGACTCGCACCCGGCGAAGGCGGTCCGCAGCTCGGCCAGGGCCTGGGCGGCGGCGTCGGCGCCGTCGTAGGAGATCGACTCGCTGGTCAGCTGGGGGGACCCGGTCTCGTCCACCGCGACCACCGGGAACTTCGCCGTCCGGCGGGCCTCGGAGGGGAACGAGGTCTCACAGAGGCCCTCGAAGCTGGGGTTGTCGCTGAGGTCGCCGTCCTCGACGGGGTTGGACTGCACGTCCCAGCCCTCGGGCAGGTCCGCGACCCGCAGGGCCGAGGCCAGGGCGGCCTCGTCCGGGCTGGTCACCGCTGTCGGGTCCAGCGCGGCCGCGGCGGACTCCTCGGCCTCGGCCGGGGCCGGCTCCGGGGACGTCGCGGCCGGTGAACTGCTGGTTGCGCTGCTGGCGGCCGGGCTGGCGTCCCCGTCGGTGCTGCTGCAGCTCGTCACGAGCAGGGCCGTGGCCAGGGCGAACGGGGCGAGCAGGCGCAGGCGGCGGGTCGTCACGGAAGCGACGGTAGTCGGCTCCGGGTGTGGTCGAGGCCACGCCTGGACCGTCGGTGTCCTGCCGCATACTCCCCGGTGACAGGACACCGTCGTCCCCGAGGAGTGCAGAGCGATGACCCGCCTGGCGCAGACCGCCGACCTGACCGAGATCCAGACCGAGATCCTGTCCACGGTCCGGACGTTCGTGGACCGGGAGATCATCCCGCGGGCCCAGGAGCTCGAGCACTCCGACACCTACCCGCAGGAGATCGTCGACGGGATGAAGGAGATGGGGCTCTTCGGCCTCATGATCCCGGAGGAGTACGGCGGCCTCGGCGAGAGCCTGCTGACCTACGTGCTGGTCGTGGAGGAGATCGCCCGCGGCTGGATGAGCGTCTCGGGCGTCATCAACACCCACTTCATCGTCGCCTACATGCTGATCCAGCACGGCACCCCGGAGCAGAAGGAGCGCTACCTGCCCCGGATGGCCACCGGCGAGGTGCGCGGGGCGTTCTCCATGAGCGAGCCGGGGCTGGGCTCCGACGTCGCCGCGATCCGCACCCGGGCCAAGAAGGACGCCGAGGGCGGCTACACGATCGACGGCGAGAAGATGTGGCTGACCAACGGCGGCAGCTCCACGCTGGTCGCCGCGCTGGTGCGCACCGACGAGGGCGGGGAGAAGGCCCACCAGAACCTGACCACGTTCCTCGTCGAGAAGCCCACCGGGTTCGGCGAGGTCAAGCCCGGGCTGAGCATCCCCGGCAAGATCGACAAGATGGGCTACAAGGGCGTGGACACCACCAGCATGGTGTTCGACGGCTACCAGGCCAGCGCCGACGACATCCTGGGCGGGGTGCCCGGCAAGGGCTTCGCGCACATGATGGACGGCGTCGAGGTCGGCCGGGTCAACGTCGCGGCCCGGGCCTGCGGCATCTCCATCCGCGCCTTCGAGCTGGCCGTCGAGTACGCCCAGCAGCGCGAGACCTTCGGCAAGAAGATCGCCCAGCACCAGGCGATCGCCTTCCAGCTGGCCGAGATGGCCACCAAGGTCGAGGCCAGCCACCTGATGATGGTCAACGCGGCCAAGCTCAAGGACAGCGGCAAGCGCAACGACGTCGAGGCCGGCATGGCCAAGCTGCTGGCGAGTGAGTACTGCGCCGAGGTGACCACCCAGTCCTTCAGGATCCACGGCGGCTACGGGTACTCCAAGGAGTACGAGATCGAGCGGCTCATGCGCGAGGCGCCCTTCCTGCTCATCGGCGAGGGCACCAGCGAGATCCAGAAGACGATCATCAGCCGGGGTCTGCTCAAGACCTACGCCAGCAAGCGCTGAGTCCCCCGGGCGGTGACCTGATGGCGCGACGCGGGTGGGTCTCGGTCACCGACCCGGCCGGGGACCGCTGGCGGCTGGCGGTCTTCGACGACGGCTGGGTCGAGCTGCCCGGGTTCGGTCCCGCCCCCTCCGACGGACACATCGTGCAGCGCACCCTGCTCCTGCTGCTGGGCTCCCTGGGCGTCCTGGTGCTGCTGTCCCAGCTCGCCGGGCGGCTGGACTCCGACAGCAGCGAGACGTCGCTGGTGCTGTCGGCGGCAGCGCTGGCCGCGGTGCTGGTGTCGGTGCTGCTCTTCGCCCGGCTCCGGGCCCGGGACCGGTCCGCGCGCGCCCCGCACCACCGGGTCACCCGTCGGCGCGTGCCGGTGCTGCGGCCGGTCGGCAGCTCCGCCGAGTACGTCGCCCGGGTGTCCCCGGGGGTGCGGGTGGGCGCCGACGACGTCCGGGCCGTGGACTGCCGGACGCCGGCCACCCCCGCCGACCCGGTGGTGGTGTCGGTGCTGCTGCAGGACGGCTCGGTGCGCACGTACCGCACGCCCGACCGGGGCGCCGTCGAGCTGTTCGCGCCCTGGACCCGGTGATCCGCTCGGCTCAGGCGACGATGGTCACCGGGGTGCCCAGCGGCAGCCCGATCTCGTCGACGAGCTGGGTGACGACCTCGTTGGTCACCCGGATGCAGCCGTCGCTGACGTCGGTGCCGACGGTCTCGGGGGCGTTGGTGCCGTGGATGCCGATGACGCCCTCGCCGCCGGAGTAGCTGGTGAAGACGTCGGAGAAGCCGGACAGCCCGTAGGCGTAGGGCCCGTACCCGCCGGCCGGGTTCGGGGGCTGGAGGAGCTCCTTCAGGTAGTACGTGCCGCCGGGGGTGGGGGCGTCACCGGTGCCCACGCCGATCGGGGTGTCCAGCAGGGTGAGCTCGCCGCGGTAGACCAGCATCCGGTGGTCGGACAGGCGGACCTCGATGCTGAAGTCGTGCTCGCTGAGCGAGGCGTCCTGGGCGCGGATCCAGCCGGTGGACCCGTTCGGGCGCACCGGGAGCTGCACCTGAAGCCAGTCGTCCTGCTGCTCGGTGACCACGAAGGTGAGCTGGCCGGACAGCTCGTCGGCCGCGTCCAGCGTGCGGCTGGGGTCGGCATCGGCGTCGGGTGCGTCGTACACGTCGACCTGGTCGGTGGTCGCCGAGGCGACGGTGGTCGGGAAGACCGGACCGGCGAGAGCCTCCGTCGTCGGGGCCGCCTCCGGCGAGCTCGACGACGGGCTGGTGGTGGCCGGTGCCTCCGCGGTCGTCCTGTCCCCTCCGCCGGGCAGGACGACTGCGAGGACCACGGCCAGCACGAGGACGAGCACCACGCCCAGGGCCGCCAGCCGGCGACGGGGGGTGCCCAGCAGGGACTGGAGTCGGTTCACCGGGGTGACGATAGGGGTGGGGCGGGTGTTCACCCGGCAGCGCGGAAACTCCGGTGTCGGGTGAACGCAGTACCGATTCCCTGCGTAAGTGCCGATAGGTTCCTGCGAGCACGCTGTGAACGCCATCGCCCCGATGCAGAGACGAGACGAGCTCCATGCGCCGTACCACCCCTGTCCTGAGCACCGCCGCAGTCGTCTGCGGCCTGCTCCTCATCGCGCCCCTGCCGGCCAACGCCGCCGAGACCACCGCGAACACCCTGGCCGAACTGCGGACGCAGATCGCGACCGCCAACACGAACGACCCGGCCGAGGTGGACGTCATCGACCTCGTCGACGCGACCTACGTCCTGGACGGGGCAGCCGGGAACGCCGACGTCGCATCCGGTGACCTCGACATCACCGGCGACCTGACCGTGAACGGCAACGGCGCCCTCCTGGACGCGGCCACGATCGACCGGTTCTTCGACGTCGCCAGCGGGACGCTGACCCTCGTCGACGTCACGATCGTCAACGGCGTCGCCCCCGGCACCGAGAACGGTGGAGCGGTGCGGGTCGCTGCCGGAGCGTCGCTCGTCGTCAGCGGTGGGGCGATGAACGACAGCACCGCGGTGAACCCGGACGCGCCGGCCGCCACGGCCGGCAGCGGTGGCGCGATCGCCACCGCCGGTGCCACGACGGTCACCGGTGCCTCCTTCGAGGGCAACCGCGTCTCGCGCGCCGGTGGCGCCATCGAGGTCCTCGCCGGCGGCTCGGCCACGGTGTCGGACTCGGACTTCACCGACAACGCGACGGCTGCCGCGCCGGGCAACGGTGGCGCGCTGCACATCACGGGTGCCGCGGCCGCGACCGTCACCGGTGGCACGTTCAGCGCCAACGCCGCTGCCGAGGGCGGTGCGTTGTGGAACTCCGCGGGGGGCACGCTCACCGTCACCGACGCGACGATCCAGGGCAACACCGCCAACGGTGCAGCCGCCGACCAGGGTGGCGGTGGCGTCTTCACCGAGGGCGGTGCCGTCACGATCACCGGCGGCATCATCGAGGGCAACGACGCCACCGGGACCCTGGGGTCCGGCGGTGGCATCCAGAACGTCAACGGCACCGTGACCGTCACCGGCACGGAGATCACCGAGAACACCGCGGTCCGCGCCGGCGGTGGCGTCGAGGCCGGTCCGCTGCTCGCCCCGGGCACCGCAGCGGCCACGACCACGACGCTGACCGACGTGCTGCTCGGCGGCAACACCGTCTCCGGCCCGCCCGGCAACGGCGGTGGCCTGCACATCACCGGCGCCGGCACCGTCGACGTCGTCGACTCGACGGTCGTGGACAACACCGCGGTCGAGGGCGGTGGCCTCTGGAACTCGGCCGCCGGCGTCCTGACCGTCTCCGGCACCACGATCTCGAACAACACGGCGACCGGTGCCGCGGCCGACCAGGGTGGCGGTGGCGTCTTCACCGAGGGCGGCGACGTCCTGATCGACACCAGCGACATCAGCGGCAACGACGCGACCGGCGCGCTCGGTTCCGGCGGCGGCATCCTGAACCTCAACGCCGCGGCGGCCGAGGACGGCAGCACCGTGGGCGTCGTCGTCATCGACTCCGCCATCAACGGCAACACCGCGGTGCGCGCCGGCGGTGGCATCGAGGCCGGTCCGCTCGTCGGGGCGGTCGAGCCGACCAGCACGGTCCTCACCGGGGTCGCGCTGACCGGGAACACCGCCACCGGCGTCGGGGCTCCCGGCAACGGCGGTGGGTTCCACCTGACCGGTGAGGGCACCGTCCTCGTCGACACCACCCTGGTGGCCGACAACACCGCCGTCGAGGGCGGTGGGCTCTGGAACTCCGGGGCGGGCTCCATGGCCGTCACCGACTCGACCATCGCGAGCAACACCGCGACCGGTACCGACGGTGGTGGCGGTCTCTACCAGGACGGCGCCGGCACCATCACCCCGGAGAGCGGCCTGGTCGCGATCAACGTGACCATCACCGACAACACCGCGGACGCAGGGGCCGGTGGCGCCGTGCTCAACGCCGGCACGGCGGTCGTGGGCCTGCTGCACGCCACGGTGACGGGCAACGGGTCGGGCATCGCGGGTGCGGTCGAGATCGGCAACACGGTCCTGACCGACAACGGCGGCGCCGACGCGGACGCCGGCGTCACGTCGGTGGGCGGCAACGTCCTCGACGACGCGCTCCCGTTCTCCACGAACACCCTGCCCGGGGCCACCGACACCACGGGTGTCTCCGACCCCCAGCTCGGTGAGCTCGCCGACAACGGCGGCCCGACCCCGACCCTGCTGCCGGCCACCGGCAGCCCGGTCATCGACGCCGGGCTCCCCGTGCTCGGCGACGACATGGAGGAGATGGGCGGCACGCTCATCGACACCGACCAGCGCGGCGTGACCCGTCCCCTGGACGGCAACGGCGACGGTCGGGCCGACGTCGACGCCGGTTCGGTCGAGGCGCCGGCGATCGCCGTCACTCCGGCTCCCGGTGGCGGCGGCGTCACCCCGCCGGCCCGCCCGGTGCCGGCGCAGCCGAACTACACCGGCTGACCGACCCACCCACCAGTGGCGCCGTGACCCTCGGGTCACGGCGCCACTGCCGTCTCCGGGGCACGATGCTGCGGTGGGCAGACGGGGCTGGGTCGCAGCCGAGGACGCAGCGGGGGACTGGTGGCGGCTGTCGGTGTTCGACGACGGCTGGGTGGAGCTGCCGGGCTTCGCCCGCGGGCTCTCCGACACCCGGTCCCAGCTCCGGCAGCTGCTGTTCCTCCTCGCCGCCTTCACCGGCCTGTTCGTGCTGGGCGGGCTGCTGGAGGACACCGCCCCCGCCCTCGCCACGGGGCTGCGGGTCGCCGCGCTGGTGGTGCTGGTGGGATCCACCGTCCAGATCGCCCGGTTCCGGGCCCGGGACCGCCGCCAACTGCACGGGGACCTGGACCAGGCGGCCGCCGCCCGCGGGGCCGGACGGCAGGTGCGGGCTCGAGCGGGCGCGCGGCTGTGGCGGGTGGCCGGCTCCTCGCAGGAGATGGCCGACGCGCTCGAGGGCGTCCGCCGGGTGGGCAGCGAGCAGGTCAGCACCGTCGAGGTCACCGCTCCCGACCGGCCCAGCGAGTCGGACCCGGTGGTCGTCGTCGTCCGGCTGCACGACGGGGAGCAGCTCACCTACCGGACCCCCGACCGGGTGGCCGCGGACCTCTTCGCCCCCTGGACCCCCTGAGCCTCAGCTGGTCGGCGGCCGGCTCAGGTCGTAGAGGGTCACCCCGTCGACGACGGTGGACGCGTAGTGCGCCTCCACCCAGGTCTGCACGTGGTGCGCCTCGTCCGAACCGCTGGAGCTGGCCATCCCCACCCCGCCGGCGATGAACCAGTGCACCTCCCCGTCGGCCACGTCCTGCTGGAACTCGGTCAGCGTCGGCGCCGGGTCGCTGCCGTTGAAGCCGCCGAGGGCCATCACCGGGTGCCCGCTGGCCAGCTGGAACCCGGCCGCGCTGTTGGAGCCGATCGTGGCGGCGACCCAGGTGTAGGACGAGGCGTTGCGGCGGAGCAGCTCTGTGACCGCCGCGCTGGGGGTGCCGGCGTCGAGCAGGTTGCCGATGCCCGAGCCCGCGCGCGGCACGCTGGACGTGGTGACCGGGTGTCCCGCCGTCCCCCCGCTGGTGTGCGGGACCCGCGGGACGAACGCGACGTGCCCGCCGTGCAGGAAGCCGCCGGACGCGGTCGGACCGGCGCTCGGGATGGCGCCGGTGTGCGGGGTGACCGCGGTCTGTGCGGCGTAGGCGGCCGGGCCGCCCAGCCCGGCCAGCAGCGCGGTCGCGACGACGCCGACCAGCAGGGACCGGCGGCGCAGGTGCGCGAGGAGCAGCCCCAGCCCCGCGACCACTCCGGCGACCAGCACCACCCAGCGCAACCAGGGCAGGAAGAGCGGTGTGCGGGACAGCAGCACCCACGACCAGGCGGCGGTCGTCACGGTGGTCACGGCCAGCACCACCCGCGGCCCCAGCGCGCTGCGCCGCTCCCACAGCAGACCGCCGCCGATGCCGACGAGCACCGCGACGGCCGGGGCCAGCGCGACGGTGTAGTAGGCGTGGAAGATGCCGGCCATCAGGCTGAACACCGCGCCGGTGACCAGCAGCCAGCCGCCCCAGGTCAGCAGCGCGGCCCGGGTGCGGTCGGTGCGCGGCGCCCGGCCGACGGCGACCAGCCCGCCGACCACCAGCAGCAGCGCGGCGGGGAGCAGCCAGGCGACCTGCCCGCCGATGTCGACGCCGAACAGCCGCCCGACGCCGGTGGAGCCCCACCCTGCGGCGCCGCCGACGCTGCCGGTCTCGTCGCCGGTCAGCCGGCCCAGGCCGTTGTAGCCCCAGACCAGCTCCCACACCGAGTTGGTCTGCGACCCGCCGATGTAGGGCCGCCAGTCGGTGGGCACGAGTTCGACCACCGCGACCCACCAGCCGGCCGCGGCCACCAGGGCGACCCCGGCGAGCAGGAGGTGGCCGATGCGGGCACGCAGCGTGGTGCGGGCAGCGACGAGGTAGACCAGCGCGAACCCGGGGACCACGAGCAGTGCCTGCAGCATCTTGGCCAGGAACGCGAACCCGATCAGCACCCCGACCGCGACCAGCCAGCGCCGGCTCGCCGTCTCGGTGGCCCGCACCAGCGCGTACCCGGCGGTCGTCAGCAGCAGGACCAGCAGCGCGTCCGGGTTGTCGAACCGGAACATCAGCGCGGCGACCGGCGTGGTCGCCAGGACCGCACCAGCCAGAAGCCCGGCCCCGGGCCCCACCACGCGGCGCACGGCGAGGTACACCACCCCGACCGTCGCCACGCCCATCAACGCCTGGGGCACCAGCACCGACCACGAGCTCAGCCCGAACAGCCGGACCGACGCCCCCATCACCCACAGCGATGCCGGCGGCTTGTCCACGGTGATCGCGTTGGCGGCGTCGGAGGAGCCGTAGAAGAAGGCCTCCCAGCTCTGCGACCCGGCCTGGGCGGCGGCGGCGTAGAACGCGTTGGCCCAGCCGGAGGCGCTGAGGTCCCACAGGTACAGCAGTCCGGTCGCCGACAGCAGCGCGACCAGCGAGGGGCGCACCCACCGGGGGTCGGCCGCGGCCGCCTCCGGCTGCTGCGGGGAGGCGGCCGGGTCGAGGGCGACCGGCGGGTCCAGGACGGCACTCACCGGGCGAGGGAGGGCAGGGCGATCGGCGTGGGGACGACGACGGTCCGCCGCACGGCCGACCCGGAGCGGAACACCCACGCCCGCATCAGCACGAACCGCAGCAGCGTGGCCAGCCCGTTCGCGGTCACCAGCAGGCCGACCTCGGCCAGCCGGGAGGCGTGCGGGTCCCAGGCGTGCAGCCCGGCGAGCACCCCGCTGGTCAGGGCGAGTCCCAGCGCGAACACGGCCAGCCCCTGCAGCTGGGCTCGTCCTGCGCCGTCCCGACCCCGGACGCCGAACGTCAGCCGCCGGTTGGCCGCGGTGTTGGCGACCGCGGTGACCAGCAGTGCGACCAGGTTCGCCGGCTGGGCCTCGACGACCCCGCGGAGCAGCAGGAACAGCGCCAGGTACGCGGCGGTGGACAGGGCCCCGATGGCGGCGAAGCGGACCAGCTGGCCGACCAGGCCGGGTGGGACGCCGTCCACGGCGGGTTCCACCAGCGGGCCGCGGCCGATCTGGGCCCGCAGGTCGGCGACCGGCAGCCGACCACGGGCCAGTGCCCGGGACATCCGGACGATCCCGGCCAGGTCCGCCCGGGCGGTGGCCACGATGTGCACGCTGCTGTCGGGGTCGTCCACCCAGTCGACCGGCACCTCGGCGATCCGCAGCCCGCTGCGCTCGGCGAGGACCAGCAGCTCGGTGTCGAAGAACCAGCCGGTGTCCTCGACCAGGGGCAGCAGCCGCCGGGCGACGTCGGCGCGCACGGCCTTGAACCCGCACTGCGCGTCGGACACGTGCGTGGCCAGCGTCCCGCGCAGCAGCAGGTTGTAGCTGCGCGAGATCAGCTCCCGCTTCGCGCCCCGGACCACCCGGGCCGAGCCGGCCAGCCGGGTGCCGATCGCCAGGTCGGAGTGCCCGCTGATCAGGGGCGCGACCAACGGCAGCAGCGCGGCGAGGTCGGTGGAGAGGTCGACGTCCATGTAGACCAGCACCGCGGCGTCGCTGGCCAGCCAGGCCTCCCGCAGCGCCCGGCCCCGGCCGGGGTCGCTCTCGACACGGACGACGACCCCGGGCAGCTCGGCGGCGACCCGGCGGGCGACGGCCAGGGTGCCGTCGGTGCTGGCGTTCTCGGCCACCGTGATCCGGGACGGCCAGGGCAGCCGGGCCAGGTGCGCGTGCAGCCGGCGCAGGCACGGCTCGAGGCCGTCCTCCTCGTCGTGCACCGGGACGACGACGTCGAGCACCGGGGTCGGCGGGACCTGGTCGGTGGCCCCGTCGGCGGGGTCGGGGCGGGCCTCGGCCGGGGCCGTCAGCGTGGACATGGGGGCACTGTCGGTCCGGTTGCTGGTCGTCGACCGCGATGTCGCTGCACGCCGGCTGTGGAATCCCCGGACCCGGTCACCGCCTTGCACCGGACATGAGAGCAGCCGGAGTGACCGAGTTCGGAGGGCCCGAGGCCCTGCACGTCATCGACGTCCCGGAGGTGCACGCCGGCCCCGGGGAGGTGCGGCTCGCCGTCCGCGCGGCCGCCGTCAACCCCACCGACACGTACGCCCGCAACGGCACGTACGCCCAGCGCAAGGGCGCCCCGCAGGAGATGCCGTGGATCCCGGGCATGGACGTCGCCGGGGTGGTCGACGAGATCGGCCCGGACACCGACACCCCGCTCGCCGTGGGCGACGCGGTGATGGCGATCGTCGTCCCCGAGGGTGCGCACGGCGGGTACCGCGAGCAGATCGCGCTGCCGGCGGACTCCGTCGTCCCGGTGCCGGCCGGGGTCGACTTCCCGGCCGCCGCGTCGCTGCCGATGAACGGCCTCACCGCGCGCCTGGCCCTGGACAGGATGGCGCTGCAGCCGGGCCAGGTGCTCGCGGTGACCGGAGCGGCCGGCTCGTTTGGTGGCTACGTCGTGCAGCTGGCCGTCGCCGACGGGCTGACCGTCGTCGCCGACGCCAGCGAGGCCGACACCGAGCTGGTCCGCTCCCTCGGGGCGCAGGTCGTGCTGCCTCGCGGCGAGGGCTTCGCCGCCGAGGTGCGCGAGCAGTACCCCGACGGCGTCGACGGGCTGGCCGACGGCTCGGTGCAGGGTGCACAGGTGCTGCCGGCGGTCGCGGACGGCGGCGTGGTCTCCACCGTGCGCGGCTACCGCGGTGAGGACGCCGAGGAGCACCTGGGCCGGGGCATCCGGATGGAGCCGGTCATGGTGCGTGACTACGGGCAGAACCGGGCCGCCCTGGACCGGCTGCGCGAGCAGGCCGAGTCCGGTGCGGTCACCCTGCGGGTGGCCGACGTGGTGCCCGCCGCCGAGGCCGCCTCCGCGCACGCCCGGCTCGAGGCCGGCGGGGTGCGCGGCCGGCTGGTGCTCGACTTCAGCTGACCCCTCGTCGTCGCGCCGCGTGTGCGGTCGGACGCGCTGCGTCCCCGCGCCGCGGCGTGGCGCACCGGTCAGGATGTGCACGGCGTGCACCGACCCCACCGTTGAGGGACCGACGACGTCGGGGCCCTGCCCCCGTCCCGATGTCCGAGGCACTTGACCCGCCGGTCGCGGTTCACCCGTTCGAGTGGTGACCCATCGTGAGTTGTCCACAGATGCCCTGGTCAGGCTCCCGTAGCGCCTTCTGGACCCGTACGGTCCCGGCAGTCCCACCGTCTCGTCGACTGGTCTCCCGGGGGTGCCGTGCCGACCGTCTCCAGCGCGCTCGACGTCGTCGACGGCGAGGTCCGGGAGCTGATCCGGCGGCGCGGGCTGGATCCCTTCACCGACCCCGCGCCCATCCGGGTGCTGGTCCGCGATGTCGTCGCCGACTACTCCGAACGTTCGATGTCCTCGGCGCTGCCGCCGATCGTGGACGCCGAGACCGTGGTGCGCGACGTGCTGGACCGGGTGGCCGGCTTCGGCCCGCTGCAACGGTGGCTCGACGACCCCGAGGTCGAGGAGATCTGGGTCAACGAACCGGGCCGGGTCTTCATCGCCCGCCGCGGCCGCAGCGAGCTGACCACCACCATCCTGGGCGCGGGACAGCTGGCCGACCTGGTCGAGCGGATGCTGCGCACGTCGGGCCGACGGATCGACATGTCCACGCCCTTCGTCGACGCCACGCTGCCCGACGGTTCGCGGCTGCACGTGGTCATCCCCGACATCACCCGCCGGCACATGGCGGTCAACATCCGGAAGTTCGTGCTGCAGGCGCACTCCCTCGATGAGCTGGTGGCGCTGGGCACCCTGCCGGCGCAGGTCGCCCGCTTCCTGGAGGCCTCGGTCGCGGCGGGGCTGAACATCCTGGTCAGCGGTGGGACGCAGGCGGGCAAGACCACCTTGTTGAACTGCCTGTGTGCCGCGATCCCGGCCCGGGAGCGGGTGATCACCGCGGAAGAGGTCTTCGAGCTGCGGGTGCCGCTGCCCGACGTGGTGGCCATGCAGACCCGGCAGGCCAACCTCGAGGGCGCCGGGGAGATCCCGCTGCGCCGCCTGGTGAAGGAGGCGCTGCGGATGCGGCCCTCCCGGCTCGTCGTGGGCGAGGTGCGCCAGGAGGAGTGCCTGGACCTGCTGATCGCCCTCAACAGCGGGCTCCCCGGCATGTGCACGTTGCACGCGAACAGCGCCCGCGAGGCCGTGGTCAAGATGTGCACGCTCCCGCTGCTCGCGGGGGAGAACATCGGGCACGCCTTCGTGGTGCCGACGGTGGCCAGCAGCGTCGACCTGGTCGTGCACGTGGGCAACGACCCCTCCGGGCAGCGCCGGGTGCGGGAGGTCGTGGCACTGCCCGGCCGCACCGAGGGCACCGTCGTGGAGACCGCCGACGTGTTCACCACCCGGGACGGTCGGCTGGTCCGCGCCGACGGGCACCCGCCGCACCCCGAGCGCTACGCCGCCCTCGGCCTGGACCTGCCCGCCCTGCTCGGGGACCGCCGGTGAGCGTGTCCGGTGCACTGCTCGGGCTCGGCCTGGGCGTGGGCCTGCTGCTGGTCTGGCGCAGCGGACCGCGGGCACCGCAGAAGCGGACCGGCCCCCGGCGTCCCGGACGCCGGCAGCAGCTGCTGTCCGCCGCCGGGCTCACCGGCATCAACCCCGCCCAGCTGGTGGCCCTCCAGGTCGCGCTCGGGCTGGCCGTCGCGGTCCTGGTGCTGGTCACGACCAGCACCGTGACGATCAGCCTGGTCTTCGGCGGGTTCGGGGCGGCGACGCCGCACCTGCTGGTGAAGCGGTTGGCGGTCAAGCGCCGCGCGGACCTGCGTGAGGTCTGGCCCGAGGTGGTGGACAACCTGGCGTCCGCCGTCCGGGCCGGCCTGAGCCTGCCCGAGGCCCTCGGTGCGCTCGCCGTCCGCGGCCCCGAGGCGCTGCGCGCCCCGTTCGGCCGGTTCGCCGCCGACCACCGGGCCACCGGCCGGTTCGCCGACTCCCTCGACCGGCTGAAGGCCGACCTGGCCGACCCGGTCGGTGACCGGATCGTCGAGACGCTGCGGGTGGCGCGCGAGGTCGGGGGCAGCGACCTGGGCCGGGTGCTGCGCACCCTGGCCGGCTTCCTCCGCGAGGACGCCCGGGCCCGCGCCGAGCTGGAGACCCGGCAGGGCTGGGTCGTGCAGGCGGCCCGGCTCGCTGTCGGTGCCCCCTGGGTCGTGCTCCTGCTGCTCGCCACCCAACAGCAGACCCTCGCCGCCTACGACAGCCCGGTCGGGACGGCGATCCTCGTGGCAGGCGGGGTGGTCTGCGTGGCCGCCTACCGGCTCATGCTGCGGATCGGTCGACTGCCCCAGGACCTGCGGGTGCTCCAGTGAGCGCCGGTCTGACCGGTGTGCTGCTGGGTCTCACGGCGGCCACCGGGCTGGTCCTGTTGCTGGCCTACGCACCGCCGGCCCGCCCGGTCCGGCTGGTCGACCGGCTCGCCCCGTACGTGCAGGACACCCCGCCGCCCTCCCGGCTGCTGGGCACCGCCACCCAGCCCGGACTCCTCTCCGCGGCCCGGCGGGTCTTCGGGCCCGCGCTGGGCGACGGCGCCCGGTTCGTCGACCGGCTGCTCGGTGGCCGCGTGGCGGTCCGCCGGCGGCTGGACGCCCTGGCCGCCGAGAGCACCGTCGAGGACTTCCGGGTGGAGCAGGTGGTGTGGGGCGGTCTGGGCCTGCTCGGCGGTGCCGTGCTGACCGCGGTCGGGTCGGTGCTCGCCGGCAGCGTGAACGTGCTGTCGGCGGTGCTGCTCTGCGTCGCGGGCCTGGTGGGTGGGGTGCTGGGCCGGGACTGGTGGCTGACCCAGCAGGTCGGCAGGCGCGAGGAGCTGTTGCTCGCCGAGTTCCCCGTGGTCGCCGAGCTGCTCGCGCTGGCCGTGACCGCGGGGGAGAGCCCCACCGCCGCCATCGCCCGGGTCACCCGTCTCTCCGGGGGCGAGCTGGCCCGTGAGCTCGGCGGCGCCCTGGGCCGGGCCCGCGCCGGCGTGCCGCTGGTCGAGGCCCTCCAGCAGGTGGCCGACCGGACGTCGTTGGACGCCCTGGCCCGCTTCGTCGACGGCGTCATCGTGGCCGTCGAGCGCGGCACGCCGCTGGCCGAGGTGCTCCGGGCCCAGGCCGCCGACGTCCGCGAGGCCGGCAAGCGCCGACTGCTGGAGGCGGGTGGGGCCAAGGAGATCCAGATGATGGTCCCGGTCGTCTTCCTCGTCCTGCCCGTCACCGTCCTGTTCGCCCTGTTCCCGGGGCTGATCAGCATCGTCACCCTCGCCCAGTGAGGGCGTCCGTGGAACCCGAGGAGAGCACCGCATGCCCGTCCTGACCGTCCTGCTCGCCGCGCTGGTCACCCGCCTGCGCGGCGGGGACCCCGAGCGGGGCGACGTGCCCGGCTGGGTGATGATCACCGTGATGACCGCCGCCCTGGTGCTGGCGATCCTCGTCCCGTTCCGCGAGGCCATCGTCACCGCGGTGCAGAACGCGCTGTCCTCGGTCACCAGCGGCGGTGGCTGAGCGGGAGGACCGCGAGCGCGGCAGCGCCGTCGTCGACTTCGTGTTCGTCTCGGTGCTGGTCGTCGTCCTGCTGCTGGCGGTGCTGCAGGTCGCGGTCTACGTGCACGTCCGCAACGTGGTCACCGCCAGCGCCCAGGAGGGTGCCCGGTACGCGGCGAACGCCGACGTGCCGGCCGCCGGCGGGGCCGACCGCACCCTGGAGGTCGTCGCCGCGGCCACCAGCGCCCAGACCGCAGCCGGGCTGCGGTGCACCAGCGTCCCGGAGACCGACGGCACCGGGCTGACCCTGGTCGTCGTCCGCTGCTCCGGTCAGGTGCCCACGCTGCTGGCCGCCCTGGGGGAGCTGCTGCCGCTGCAGGTCACCGGGCGGGCCGTGGAGGAGGGCGCGTGAGGCGCGACGACGACGAACGCGGCTCGGCGATCGTCGAGTTCGTCTTCATCGCCCTGGTCGTGTTCGTGCCACTGGTCTACCTGGTCGCCGGGTTCAGCGCCGTCCAGCGCGGGGTCTTCGCCGCCGACGCCGCCGCCCGGGAGGCCGGCCGCGCGATCGGCACCGCGCCCGACCCGGTGACCGGCGCCGCCCGGGCCGAGGCGGCGGTGGCCCTCGCCGTGGAGGACCAGTCGGTGGACGCCACCGACGTCCGGATCGCCTACCTGCCGGCCGGGGTGGAGTGCACCGCCACCAACGGCGGCTACCAGCCGGCGCTGGTGCCGGGGGAGGAGTTCAGCGTCTGCGTCACCGTGACCGTCCGGGTGCCCCTGCTCCCGGAGTTCATCGACGCCAACACCGCCACCGGCCAGTTCGTGGTCGAACGGGACCGTTACGTCGACCCGTGAGGCTGGTGGGACGGGTGGGGTGACGGGTCGGTGACTCGTCCGGGCGACACACCGACGGGGCATGCGTGAGCGGACGGTGACAGAGCGAGAGCGGGCTGCGCTTCCCTACGCTGGCCGCCGTGTCGTCACCTGCCGTCCCGCTCGTGGACGGCCCCCGCGCAGGTGGACACCGCGCGCGGGAGACCCCCGCGGCACCCCCGCCGATCGGCGCCGTCCTGGATGCCCTGCCCGCACCGGCGGTGCTGCTGCACCCCGACGGCACGATCCTGCAGGTCAACGCGGCGTGGACCGACCAGCTGCAGCACCGGCCCGGGCTCCCGGTCACCGTCGGCGACGACTACGGCGAGGCCGTGCTGGCCGTCCGGGACGACGGCGACGTCCGCAGGCTGCTGGCTGCGCTCGGCGAGCTCTCCGCCCACGGCGGCGACCCGGTGTCCGTCGACTGCGCGCTGGCCCCCGGGCAGACCGGGCGCTGGGTGCACGTGCAGGCCGCCCGGGTCGACGCCGCCGGGCTCCTCGTGGTCACCCACACCGACATCACCGCCCGGGTCGAGGCCGTCCGGGCCACCGCCCGCCGCGACCGGGTCGACCACCTCACCGACCTGCCCAACCGCCGGCACCTGCAGGAGCTGATCGACGCCGAGCTCGCCGGTGACGCCGACCGGCCGGTCGCCGTGCTGTTCCTCGACGTCGACGGGTTCAAGGCGGTCAACGACAGCCTCGGCCACGACGCCGGCGACCAGCTGATCCGCGACGTCGCGCTGCGGCTGGCCGAGCACACCCGCGAGGAGGACACCGTGGGCCGGCTGGGGGGAGACGAGTTCGTCGTCCTCGGCCGGGGCTGCACCGAGTCCGACGCCGCCGCCCTCGCGCTGCGCTGCCAGGACGCCTTCACCGAGCCCTTCCGGGTGGCCGGGTCCGTCGTCCCGCTGACCGTCAGCGTGGGCATCGCCGTGGCCACCGCCCGCCAGGTCGACCGGGCCACCGACCTCGTCCGCGACGCCGACCTCGCCGTCTACGCGGCCAAGGCCGCCGGCCGCAACACCGTGCGGCTGTTCTCCCCGGACCTGCGGGTCGCCGCCGAACGCCGGCTCCGGGTGGCCTCCGAGCTGCACGACGCCATCGCGGCCGGGCAGCTCGTCGTGCACTACCAACCGCTGATGCACCTGCGCACCCGCGCGGTCACCGGCGTCGAGGCGCTGGTCCGCTGGCAGCACCCCGAGCGCGGGCTGCTGCCGCCGGGGGAGTTCATCCCCGACGCCGAGGCCTCCGGGCTGGTCGGTGAGCTCACCCGCTGGGTGCTGGGCACCGTGGCCCGCGACGCCGCGGCCTGGGACGCGATGGGCCTGCCGCTGACCGCGGCGGTGAACATCAGCGCCACCCACATCGGGGCCGGCACGCTGGTCGCCGACGTCACCGCGGCGCTGGTCGAGTCGGGCCTGCGGCCCGAGCGGCTGGTGCTCGAGCTGACCGAGACCAGCGTCGCCGAGGACCCCGAGCGGGCCGCCGAGCAGTTCGCCGAGCTGCGGGTGTCCGGCATCGAGGTGTCCATCGACGACTTCGGCAGCGGCTTCTCCTGCCTGGGCCAGATCGTGTCCATGCCCGCCGGCATCCTCAAGATCGACCGCAGCCTGGTGGCCGGGGTGGCCGGTGCCGGCCACCGGCGGGCCAGCCAGTCCGCGGCCGCGGTGGAGACGGTGGTCAGCCTGGCCCGGGCGTGCGGCATGCGCAGCGTCGCCGAGGGTGTGGAGACCGAGGAGCAGCTGGCCACGGTCACCGCGCTGGGCTGCACCTACGGCCAGGGCTTCTTCATCGCCCGCCCCATGCCCGCCGCGGACCTGCCCCGCTGGCTCGGCTCCCGCAGCCGGCGTCGGGCCGTCGTCCCCGGCTGAACCGTCGCGGACCGTCCTGCGCTGTCCAGGGTGGTGGGCGACCACTACCGTGGTCAGACGTGGCCGCTGACTTCTCCTCCCGCCTGGACGACCTGAACGGGACGCTGCGGTCGATCGAGACCGTGCTCAAGCTCGACGACCTGCGCGACGAGATCCGTGACCTCGAACAGCAGTCCGCCGCCCCGGACCTCTGGGACGACGTCGAGACCGCCCAGAAGCTCACCTCGCGGCTGTCCTACCTGCAGGGCGACCTGCGCCGGGTCGAGGACCTCCGCAGCCGGATCGACGACGTCGGCGTGCTGTGGGAGATGGCGGCCGAGGAGGACGACGAGGCCACCCGCGCCGAGGCCGAGCGCGAGATGGAGGGCCTGCACAAGTCCATCGAGGAGCTCGAGGTCCGCACCCTGCTGTCCGGGGAGTACGACGCCCGCGAGGCCCTGGTGACCATCCGCTCGGAGGCCGGGGGCGTGGACGCCGCGGACTTCGCCGAGATGCTGCTGCGCATGTACCTGCGCTGGGCCGAGCGCAAGGGCTACCCGACCGAGGTCTACGACACCTCCTACGCCGAGGAGGCCGGCATCAAGTCGGCCACCTTCGCGGTCAAGCAGCCCTACGCCTACGGCACGCTCTCGGTCGAGCAGGGCACGCACCGCCTGGTGCGCATCTCGCCCTTCGACAACCAGGGACGACGACAGACCTCCTTCGCCGGTGTCGAGGTGCTCCCCGTCGTCGAGCAGACCGACCACGTGGACATCCCCGACAACGAGATCCGGGTCGACGTCTTCCGCTCCAGCGGCCCCGGTGGCCAGTCGGTCAACACCACCGACTCCGCCGTCCGGATGACCCACATCCCCACCGGCATCGTGGTGTCCTGCCAGAACGAGAAGTCCCAGATCCAGAACCGGGCCGCGGCGCTCCGGGTGCTGCAGGCGCGGCTGCTCGTCGTCCGCCAGCGGGAGCAGAAGGCCGAGATGGACGCCCTGAAGGGCGAGGGCAGCAGCTGGGGCAACCAGATGCGCTCCTACGTGCTGCACCCGTACCAGATGGTGAAGGACCTGCGCACCGAGACCGAGTCGGGCAACCCGTCCAACGTGCTCGACGGCGACCTCGACCCGTTCATCGAGGCCGGCATCCGCTGGCGCAAGGAGCAGGAGGACGCGCCCGCCGTCTGAGCGGCGGTCCACCCCGGCGAGCCGACCAGGATGCCCAGGTCCGACGGGTACGGTCAGTCCCCGTGATCGAATTGCAACACGTCACCAAGCTGTACCCGACGAGCAGTCGGCCGGCTCTGGACGACGTCTCCATGGAGATCGACAAGGGCGAGTTCGTCTTCCTCATCGGCGCCTCGGGGTCGGGCAAGTCGACCTTCCTGCGGCTGCTGCTCAAGGAGGACGACCCGACGACCGGCACCGTCACGGTCAACGACAAGAACCTGGGCACGATGAGCAAGTGGCAGGTGCCCAAGCTGCGCCGGACCATGGGCTGCGTCTTCCAGGACTTCCGGCTGCTGAAGAACCGCACCGTCGCCGAGAACGTGGCCTTCGCCCTCGAGGTGATCAACAAGCCGCAGAAGACGATCAAGCGCGTCGTCCCCGAGGTGCTGGAGATGGTCGGCCTGGAGGGCAAGGCCGAGCGGCTGCCCACCGAGCTCTCCGGTGGTGAGCAGCAGCGCGTGGCCATCGCCCGCGCGTTCGTGAACCGCCCGCTGGTGCTGCTCGCCGACGAGCCCACCGGCAACCTCGACCCCGAGACCAGCCAGGGGATCATGCTGCTGCTGGAGCGGATCAACCGCACCGGCACCACCGTGGTGATGGCCACGCACGACTACCACATCGTCGACTCCATGCGCCGTCGCGTCATCGAGCTCAACGAGGGCGTCGTCAGCCGCGACCAGTCGCGCGGCGTCTACGGCGTCGGTCGCTGACCGCCTCCCCGCACAGGAACTCCTGAGGAACACATGCGCGTCAACTTCGTCCTCTCCGAGGTGGCCACCGGGCTGCGTCGGAACCTGACCATGACGGTCGCCATGATCCTGACGACCGGCATCTCGCTGGCGCTCATGGGGACCGGCCTGGTCATCGCCAACATGATCAGCGACATGCGCGCCATCTACTACGACAAGGTCCAGGTCTCGATCTTCCTGGCCGACGACGTGACCGAGGAGCAGCGCCAGTCGATCTCGGAGGAGCTGTCCGCCTCACCGGAGGTCGCGAACTTCATCTACGAGTCCAAGGCCGAGGCCTACGAGCGGTTCACCGAGCAGTTCAGCCAGCAGCCGGCCCTGGTCGAGAACACCGACCCGAACGCCCTGCCGGAGAGCTTCCGGGTCGAGCTGGTCAACCCCGAGCGCTACGAGGTCATCGCCGCGGAGTTCCCCGACGGCCAGAACGGCGTGGACCAGGTGCGCGACGAGGGCGACTTCCTCGACCGGCTGTTCAGCCTGCTCAACGGGGCCCGCAACGCCACCATCGCGGTGGCCGTCGTCCAGGCCCTGGCCGCGTTGCTGCTGATCTCCAACACGATCCAGCTCGCGGCCTTCAACCGGCGCAACGAGACCAACATCATGAGACTCGTCGGCGCCTCCCGCTGGTACACCCAGCTGCCGTTCATCCTCGAGGCCGCGCTCGCCGGCCTCCTCGGTGGCCTGCTGGCAACCGTCGGGCTGGTGCTCACCAAGGTGCTGTTCATCGACCGGACGCTGGCCGGGCCGATCCGGGCGGGCATCATCCCGCCGGTCGACTGGGGCGTCATCGCCACGATCAGCCCGGTGATCACCGGCGCCGGCATGCTGCTGGCCGCGATCGCCGCCTACGTGACGCTGCGGTTGTACGTGCGTCTGTAGTGCCGTCCGAGGGGCCGGTGCCGCGTCCGCCGCGATTCCGGGTGGCGCGGCGCCGGTAACCTGGGGGGCATGCCGCGTGAACAGGGGCGGAAGTTCATCGCCCAGAACAAGAAGGCGCGGCACGACTACTCGATCCTCGACACCTACGAGGTGGGCCTGGTGCTCACCGGCACCGAGGTCAAGAGCCTGCGCATGGGTCGTGCCTCGTTGGTGGACGGCTTCGCCATGGTCGAGGACGGCGAGGTGTGGCTGCACCACGTGCACATCCCGGAGTACACCGAGGGCACCTGGACCAACCACACCCCGCGCCGCAAGCGGAAGATCCTCATGCACCGCTCGGAGATCGAGAAGCTGATCGGCAAGACCAAGGAGGGCGGGCTGACGCTCGTCCCGCTGGACATGTACTTCAAGGACGGCAAGGCCAAGGCCACGCTCGCCCTGGCCAAGGGCAAGAAGACCTACGACAAGCGCCAGGACCTCGCCGAGCGGGACAGCCGCCGGGAGATGGAGCGCGCGTTCGGGCAGTACGTGAAGCGGGGGGGCCGGAAGTGAGGGGCATCGCGTACGACGCCTTCGGCGGTGTCGAGGTGCTGCAGCTCCGCGAGGACCTGCCCACCCCGCCGGTCGGACCCGACGTCGTGCTGGTCCGGGTGCACGCGGCAGGGGTCAACCCGGTCGACGTCGGCATCCGCTCCGGCGGGCTGGCCGAGCTGTTCCCGCACCACTTCCCGATCGTGCCGGGCTGGGACGTCTCCGGCGTCGTCGAGCAGGTCGGGCCGGCGGTCACGTCGTTCACCGTCGGCGACGAGGTGTTCGGCTACGTGCGTCGGGACGACGTCGGCCTGGGCACCTGCGCCGAGCTGGTCGCCGCCCCGCAGCGGTGCCTGGCGCACAAGCCGCCGTCGCTGTCCTTCGCCGAGGCCGGGGCACTGCCGCTGGCCGGGCTGACCGCCTACCAGGCGCTCACCGAGACCCTCGACGTGGGCGAGGGCGACCGGGTGCTGGTGCACCGGGCCTCGGGCGGGGTCGGCTTCAACGCCGTCCAGATCGCCGTCGCGCTGGGGGCGCACGTCATCGGCACGGCGTCGGCGAAGAACCACGGGTTCCTCCGCGAGGCCGGCTGTGCCGAGGTCTACGACTACGCCGATGGCCCGCTGAGCGAGCAGCTGTCCGAGCCGGTGGACGCCGTCCTGGACCTGGTCGGCGGACCCACCCTGGCCGACGCGCCCGACCAGGTGCGCGACCCGGCCCGGATCGCCTCGGTCGTCGACCCGGCGGTGAACGACCTGGGCGGTCGGTACGTGTTCGTCCGGCCCGAGGCCCACGACCTCGAGGAACTGGCCCGGCTGGTCGAGGACGGCCAGCTGCGGGTGCCGATCGCCAAGGCGTTCCCGCTGGAGCGCACCGCCGAGGCGCACGAGCTGGTCGCCGCCGGACACGTGCGCGGCAAGGTCGTCGTCACGCTGCGATGACCGTCCCGCCCCCGGTCGACGACGCCGACGTCCCCCGGTTCTGGGGCGAGCTGGGGCTGCCCGGGCTGGTCGACGTGCACGTGCACTTCATGCCCGAGCGGGTGCAGGCGGCGGTGTGGGCGTACTTCGCCGACGCCGAGAGCCACTACGGCGCGCCCTGGCCGATCAGCTACGAGGGGCCCGTCGAGCAGCGGCTGGACCGGCTGGCCGCGCTCGGCGTCCGGGCGTTCTCCGCACTGAACTACCCGCACAAGCCGGGCATGGCCGCCGGGCTCAACGACTGGTCGGCCGCGTTCGCCGCCGCCCACCCGCAGGTGCTCCAGTCGGCCACGTTCTTCCCCGAGCCCGAGGCCGCGCACTACGTGCCCGAGGCGATCGAGGCCGGGGCTCGGGTGTTCAAGGTGCACGTGCAGGTCGGCTCGTTCGACCCGCGGCACGAGCTGCTCGACCCGGTCTGGACCCGGCTGGAGGAGTCCGGCACCCCGGTGGTCATCCACTGCGGGTCCGGCCCGCTGGCCGGGGAGCACACCGGGCCCGCGCCGATGGCGGGTCTGCTGGAGCGGCACCCGGACCTGCAGCTGGTGATCGCCCACCTCGGCATGCCCGAGTACGCCGAGTTCCTGACGCTGGCCGAGCGGTACGCCGGCGTGCGGCTGGACACCACGATGTTCGCCACCGACTTCACCGAGCGGCTGATGCCCTTCGACCGGGCGCTGCTGCCCCGCCTGGCGGCCCTGGGCCACAAGGTGCTGCTCGGCAGCGACTTCCCGACGATCCCCTACCCGTACGCCCACCAGCTCGCCGCGCTGCACGGGCTCGGGCTCGGCGAGGACTGGCTGCGGCGGGTGCTGTGGCAGAACGGGGCCGACCTGTTCGGCCTGCCCCGCTAGCCTCGGCACCCGTGATCTTCCCCGCCGGCCTCACCGACCGACCGCTCACCGCTGCGGACCTGCCCGCGGTCGCCGCGCTGTACGCCGCGGCCGAGGCGGTCGACGACACCGGTGAGCACCACGACGCCGACGACCTCGCCGAGTACTGGTTCGCGCCGTTCATCGACGTCGCCGCCGACACCCGGGTGGTGCTCGACGGCGACGAGCTGGTCGCCGTCGGTGTCGCGGTCGCGCCGCCCACCTTCCGGGACGCCTACGGCGTGCACCTGGACGGCCGGGTGCACCCGGCGCGCCGCGGCGAGGGGATCGGCCGGGCCCTGCTGGGCTGGCAGCTCGAGCGGGGGACGGCGATCCACGCCGAACGGCACCCCGAGGCACCGGCCCGGCTGACCGTGCTGGCCCAGGCCTCGATCACCGGCCAGGAGGGCCTGCTCCGGCACGCGGGCCTCGAACCGGTGCGCTGGTTCCAGCAGATGTCCCGGCCACTGGCCGACGTGCCCCCCGCGCGCACCGTCGAGGGCGTGGACCTCGTCGCCTTCGACTGGTCCCGCGACGAGCAGGCCAGGCACGCGCACAACGCCGCGTTCACCGAGCACTACGGCTCCAGCGAGCGGGACCGGACCTCGTGGGAGTCGATGTTCACCGGGCAGCGGTCGTTCCGGCCCGACCTGTCGGTGCTCGCCCTGGACCACGACGAGGTCGTCGGCTACGTGCTGGCCTACGTCCACGAGGCGGACACCGCGGCGACCGGGGTCACCGACGCCTACTACGGGCAGATCGGCGTCGTCCCCACTGCCCGGGGCCGCGGCCTGGCCAAGCCGGTGATCATCGCCGCGCTCCGGGCCGCCGCAGCGGCCGGTTGCGACACCGCGAGCCTGGAGGTGGACAGCGACAACGTCACCCAGGCGCTGGGGCTGTACGAGTCGATCGGCTTCACCACCCGGCGCACCCAGGTCTCCTGGTCGACGCACCTCGCCCCGCGCACCTGATCGGACCGCTCGCCAGTAGGGTCCGGCCATGGTCAGTGTCGATCAGCTCACACCCGCCGCCCCGCCGGACGTCGACCGTCGGCTCGCCAGCCGGGCGCACCGGACGGTCGAGCCGCTGCACTCCCACACCTACTTCGCCCCCGAGCTCGACGAGCACCTGACGGCAGCCGGGCTCCGACCGGGCCGGATGACCTACTTCGCCGGCCGGGCCGCCCCGATGGGCGCCGTCGGCCCGGGCGTGGTGACGGCGACGTTCTACAACTTCCACCCCGGCCTCGTCGCCCGGCACGTGCCGCGCTGCTGGACGCTGGCCACCCCCGAGGCGGTCGCCGCGGCCCGGTTCGACTCCGCCCGGGCGTCGCTGACGAGGCTGCTGGGCGACACCGCCACCGATGACGTCGTCGAGCTCGGTGACCTGCTGGCCGAGGCGTGCACGGTGCTGGCCCCCGAGGCCCGCCCGCTCTACGCCGGGCACGCCGACCTCGCGTGGCCGACCGACCCGGTCACCCGGCTCTGGCACGCCGTCACCCTGGTGCGCGAGCACCGCGGCGACGGGCACCTCATGGCGCTGCAGCAGCACGGTCTCTCCGGGCTCGAGGCGCTCATCACGCACACCGCGACCGGACGGGGGTTCACCGTGCAGGCAGCCCAGAAGACCCGAGGGTGGTCCGAGCAGGAGTGGGCGGAGGGCTGGCAACGGCTCGCCGACCGCGGGCTGGTCGACGACGCCGGGCTCACCGACGAGGGCGAGGCCCAGCGCCGGGCCGTGGAGGACCTCACCGACGACCTGTCGCTGGCGCCCTTCACGCACCTGGGCACCGAGCGCACCGAGCGGGTGGTGGACCTGGCCCGTCCGATGGCCCGCACCCTGGCCGCCCACGGCGCCTACCCCGCCGGCGTCCTCGCGGGGGCCCGGTCGTGAGCGCCCACGAGCACGAGGCCACCGGCCCGGCCCGGCTGCCCTTCCCCGAGGTCGGTGCGGACGACGCGGCGATCGCCGAGCGGATGGCCGCCCGCCGTGGTGGCGAGCTGTCCGCGCTGGACAAGCTGCTGCTGCACAGCCCGCCGGTCGCCGACGGCTGGAACGAGCTGCTCGGCGCGCTGCGGCACCGCTCCTCGCTGGGCGCGGACCTGCGCGAGCTGGCCATCCTGCGGGTCGCGGTGCTCAACAACGCCGCCTTCGAGTGGGTCGCGCACAAGGCCGCCGCGCGCCGGGCCGGCATCACCGAGGAGCAGATCGACGCCCTCTACGAGCAGGACCCCTCCGCGCACTTCGACGCCCGGCAGAACCTGGTCCTGGAGCTGACCGATGCCTCGACCTGGGGCATCGAGGTCCCCGAGCTGCTCTTCGAGCAGGTCCGGGCCACCTTCAGCGAGCGGGAGATCGTCGAGCTGATGGTGACCATCGGCGGCTACGCGATGGTCAGCCGGTTCCTCGTCGCCCTGCAGGTGCCCCCGCCGGAGGGCGAGGTCGCCGGCTGACCGGCGGGTGCGGGGTGCGCCCGGGCAGCCGGACGGCGACCAGCGGCAGGAACAGCTGGACCAGCGGCCCGATGGCCACCGCGTAGAGCACCGTGCCGATGCCGACCGTGCCGCCCAGCAGCACGCCGACGCCCAGCACGGTGAGCTCGATCAGCGTGCGGACCAGGCGGACGCTGCGCCCGGTGCGGGCGACCAGGCCGGTCATCAGCCCGTCCCGCGGACCGGCGCCGAACGAGCTGGCCAGGTAGGTCGCGCCGGCCAGCCCGTTCGCGACCACCCCGCCCAGCAGCAGCGCGATCCGGACCGGCAGGGAGTCCACCGGCGGCAGCAGCCAGAGCCCGGCGTCGACCGCGACCCCGATGACCACCACGTTGCTGACCGTGCCGAGCCCCGGCCACTGGCGCAGCGGGATCCACAGCAGCAGCACCAGGGCGCCGACCACGATGGTCACCGTGCCGAACGACCAGCCCAGCTGCTCGCCGAGACCCTGGTGCAGCACGTCCCACGGGTCCAGGCCCAGGCCGGCCTCGATCACCATCGCCATCGAGAAGCCGTAGAGGGCGAGGCCGAGGTAGAGCTGGGTGAGCCGGCGGGGGAGCCGGCCGGCGCGCAGCTGCTCGCGGGGGGTCAGCGAGGGGAGAGCGGTGGGCACCGGCCCAGCCTGACGCAGTCCACCGTCGTCCCGGGCAGTCCACTGCGGCCGGTGGACCGCAGGCCACCGACCCACCCCGGGGGTGTGGTGTTCACCTCCCCGACCGGGACCGGTCGTGCGGCGGGTCGCCCCGGCGTGTCACGATGGTCGGCGGTCCACCCGGGCCCGACGACGATGCTCCAGGACAGGGAGGTGGCCGCGATGCGCAGCAGCGAGCCCCCCAGTCACAGTCCCGAGGTCCCCGCCGCCTGATGCGCGACGGGGCCTCTGCCGACGTCCCTCGTCCGCACCACCCCGGGAGTCCGCCGTGACCGACCGTCGCCGCACCCAGCTCACCGCGCCCCTGACCGCGCTGAGCACCCTCACCCGCCGTCCCCGCCCGGGCGGTGCCGCGCCCGCGCCGGCACCCCGTCTCGAGCTGCCCGGACGGGCGTCCAAGCTGATCGACAACGCCGTCTACGAGAACGGCCGGCGGATCGCCACCCCGGAGTCCCCGGCCGAGAGCCGGGAGTGGCTCACCGACGGGTTCGCCGAGGACCGGTTGGCCTGGCTGGGCCTCTACCGCCCCGAGCCGCACGAGCTGGGGGATCTCGCCGAGCAGTACGACCTGCCCGAGCTGGCCGTCGAGGACGCGATCCACGCCCACCAGCGGCCGAAGTTCGAGCGCTACGGGGACACGCTGTTCGTCGTCCTCAAGGCCGCCCGGTACCTCGACGCCCGTGAGGAGGTCGAGTTCGGCGAGCTGCACCTGTTCCTCGGCCGGGACTTCGCGATCACCGTCCGGCACTCGGAGTCCCCGGACCTCGCCCGGGTGCGCCGCCGGTTGGAGAGCGACCCGGAGCTGCTGGGCAAGGGCAGCGAGGCGGTCCTCTACGCGATCCTCGACGCCGTGGTCGACGGGTACGCCCCGGTCGTCGAGGGCCTGGACAAGGACATCGACGAGATCGAGCTCGAGGTGTTCGGTGGGGACCCGCGGGTGTCCCGGCGCATCTACGAGCTCTCCCAGGAGGTTCTCGACGTCTCCCGGGCGACCGCGCCGCTGGCCGGGATCTGCGCCGCCATCGCCGCCGGCTTCGAGAAGTACGGCGTCGACGAGGACCTGCGGGCCTACCTGCGCGACGTCGCCGACCACGTCGCCGGGATCAACGAGCGGGTGGAGGGCTTCCGGCTCCAGCTGCGCGACATCCTCACCGTGAACGCGACCCTGGTCGCGCAGCGGCAGAACGAGGAGATGAAGACGCTCTCGGAGACCTCGATCGCCCAGGGCGAGGAGGTCAAGAAGATCTCGGCCTGGGCGGCCATCCTCTTCGCCCCGTCGCTGGTCGGAGGCGTGTACGGGATGAACTTCGAGCACATGCCCGAGCTGGGCTGGGTGTTCGGCTACCCGTTCGCGTTGGCCCTCATGTTCGGGGTCAGCTTCACCCTCTACGTGATCTTCAAGCGCCGCGACTGGATCTAAGGAAGGACCCCGTCGCCCCCCAGCACTCGCAAGCTCGCACCGGGCCCCTGCGACGGGGCCGACAGGGCTATGCTGGATCTACAACTGCACAGGGGGTGATTGGTCTCGACTTCGGTCGTGGCATCAGGGGAAGCGGGCCGAGGAAGGCAACGATGAGCTCGTTAACCACGCGTTGCAAAACACACAAGCGCCGACTCCAGTCAGCGCGACTTCGCACTCGCTGCCTAAGCAGCCAGTGTGAGTCTGTCAGCCCGGGTTCTGCCATCGGCCCGGATCCTGGCATCAGCTAGATGGCTCCACCGTGCGGATCGGCCGCGGATCTGCACGGGACACCACACAGCGGCTGGGCCTGTCGTCCTGACTTGTTCGTGTGATCAGGAAGGCCAAGCAGGGACAGAGCGGACTGCGCTCGGAGAAGCCCTGGTGATGCGTCGAAGGACGCGGGTTCGATTCCCGCCACCTCCACCATCAGCACCACCCAGCCACCACCCCTGGCAGGACAGCGCCCGCACGGTCACCGACCGTGCGGGCGCTGTCGCGTCTACAGCTCGGTGCGCAGGACGGCGGCCGCCTGCGCGAGGGCACGCATCTTGCCGGCCGCGGCGGCACGGGGCAGGTACTTCAGCCCGCAGTCGCTGGACAGCAGCAGCTCGTCCACGTCCACGTGGTCCAGCGCCCGGCGCACCCGGTCGGCGATCACCTCGGGGGTCTCCACCTCCGGCGTGGACAGGTCGAGCACGCCGAGGGCGATGCCCTTGCCGCGCAGCGGGGCGAGGGTGGCCGGGTCCAGGTGCGACTGCGCGGTCTCCACGGAGATCGCGTCGGCCGGGACGTCGGCCAGCTCGGGCAGGAACGAGTAGCCCTCGGGGCGCTCGGCGACCATGGCGGCGTAGCCGAAGCACAGGTGCACGTGGGTGGTGCCGGCCGCGCCGGCCAGCGCCCGGTCGAGCACCTCGACCCCGTAGCGCTTGGCGACCTCGGGCCGGGCCTGCAGCCAGGGCTCGTCGAGCTGCACGATGTCGGCGCCGGCGGCGAACAGGTCGGCGATCTCCTCCCGGACGACGTCGGCGTAGGCCAGCGCCAGCAGCCGGTCGTCGCCGTAGAAGTCGTCCTGCGCCTGCTGGGCCATGGTGAACGGGCCCGGCACGGTGATCTTGACGGCCCGGTCGGTGTGCTCGCGGAGGAACCGGACGTCCTCGACCTGCACGGGCGAGGGACGGCGCAGCTCGCCGGTCACCCGGGGCACGTGCACGTCCAGGCCCGACCGGTTGCGCACCGTGCCGGGGTGGTCCAGGTCCAGCCCTGCGAGCGCGGTGGCGAAGTGGTTGGAGTAGGACTCGCGGCGGATCTCGCCGTCCCCGATCACGTCCAGCCCGGCCGCCTCCTGGGCGCGGATGGTGACCAGGGTGGCGTCGTCCTGGGCCTCCAGCAGGTGGTCGGCGGGGATGCGCCACAGCTCGGCGGCCCGCACCCGGGGCGGGAACTGGTGACCCAGCCGGTCGCGGTCGATCAGCCAGTCCGGCTGGGGCAGGCTGCCGACGACGGTCGTGGGCAGCGGGGGCAGCGTCGGGGGCATGGGGCGATCCTGCCGCAGACCGCGCGACCGGGGGTGGTCAGCGGGGGGTGGAGACGGGAGGGTGAGCCCCGTCACCCCGACTGCTCGACGAGGAGCTGCTCGTGATCGAGAACGCGTTCTACACACCCGAGGCCCAGGGGGCCTACCAGCTGCACTCGCTGGGCAGCTTCGCGCTGGAGGAGGGCGGGGGCATCCCCGACCTGCAGCTGGCCTACGCCACGTACGGCGAGCTGAACGCCGCCAAGGACAACGCGATCCTGATCCCGACGTGGTTCAGCGGTACGCACGCGACCTGGGAGCAGGTCTACATCGGTCCCGGCCGGGCCCTGGACCCCACCCGGTGGTTCATCGTCGTGGTCAACCAGATCGGCAACGGGCTGTCGACCTCCCCGCACAACACCGACGACGCGTCGATCGCGATGGCCGCCTTCCCGAAGGTGCGGATCGGGGACGACGTCCGGGCCCAGCAGCAGCTGGCCGCCGAGCTGTTCGGCATCGAGCGGTGGGCGCTGGTCGTCGGCGGGTCGATGGGTGCCCAGCAGACCTGGGAGTGGGCGGTCCGCTTCCCCGAGCAGGTCGCCCGGGCGGCCCCGATCGCCGGCACCGCGCAGAACACCCCGCACGACTTCCTCTTCACCCGGGCTCTCCTGGACGCGATCACCTCCGACCCGGGGTGGGCCGGGGGTGCCTACCGGTCGAACACGGAGGTGGCCGACGGGCTGCGCCGGCACGCCGACATCTGGGCGATCATGGGCCTGTCGACCGAGTTCTGGCGCTCGGGGTTCTGGAGGGGCATCGAGCTGCCCGACGTCACGTGGGACACCTTCGAGGAGTTCCAGGAGCGCTTCGTCCAGGCCGTCTTCGGCGCGATGGACCCCAATTCGCTGCTGGTGCAGGGCTGGAAGTGGCAGCGCGGCGACGTCGCCCGCAACACCGGCGGAGACCTGGCCGCGGCGCTGGGCCGGGTCACCGCGACGACCTTCGTGATGCCGATCGACGAGGACATGTTCTTCCCGCCGCGGGACTGTGCCGCCGAGCAGGCCCTCACCCCGAACAGCGAGCTGCGGGTGCTGCCCAGCATCGCCGGGCACTTCGGGCTGTTCGGGTTCGAGAAGACCTACCTGGACGCCGTCGACACGAACCTGTCCGAGCTGCTGGCCCGGCCGGCCTGAACTCGCTGGACCACGGCGGCGGGGTCGGGCACGGTCGGGGGATGCCCCGCGAACAGCTCGTCCCCGTCGCCCCCGGCGTCGACCTCTGGGTCGAGGAGCGGGGGGATCCCGACGCCCCCGCCGTCCTGCTGGTCATGGGTGCTGCCTCGTCTGGTCTGCTGTGGCCCCCGGAGCTGGTCACCGCCCTCGCCCGTGAGCACCGCGTCGTCGTCTACGACCACCGGGACACCGGCCGCTCGACCGGGGGGAGCACCTACGCCCTGCGCGACCTGGCCACCGACGCGGTGGCCGTCCTGGACGCGCTCGGGATCGAGCGGGCGCACGTCGTCGGCATGTCGCTGGGCGGGATGCTGGTCCAGCTGCTGCTGCTCGACCACCCCGACCGGCTGCGCAGCGCCACGTTGATCTGCACCGGCGCTCTCGGGGGCGCGCCGGGGGAGGAGTCGGCCGGGCCGTCGGCGGAGCTGCTCGCGTTCTGGGCCACGATGGCCGAGCCCCGCGACGACGACGCCGAGCTGGCCTGGCGGGTCGAGCACTGGCGGCTGCTCAACGGCACCGGCACCCCGTTCGACCCTGCCGAGTGGGCGCGCACCGAGCAACGGGCAGCCGCGCATGCCGGTGGGTTCCGGTCCGCGCTGCCGCACGCCACCGCTGACCAGTCCGGCCTGGAGCGGGGCGCCGAGCTGGCCTCGGTCGTCGTCCCGAGGCTGGTGGTGGAGGCGCCGGCCGACCCGGCCTACCCGCCGCCGGCCGCGGGGCACCTGGCCGCGGCCCTCGGGCCGGCCGCACGGCTGGTCACCGTGCCGGGCATGGGCCACGCGCTGGCCGGGGCGGTGCTGCCGGAGTTCCTCGCCGTGCTGACCGACCACCTGTCACGTTCCGGGCGCGCCGCACGTCAGCACGGTGAGGACGCCACCGACCACGAGGAGCACCGACCGTGAAGACCATGACCTGCCGCCAGCTGGGCGGCCCCTGCGACACCGCGCACCGCGGCGAGAGCGCCGACGACGTGATCAACGCGCAGGACCAGCACCTCAAGGACGCCGAGAAGGCCGGGGACGCCGCCCACCAGCCGGCCCGGGACGACATGAAGAGCCGTTGGCGGCACCCGAAGAAGGCGATGGGTTGGTACCGGGGCGCGAAGCAGACCTTCGCCGAGCTGCCTGCGGACTGAGGGCCTCAGAGACCGCCGGACCGCGCCCAGAGCCGGGGGAGGTGCTCGGCGAACCAGGCCCGGTCCTCCTCCGGGAACTCCTCGCCGGTCGGGTCGGCGAACAGCGAGACGCCGTCGGCGGGCACGCTGGTCCCGCGGGCGGTGAGCACCTCGTCGGCGACGTAGCCGAGGTCCTCGGCGTGCTCGAACTCCTCGTCGGTCCAGCTCAGCCCGGCCAGAGCGTCGGGCTCGGCGAGCACGGCGTCGACGGCGGCGCGGCCCTGGTGCACCAGCCAGAAGCGGAAGTCCAGGAACGAGTCGTCGCTCATCCCGCCGTGTGCCAGGTAGCCCGCCGCCCAGACGCCCCAGTCGTTGGCCCGGGCGACCTGGGCGCGCAGCAGGGCGCGGAAGGCGACCACCTCGTCGTCGGGCAGGCCCTCCAGCGCGGCGCGCACCCGGTCGGGGGTGGGCCCGGCGGTCTCGACCAGCTCCCAGAACGCGTCCTCGGTCACCGGGTCACCGTAGGACCTCCGAACTCCTGGGTCGGCGGGCGCCCGGCCGGCGTGACCCGGGGCAGCTCGCTGGTCAGCAGCCGCACCGGGCGGCGCCGGCCGGGGCGCCGCGCGGCCAGGAAGTCCAGCGCGATGGCCGCCGTCCAGGACTGGTCCCGCGAGCCCAGCTGCTCGCCGGTGAGCGGCTCGTAGTACTCGGCGAAGTCGCAGTCCACCAGCTGCGCGAGCCCCGCCAGCCGCAGCGAGTTCGCGGCCTCCTGCTCCCCGGACCGGTTCAGCGCCCAGGCCATCAGCCAGTTGAGCACCGGCCACTGCGGCCCACGCCAGTAGGTGCGCTCCCGGAAGTGCGGGGACGCCGGGGACACCGAGGGGACGACGGGCCAGCGCAGCCGGGAGTGCCCGCACCAGCGGGGGCCCAGCAGCAGGTCGCGCTGGCGGCGGATCAGCGCGTCGTCCCCACCGCACAGCAGCGGCGCGAACCCGGCCGCGGAGTCGACGTCGAGGTACGTCCCGGTGCGCAGGTCCAGGTCGCGGGCCAGGTCGGTGGCCGGGTCGACCGAGCGGAGCACCCCGGTGCGGAACCGGCGGGCGATCGCGCGGGACTCCTCGACCCCCTCGACGATGCCCAGCTCGGTGCCGATGTCGGCCAGCAGGTCGCTGGCGGCGGCGAGCAGCGCGCTGACCAGCACGTCGCCGACGACGAAGTCCCCGGTCGCCCGGTAGGCGGCGTCGTCGTAGCGGGCCCGGACCTTCTGCTCCAGCAGCCACAGGTAGCGGGCGTACTCGGCGTCCGAGGGGCGCTGCGACGGGTCGGACACGTGGGCCAGGTCCCGGCGGACGAACGGCGGCATCCCCGGGCCCGGGTGCACGTGGGAGTAGGGCTCGTCCCAGCGCGGGGAGTCGTCCATCCCGGACTCCCAGCCGTGGTGGATCTCCACCAGCCCGTGCGCGTAGGGGTCGCGGGCGGTGGCCAGGTAGCGGTGCCAGGCCAGCCACTGCGGGAAGGTCTCGACCACGAACTGCTCGGCCAGCTCCTGGTCCGGACCCCCGCGGCGCCGGGCGTCGTGCAGGATCCGGGACAGCGCGATGACGTGGATCGGCGGCTGGGTGATGCCCGAGGTGAGCACCCCGGCCGGGCGGGCCGCGGCGACCTGGGTGCGCCAGCGGTCCGGGTCGGGGAAGTAGTCGCTGGGGGAGTGGAACAGGATGTGCGGGAGCATCCCGGTGGCCCACTGACCCGAGAGCAGCGTGCGCAGCTCGGTCAGCGCCCGCGGCACCGAGACCGTCGCGATGCCCAGCGCCACGAAGCCGGCATCCCAGCTCCACATGTGCGGGTAGAGCGTGGGTGAGGCGACGGTGAAGTCCCCGCGGTCGTTGCCCTTGAGCACGTAGCCGGCACGCCCGGCCATCAGCGCGACGTCGTTCGGGGTGGGCTGCGAGACCGTCATCGTGCTCCTCAGCGGTGGCCGAGTGCCGATCCTCGCCCGCGGCCGGGCCCTGACCAACCCGGGGTGGGTGCGAGCCGGGTCACGTGTCCCGGCGGCGACCTGCTCGTTGGGACGTCCGTGAGGGTCACCGGGGTCGTGCGCGCGGTGCGCCGCGTCGCCCCGGCCGACCGGGTCGTCGTCCCGGTCATCGTGCTGCTGGTCGTGGTGGCGAACCTGGTCGGCGCCGGCGTGGTGACCCTGCTGCTGCTCGGGGTGACCACCTCGGACTCCACCACCGCCCGGTTGGTCACCGCGGTCAGCGGCGCCGGCTACCTGCTGCTCGCCGTCCCGGTGGGCACGGTCTGGGGGCTGCGGCGCCAGCGGCGCACCAACGCCTGGTTGTGGTCCGGCCGTGAGCCCATCCCCGAGGAGGCGCTGATCGCGCTGCGGCTGCCCGCCGACGTGGCCCGGATCGTCGCGGTGGTCTGGGCGGTCGGGGCGGTGGGCATCGGCGTGGTCGCGGCGTCGGTCTACCCGCAGCCCCTCGTCGGGCTGCGCACCGGGCTGTCGGTCGTCCTCGGCGGGGTGGTGACCGCGGGCGTCACCCACCTGCTGGTCGCCCGGGCCGGCCGGCACGTGACCGCCCGGGCCCTGGCCGCGCACCCGCCGGAGGTGCCGCGGACGCTGTCGGTGCGCCGACGCCTGCTGCTCACCTGGGGCCTGACCAGCGGGGTCCCCATGGTCGGGTTGGTGCTGCTGGTCCTGGACCCCACCGGGACGGGCACGCCGGGACGGTTCACCGCGCTGTTCCTGCCCGGGGTGAGCCTGGTCGTCGGGCTGTTGGCCACCCTGCTGGTCGCCCGCTCGGTGGGCACCCCGCTGGTGGTGCTGCGGCGGGCCGTCCAGCGGGTGGGGGAGGGGGAGACCGACGTCCGGGTGCAGGTCGACGACGCCGGCGAGATCGGGTTGCTGCAGACCGGGGTGAACTCGATGGCCGCCGGACTGGCCGAGCGGGAGCGGATGCGCGACCTGTTCGGCCGGCACGTCGGGGCCGACGTCGCGGCCCGGGCGTTGGAGAACGGCGTCGAGCTGGGCGGGGAGACCCGCACCGTGGCCGCGCTGTTCGTCGACGTCTCGGGCTCCACCACGCTGGCCGAGCAGGTCGGCCCGCAGGAGATGGTCGGCCTGCTCAACCGGTTCTTCGCCGTCGTCGTGGACGCGGTGTCCGCCGAAGGGGGCTTGGTCAACAAGTTCGAGGGCGACGCCGCGCTGTGCGTCTTCGGCGCCCCGGCGGCACTGCTCGACGCGGCCGGCTCGGCCCTGCGGGCGGCCCGGGCGGTCTGCGCGGCCGTGGCCGAGGCGGGGGAGGTCGACGTCGGCGTCGGGGTGGCCTGGGGCGACGTCGTCGCCGGTCAGGTCGGGGCGGCCAGCCGGCTGGAGTACACCGTCATCGGCGACGCGGTGAACACCGCGGCCCGGCTCACCGAGCTGGCCAAGGACCACCCGGGCCGGGTCGTCGCCTCCGACGCCGCGCTGGCGGCCGCGGACCCCGCCGAGCGGCGCTGGTGGTCCCGCGGCGAGGACGTCGTCCTGCGCGGGCGCTCCGAGCCGACGAGGACCTGGGTGGCCGCCTGACTCAGGCGTGCGAGCGGACGACGACGAGCACGTCCTCGCTCTGCAGGGTGCCGATCTGGGGGTCGTCGAAGCGCAGCGTGCGCCCGCCCCGGGTCACCGACAGCACCACGTCGCGCAGCTGACGGGCGCCCATGCCCACCTCGGAGGAGGACACGGTGCGCTGGGTGAGGTCCAGGCCGTGCCCGGAGGTGAGCAGGTCCTCGACCACGGCGACGACCCGCGGGCTGTCGGTGGCCAGGCCGAGCAGTCGGCCCGAGGTGGAGGAGGAGGTGATCACCGAGTCGGCGCCGGACTGGCGCAGCAGGCTGGCGTTCTCCTCCTCGCGCACGCTGGCGGTGATCGGCACGCTGGGGTTGAGCTGGCGCACGGTGAGGGTGATGAGGACGGCGGTGTCGTCCCGGTTGGCCGCGACGATGACCGCGCGGGCCTTCTCGATCGACGTCCGCTTGAGCACGTCGGCCCGGGTGGCGTCCCCGACGATGCCGGTCAGCCCGATCGAGTTGGCCTCCTCGATCATCGCCGGGCTGGGGTCGACGACCACGATGTGGTCCGGCGCGGTGCCGGTGGAGACCAGGGCGCGGATCGCGCTGCGGCCCTTGGTGCCGTAACCGCACACGATGACGTGCTGACGCACCGAGGACCTCCAACGGCGGACCCGGAACTCCTCGCGGGAGCGCGCGGTGAGCGCCTCCAGCGTGGTCCCGATGAGGATGAGCAGGAACAGCACGCGCAGCGGCGTGATGATGAGGATGTTGACCAGCCGGGCGCCCGGGGTGACCGGGGTGATGTCGCCGTAGCCGGTGGTCGAGAGGCTCACCGTGGCGTAGTACGTGGCGTCGAGCAGGGAGAGCTCGCCGCCGTTGTTGTCCCGGTAGCCGTCCCGGTCGAAGTACACGAGCAGCACGGTGGCCACCAGCACCACCGTGGCGATGACCACGCGCTTGCCGACCTGGCGGAACGGGGACTGCTCGGTGTGCGCCAGCTGCACGCCACCGTGGTCGTTCATCACCGACGCCGCCCCGTTGCCACGGCGAGGACGGTAGTGGGCCCCGGGCCCGTCGGTGCGCGGGGCACACCCCTCCGGGTCACCCGACCCGGGACCTCTCCAGGTCGCTGAGCTGGCGCTTGAGCACCTTGCCCGCGGCCGAGACCGGGATCGCGTCGGTGAACACGACGTCGCGCAGCCGCTTGTACGGCGTCACCCGGTCGTTGACCGCGGCCATCACCGACGCCGCGGTCAGTCCTGCCCCGGCGTCGTCGGCCCGGCGGACGACGTAGGCGACCGGCAGCTCCCCGGCAGCGTCGTCCGGACGGCCGACGACGGCGGCACCGGCGACCCCGGGGACGGCGTGCAGCAGCTCCTCGAGCTCGCGGGGGAAGACGTTGTAGCCCTTGTGGATCAGCATGTCCTTCGTCCGGTCGACCACCGCCAGGTAGCCGTCGGCGTCGAGCACCCCGACGTCCCCGGTGCGGAACCAGCCCTCGGCGTCGATCGCCCCGTCGGGCCTGCCGGCGTAGCCGCGCATCACCTGCGGCCCGCGCAGGTGGATCTCCCCGCGCTCCCCGGTCGGGACCGGGGCGCCGTCCTCCAGCGAGCGGATCTGCACCTCGGTGTCGAAGACCGGCAGCCCCACGGTGCCCGGCTTGCGCACCCCGGACCGGCTCACCGGGTTGCCGGTGGCCTGCATGGTGACCTCGGTCAGCCCGTACCCCTCGCCGATGACGACGTCGGGCAGCAGTGCCTGCAGCCGCTCGATCAGCGGCACCGGCAACGGGGCGGCCCCGCTGGACAGCCCCCGCACCGACGACAGGTCGGCCTCGCCGATGCCCGGCACCTGCAGCAGTGCGGCGAAGACCGGCGGTGCGCCGCCGATCGAGGTGACCCGGTGGGCGACGGCGTCGGCGACGTAGGCGACCGGGTCGAAGCGCTCGTGGATGACGACGCTGGCCCCGGTGAGCACCTGGCCGTTGAGGTAGCCGATCACCCCCATCGCGTGGAACCACGGCGTCAGGTTGATCGAGCACGCGGTGCCCAGCCGGGTGGGGAACTCCTCGGCGCCGACGACCTGCTCGAGGGTCACGTCGCCCTCGTCGTCCCGGGCGGGGACCGAGCCGGAGGACCAGCACGCCGACTGCAGCACGTTGGTGACCACCTGGGCGTGCGGCAGCTCCACGCCCTTGCTGACCCCGGTGGTGCCGCCGGTGTAGGCCAGGTGCGCGAGGTCGGCGACCGGGTCGACGCCGGCGTCGCGGTGGGCGTCGGTGGGGTCGGCGCGCAGCAGCTCGGCCAGGCTGACTGGCCGGTCGGTGCGGCCGAGGTCGGGGAGCTCGACCGCCGCGTCGGGGTCGGCGACCTGCTGCGGGCCGGTGACCACCACGGTGGCCACGGCGGTGTCGGGCAGCGCGGCGCGCACCGCGGGCAGGCACGGCTCCCAGGTGACCAGCACCCGCGCCCGGGCGTCGGCCAGCTGGTGGGCGAGCTCGGCCGGGGGCAGCAGCGGGTTGGTGGGGGAGAACGTCGCGCCGGCCAGCAGCACCCCGTAGTAGACCGCCGGGTACTGCAGGCAGTTGGGCAGGTGCACCGCGACGACGTCGCCGCGGCCCACGCCCCGCTCGGCCAGCCCGGCCGCGACCGCGTGCGCCCGGCGACCCAGCTCGGCGTAGCTCAGCGCCACGCCGTGCTGGGTGAACGCCGTCCGGTCGCCCCAGCGGCGCACGGCGGCGCGCAGCACCGACCCCACCGGGGCCAGCGGGTAGTCCAGGCTGCGCGGCAGTCCTGCGGGCCAGTGGTCGGTGGTGCTCTCCGGTGCCGCGGTCATGGACCCCAGCGTGGCCCGCGTCACACCAGCTGTCGAGCGGTGGACGGCGGGTGAGGATGGGCCGATGAGCAACGGGCGCACGGCACTGGTCCTCGGCGGCGGCGGCATCACCGGGATCGCGTGGGAGATCGGCGTGGTCACCGGGTTGGCCGACGCCGGGGTCGACCTGCGGACCGCCGACCTCGTCGTCGGCACCTCGGCGGGGTCGGTGGTGGGCACCCAGCTGCGCAGCGCCCTCGACGTGCACGAGCTGTTCGACCAGCAGCTGGCACCCCCCGTGGAGACCGGGCCGCCGGCGGCGATGGGCCGTGGGCTGGTGCTGCGCTTCGGCCTGGCCGTGCTGCGCCACCGCAAGCACGAGCAGGCCTTCCGTGCCCAGGTGGGCCGGCTGGCGCTGCAGGCCGAGGCCGCCGGGAAGACCCCCACCGAGCAGCAGCGCCGCGACGTGATCACCGCCCGGCTGCCGTCGGTGTCCTGGCCGGACCGCCCGCTCACCCTCACCGCCGTGGATGCCGAGACCGGCGCCTTCGAGACCTTCACCCGCGACTCCGGGGTCGACCTGGTGTCCGCGGTCGCGGCCAGCTGCGCCGTCCCGGGCGTCTACCCGCCGGTGACCATCGGCGTGCGGCGCTTCGTCGACGGCGGGATGCGCTCGGTGGCCAACGTCGACCTGGCCACCGGCTACGACCGGATCGTCGTGCTCGCCCCGATCACCCGGGGCATCGGCCCGATGACCAGCGTGGACGCCCAGGTCACCGGGCTGGTCTCCCGGGTCGCGGTGGTCAGCCCGGACGCCGGGTCGAGGGCCGCGATCGGCAAGAACGTGCTGGACCCGGCCGCCCGCGCGGCCTCGGCGCGGGCCGGCCGGGCCCAGGCCGCAGCCGAGGTCGACCGGGTCCGCGAGGCCTGGACGGGCTGAGGACCCACCCCCCGATCGGGTGAGGTCACGTGCACCGAGCGTGACCACTCGCGGACACGGGTGTGGCGACTCGCTGTCGGTGTCCACCGGTGGTGGGACTGGGGTTGGCCGAGCGGCACATGTGGTGTCACGTTCCGTGTCCGCGGGGACGCCATGTCCCCGCTGTGCCCCCGCGAGGGGCTGAGGACGGGACGGGGTTCGTGCGGGTCGACGTGGTGCGTGCAGTGACGGCAGTGGTGCTGACAGCGGGAGTGCTGGTCGGGGGTGCAGGAGCGGCCTGGGCGACCGGTGTCGAGGCCTCTCCGGCGGCGGAGGTGACGACGGCTGACCCGGGACCGGCGACCGGCGGTGCACCGGACGAGCTGCCGGGCACCTCGGCGCCCGCGTCCTCCAGCGAGTCCTCTGCGCCGTCGACGTCGGCCGCCCCGACGACCGAGGCCCCGACGTCCGAGGCTCCGACGACCTCCGCTCCCGAGACCTCTGCTCCCGAGACCTCTGCTCCCGGGACCTCTGCTCCCGAGACCTCTGCTCCGGAGACCACCGCACCGACCGGGACCACGCCCCCTGCGCCGCCGTCGGGGACCCCGGGGCCCACGGACGGGGCCGAGCCCTCGACCGGTCTCCCGTCGACGGGCGGGACCACGGCCACCGCGTCCCGAGGGTGCCTCGGTGAGACGGCCGTCGTCGTCACGGTCCCCGGCCTGGAGGTCGGCACCCCGGTCACCGTGCTCGTCGAGGGCCTCGAGCCCGTGGCCGCCGAGGTCCTGCCCGACGGCCGGATCGTGGTGCAGACCGTGGGGCTGCTCGACGACGCGACGAGCGTCGCGATCACCGTCCGGGTGGAGGACCTCGTGTTCACGACCTCCGCGACGGTCGCCGACGTGTGCACGGCCACCGGCACGATCACCGTCTCCCGGGACTGCCTGACGCCCGACCTCGTGACCGCGACCGTCGACGTCACCGGACTGCAGGACCGCGTGTACGGGGTCGCCGTGATCGGGTCCTCGGCCTCCGGGCAGGACGTGCTCCTCGCCAGCGCCGACGTGCGTCCCGTCGCCGGCCGCCTGACCGGCACGCTCCCGCTGGTCAGCGCCACCGGCACGGTCCCGCTGGAGGCCGTCTCCGGGCTCTCCCTCGTCGTCGACGGGGTGACCTACGCGTCGGTCGCCGGAGACCTCGTCGAGCTGGGCAGCTGTGTCCCGGTGACGCCGCTCCCCGTCGCCCCGGTCCCGGCCGCACCGGCCCCGGTCGTGCCGACGACCGGTGGCTCGACGCCCGCCCCGCACCCCGTCACCCGCCCGGCGGCGACCGGCACCGCTCCGGCGTCGACGACCGTGACGGCCCGCCCGACGACGCTGGCGACCACCGGCGACGAGGTCGGCAGCCTCGCTCTCCTGGGTGGCCTGGTGCTCGCCCTGGGTGTCGGCGCGACCGTCGCCGCCCGCCGTCCGGCGGCTCGCTGACCGGTCGGGTCGCGGGCCCCACGGCCCGCGGCCCGGCCCGGAGCGGAGCGGCCCCGCCCTCCGGTAGCACTCCTGGCACCCCGGGCGGATGATCACGTGGTTGAGAGTTGCAACGAACCACCCGGGGGAGAAAGCACCATGAGCGAGACCCAGTCCTCGGCGGCCGCATCGGCCACCCACCGGCGGGCGGTGACCAAGGCCGCGGCGCTGACCGCGGTCGGCGGCATCCTGTTCGGCTACGACACCGGCGTCATCGGCGGCGTCCTGCCGAACATCAGCGACGACTTCACCCTCGACACCCCGTTCCTGCAGGGGACGGTCGTGTCGATCCTGCTCGTCGGTGCCGCGGTCGGAGCGCTGATCGCCGGACGGGTGGCCGACACCCTCGGCCGGCGCCGGGCGATCATCGTGACGTCGGTCGTCTTCGTGGTCGCGCTCCTGCTGTCGATCGTCGCGCCCTCGTTCTGGGTGCTCCTGCTCTCCCGGTTCCTGATCGGTGTGGGCGTGGGGTCGGCGTCCTTCGTCGTCCCGGTCTACATCGGGGAGATCGCCCCGCCCGAGCGCCGGGGCGCCCTGGTCAGCCTCAACCAGCTGTCGGTGACCATGGGCATCCTGGTCAGCCAGCTGGTCGCCTACTTCCTGGCCGGCAGCGGCGACTGGCGGATCAGCGTGGGCCTGGCGCTGGCCCCGGCCGTCGTCCTGGGCCTGGGCATGATCCGCGAGCCGGAGAGCCCCGCCTGGCTGGTCCGCCAGGGCCGGGACGACGAGGCCCGGACGGTGCTGCGCACGCTGCGCGACTCCGAGGAGGCCATCGAGGCCGAGATCGACGAGATCCGCGGCACCGCCACCGAGGAGGAGAAGGGCGCCAAGCGCTCCTTGCTGGCCCCCAAGCTCCGCCCGGCGATGATCCTGGGGATCACGCTGGCCGTCGTCCAGCAGATCACCGGCGTGAACACCGTCATCTACTTCGCCCCCACCGTGCTGGAGAACGCCGGCCTGGGCGCGCAGGCCGCGCTGCTCGCGCTGCTCGTCGTCGGGCTCACCAACGTGGTCATGACGATCGTGGCGATCAAGGTCATCGACCGGGTCGGCCGCCGGGCGTTGCTGATCTGGGGCATGAGCGGCATGACCCTGGGCCTGATCGGGCTCGCCGTCGCGTTCCTCTTCGATATCAACGGCGCCGGGGCCATCGCCACCACGCTGGTGCTGGCGTTCTACGTCGGCTCGTTCGCGGTCAGCCTGGGCCCGGTGGTCTGGTTGCTGATCAGCGAGATCTTCCCGCTGGCGGTGCGGGGGCGGGCGTCCTCGGTGGCCACGATGGCCAACTGGATCGCCAACTTCGTGGTCGCGGTCAGCTACCTGTCGATCATCTCCGCGATCGGGGAGACCGCGACGTTCGGCGCCTACGCCGTCGTCACGGTGCTCTCGCTGGTCTACGTGGTGAAGGCGGTGCCGGAGACCAAGAACCGGAGCCTGTCCGACATCGAGCGCGAGCTGTCGCCGTCGTCCTAGCGGTCAGGGTTGACCGTCAGCCCGCGACCTGGCACACATGTCGCCATGGCTGACACGGTGCTCACCGAGGTGTCCGACGGCGTCGGGGTCCTCACCCTCAACCGCCCCGAGGCGAAGAACGCGGTCGACCTCGCGACCACGGAGGCGCTCGCCGCGGCGGTGGACGACTTCGACGCGCGGGACGACGTCACGGTCATGGTGCTCACCGGCGCCGGCGGGGTGTTCTGCGCCGGGATGGACCTCAAGGCCTTCGCCCGCGGCGAGCGGCCCTCGCTGCCCGGGCGCGGGTTCGCCGGGCTCACCGAGGCCCCGCCGGCCAAGCCGTTGATCGCCGCCGTCGAGGGCTGGGCGCTGGCCGGCGGGTTCGAGCTCGTGCTGGCCTGCGACCTGGTGGTGGCCTCCCGCGAGGCGCGCTTCGGCATCCCCGAGGTGAAGCGCTCCCTGGTCGCGGCCGGCGGCGGGGTGCTCCGGCTGCCCAAGACTTTGCCCTACCAGCGGGCGATGGAGCTGGCGCTGACGGGTGACCCGATGGGCGCCGAGGAGGCGCACCGGTTCGGCCTGGTCAACGCCCTCACCGAGCCCGGCGGCGCGCTCGCCGGCGCCCGCGAGCTCGCCGCCCGCATCGCCGTCAACGGGCCGCTGGCGATCAAGGCCACCAAGAGCCTGGTCGCCGGGGCCGTCCGCTGGACCGACCGGGAGCTCCTGGACCACCAGGCCACCGTGACCGAGTCGGTGTTCTCCTCCGCCGACGCCCGCGAGGGTGCCGTCGCCTTCGCCGAGAAGCGCCCCCCGGTCTGGCGCGGCGTCTGAACGTCGTCGAGTGACAGCTGAGGGGGCGCACCACCCGCTCCGGTGCCCCTTCAGCTGTCACTCAGTGCGGCAGCGATGCGAGCGATGAGCTCGGCCGGACGGAGCAGGTCGGCGGCGGTCACGAAGAGCACCCGCCAGCCTGCTGCCTGCAACGCCTCGATGCGCCGACGGTCCGCGGCCACCTGACGGGTGTGCCACGCGCCCTCGTACTCCAGAGCGAGCCGACGTCCCGGCCACGCGAAGTCCGTCCGGGCCACGAAGCAGCCGCCGATCCGTACCTCGTGCTGCGCGACGGGCCAAGGGAGCCCGGAGAACCGGATGACGAGCCGCAGCCTGGTCTCCTGAGGTGATCCGGCCAGTCCGTCAGCGAGGTCCAGGGCCGCCCGAGCCCCTCGGCACCCGCGGCCGGTCGTCACCGCCACCCCGGACCGCTGGGTCACCGATGCGCGCGGCAGGGTGCGGCGGCGGACCCGGACGGCCGGGCAGTCCGCCCGGGGGGCACCGGGGCGGACGGTGAGCTCGACTGGGTCGGTGGGCCCGGCGAGGTCGTGCAGCCCCCAGAGGACCCCGGCGCTGGCACCGGACACCACGGCGTGCGGGAGGAGCAGCCCGGCCGCAGCACGGACGAGGAGCTCGTGGTCGACCACCGCACCGGCCGCAACGTGGATCCCGGGGAGGATCCGCCGCCATCGGGGCCCGCGCAGGTCGTCGACGGTCAGGAGTCCACCGTCGACCGCCGTCCGACCCCGGAACGGCTGGTCGCCGAACGGGTGCGCTCGACGGGCCGGGGTCACCGGGGCAGCGTCCCCGAAGCGGGCCCGCCCGGGAGACCGCCTGTGGACAGGCCGCCGAGTGACTGCTGAGGGGGTGCGCGACGAGCGCCTGCGCCCGCTCAGCTGTCACTCGGTGCTCAGACCGCCGGGTGGGCGACCAGGGAGCCGGCGGAGTGCTCCTGGCGGAGCTGGGTCTTGAGCACCTTGCCGCTGGGGTTGCGGGGGAGGGCGCCGACGACGGAGAACTCGCGGGGGCACTTGTAGCCGGCCAGCCGCTCGCGGCACCAGGCGGTCAGCTCGGCCGGGGTGGGGGGAGCGGAGGGGTCGCGCGGGGCGACGACGGCCAGCGGCGCCTCGCCCCAGCGGGTGTCGGGCACCCCGATGAGCGCGACCTCGGCGACGCCGGGGTGTGCGGCGAGCACGTCCTCGACCTCGGCGCAGTAGACGTTCTCCCCGCCGGAGATGATCATGTCCTTCACCCGGTCGACGACGAAGAAGTAGCCGTCCTCGTCCTGCCGCACCAGGTCGCCCGAGTGGAACCAGCCGCCGGCGAAGGCCTCCGCGGTCTCTGCGGGCTTGCCCCAGTACTCGCGCATGACCATCGGCGAGCGGTAGACGATCTCGCCGACCTCCCCGCGCGGGACGTCGACCATCGCCTCGTCCACGACCCGCACCTCCACGTTGAGGATCGGGGTGCCGACGGAGCCGATCTTGCGCAGCGCGTCCTCCCCGCGGAGCAGGCAGGTCACCGGGGAGCACTCGGTCTGGCCGAACGCGGTGACCATCTCGGCCTGGGGGAAGGCCGCCAGCATCGCGCGCAGCAGCGTCGTCGACGCCGGGGCCGCACCCCACGAGATCCGCCGCAGCCGGGAGAGGTCGCGCCCGGCGAGGTCCGGGACGGCGACGACCGCCTGCCAGGCCGCCGGGACGAAGAAGCAGGAGGTGACCTGCTCGGCCACCATCTCGTCCAGCGTCGCCGCCGGGTCGAAGGCGCCGGACCGGGTGATCACGAACGTGCCGCCGATGAGCAGGTTCGGCAGCATCCCGGCCACCGCGGCGATGTGGAAGAGCGGGGCCCCGTAGAGGGTCGTCCGGTCGTCGGGGGACCAGCCCAGGTGGGTCATGTGGCTGACGGCGTGCATCAGCAGGTTGCGGTGGGTGAGGACGGCGCCCTTGGGCTTGCCGGTGGTGCCCGAGGTGTACATCAGGAACGCGGGGTCGGCCTCCTCCACGACGGGGTCCACCGGGGTCGGGTCGGCCGCGGCCAGCGCCGCCTCGTACTCCGGACCGACGGTGAGCACCGAGGTGACCGCGGGTGCCCGGTCCCGGGCCTTCGCAGCGGTCTCGGCGGTCGCCGCGTCCACCACGAGCGCGACGGCACCGGAGTCGGCGAGCACGTAGGCCACCTCGTCGGCGACCAGCCGGAAGTTCACCGGGACGGCGATCGCCCCCAGCCGCACGGTCGCGAGGTACGTCTCCACCACCTCGAGCCCGTTGAGCGCGAGCACCGCGACCCGGTCGCCGTGCCCGACGCCGGCGGCGGTGAGCACGGCGGCCAGCCGGGTGACCCGCTCGTCCAGCTCGGCGTAGGTGCGACCGGTGCCGGCGAAGCGGAGGGCGACGGCGTCCGGGGTGGACCGGGCGTGCCGGGCGACCTGGTCGGAGATCGTCATCCCGCGCCAGCTCTGGGTGGTGGTCATCGCGGTGGGCTCCCTGCTGCACGGCGGGCGGGTGACGTGGGCCATGCTGTCGGCAGCGTTGTAGACGGTCAACCCTGACTGTCGCCGATCGAGGAGGAGAGCTCGTGGACGTCACCGATGCCGTCGCCGTCGTCACCGGAGGGGCCTCGGGTCTCGGCCTGGCCACCGCGAAGCGGCTGCGCGCCGCCGGCGCGCAGGTCGTGCTGCTGGACCTGCCCGGCTCGGCCGGGGAGCAGGTCGCCGGCGAGCTCGGCGCGCACTTCGCCGCCACCGACGTCACCGACACCGCCCAGGTCGAGGCGGCGCTGGACCAGGCCGTCGAGCTCGGTCCGCTGCGCGTGGTGGTCAACTGCGCCGGGATCGGCAACGCGGTGAAGACCGCGGGGAAGAAGGGCCCGTTCCCGCTGGAGGCCTTCCAGAAGGTCGTCGCGGTCAACCTGTTCGGCACGTTCAACGTCATCCGGCTGGGCGCCCAGCGGATGCTCGACGTGGACCTGCTCGGCGAGGAGCGCGGCGTCATCGTCAACACCGCCTCGGTGGCCGCGTTCGACGGCCAGATCGGGCAGGCGGCCTACTCCGCGTCCAAGGGCGGCATCGTCGGCATGACGCTGCCGATCGCCCGCGACCTGGCGCAGTACGCGATCCGGGTGGTCACCATCGCGCCCGGGCTGTTCAACACCCCGCTGCTGGCCGGGCTGCCCGAGGAGGCCAAGGCGTCCCTGGGTGCCCAGGTGCCGCACCCGGCCCGGCTCGGTGAGCCCGACGAGTTCGGCGCGCTGGCCGCGCACATCGTGGCCAACCCGATGCTCAACGGCGAGACGATCCGGCTCGACGGCGCGATCCGGATGGCCCCCCGCTAGGACTCCAGCAGCTCCCTGGCCAGCGACTGCCACATCGCCACGTGGGGGTCGGTGGCCGGGGGGCGGTCCTCGAAGGCGTAGGCGATGGCCACCCCGCGCATCGAGGTGAAGAGCAGCTCGGAGACCACCGCGTAGCGGGGCGACGACGTCACGGTCGGGCCCCAGATGCGGTCCCCGACCCCGCGGATCGCCGCCCGCAACCGGCGCTCCTGCGGGCGCAGTGCCGCCCGCAGGGTCGCGTCGGTGCGGGCGGCGTTCCACAGCTCCATGGCCGCCCAGAACGGCGGCTCGAAGAACGTCGCCCAGATCAGCTCCACGCACCGGTCGACCCGCTCGGCCGGGTCGGTGATGGCCGCACCCACCTCGACGGCGTGGTCGGCGGCCTCGGTCAGCATCGTCTCGGCCAGGTGCGAGGTGGCCGCGACCAGCAGCTCCTCCCGGGACGGGAAGTGGTGCAGCAGTCGGCCGCGGGACACCCCGGCCCGGGCCTGCACGGCCAGCGTCGAGGCCCCGGCGTAGCCGTCGGAGACCAGGCAGGCGACGGCGGCGTCGAGGATCAGCGCGCGGCTGTCGGCGCTGCGTTCGCTGCGGCTGCGGGTCTGCACCTCGCCAGCCTACGCAGGTGACAGTCAGGGTTGACCGTTCCGTGACCCGGCCGGAGGATGCCCGACGTGGACTTCGACGACACACCCGACGAGGCCGCCTACCGGGCGCGCGTGCGGGACCTGCTGGCCGAGCACGCCGCCGACCTGGTGCACCTCGATGCCGGCGAGGAGGCCGGGGACGCCGCCGAGCAGGAGCAGGCGCTGCGCCGCACGCAGCGGGTGCTCGCCGACGCCGGGCTGGTCGGGGTGGCCTGGGCCGCCGAGCACGGGGGACAGGCCGGCAGCCTGGCCCAGCAGGCGATCGTGGGCCAGGAGCTTGCCCGCGCCCGGGTGCCCGCGCTGATCAACCACATCGGGCTGGGCATGTGCGGGCCGACCGTGGTCGCGCACGGCACCCCCGCGCAGCACGAGCGGTACCTGGCCCGGCTGCTGCGGGCCGACGACGTCTGGTGCCAGCTGTTCAGCGAGCCGGCCAGCGGCTCGGACCTCGCCGCACTGCGCACCACCGCCGTCCGCGACGGCGAGGACTGGGTGGTCAACGGCCAGAAGGTCTGGACGACGCTCGCGCACGTCGCCGACTTCGGCATCCTGCTGACCCGCACCGACCCCGGGAAGCCCAAGCACGCCGGGCTGACCATGTTCGTGGTCGACATGCACGCCCCCGGGGTGACGGTCCGGCCGCTGCGCCAGATGGGCGGGCAGTCGGACTTCAACGAGGTGTTCTTCGACGACGTCCGGATCCTCGACAGCGAGCGGCTCGGCGAGCCCGGGGAGGGCTGGCGGGTCGCGCTGACCACGCTGCTCAACGAGCGGGTGGCGGTCGGCGGCGGCGGCAACGACCTGGGGCTGTCGGTGGAGTCGCTGGCCCGGCTGGCTGCCGCGAAGCTGCCCGGGCTCACCCCCGAGCGCCGGGTGCTGGCCCGGCAGGCGGTCGGTCGGGCCGCCGTCGCCGCGCTCGGCAACCGGTACACCGGCTACCGCCGGCTCACCGCGATCAGCCAGGGCGGGCTGCCCGGGCCCGAGGCCAGCGCCGGCAAGCTCGCCGGCACCGCGGCCTCCCGGCTGGTCTCCGACGCCGGGGTCCGGTTGCTGGGCGACGACGCCGTCTTCGCCGTCGGCACGGGGGACGACGGCACTGGGGAGGACGGAGCCGGCCGCTGGCAGCGCAACCAGGCCTGGCTGCCCGGCATCGCGATCGCCGGGGGCACCGACGAGGTGCTCCGCAACATCATCGGCGAGCGGGTGCTGGGGCTCCCGCCGGAGCCGCGCGAGGACAAGCACCGTCCCTTCGACGCCGGGAGCCGGGCGTGAACTTCGACCTCGACCAGGACCAGCTCGACGCCGCCGCTGGGGCGCGCCGGTTCTTCACCGACCAGGCCTCCCCGGCCGCCGCCCGCGCGGCGCTGGAGGAGGGACCGGTGCAGCCGGGCCGGCAGGCGCTGGCCGACATCGGGTTCCTCGGGATCACCGTGGCGGAGTCCACCGGTGGGGGCGGCGGTGCGCTGCTGGACCTCGCCGTCGTCGCCGAGCAGGCCGGTGCGGTGCTGGCCGGTCCCTCGCTGGTCACCGCGGCCCGTGCCGCGGTGCTGCTGGCGGAGGAGCCCGAGCTGGCCGCCGCGCTGGCCGACGGGTCACGGGCCTTCTGCGTGGTGGACGGCTCGTCCCCGGCGCTGGACGCGGTCGGGGCCGACACGTTCCTGGCGCTCGTCGACGGCGACCTCGTGGTGGGGGGCGGCACCGTGGTCACCGGGCAGCCGATGGACGCCACCCGGGGCCTCGGCGTCGTCACGCTCACCGACCCCCGGGTGCTCGTGCCCGACGCCGCGGCGCTGTGGGCCCGGGCCCGGGACGTCGCCCTGGTCGTACTGGCCGCCGAGGACCTGGGCACGGCCGGGAGGGCCGTCGAGGTGGGCGTGGCCTACGCGAAGGAGCGGCACGCCTTCGGCCGGGCGATCGGCAGCTACCAGGCGGTCAAACATTCCCTGGTCGACGCCTGGGTCGGGGTCGAGCAGCTGCGCTCGCTGGTCTGGTGGTCGGCCTGGGCCGCCGACCGCGCCCCCGACGAGCTGCCGTTGGCCGCAGCCGCCGCGAAGGCGTTCGCCGCGGAGACCCTGGAGCGCGCCGCGGAGACCTGCATCCAGGTGCACGGCGGCACCGGGTTCACCTGGGAGCACGACGCGCACCTGTACTGGCGGCGGGCCAAGGTCGACCGGCTGCTGCTGGGCGACGCTGCCGAGCACCACGACGTCGTCGCCGGGCTCGTCCTGGCCGGGGCGCTGTCGTGAGGCAGTGGGAGCAGGTCTCCTGGGCCGTGGACGGCGGGGTCGGCACGTTGACCCTGGACCGGCCGGACCGGCGCAACGCCTACACCCCGGTGATGGCCCGCGAGCTGGGCGAGGTGGCCGCGGTGGCCGATGCCGACGACGCGGTCCGGGTCGTGGTGGTGACCGGCACCGGACGGGACTTCTGCGTCGGGGCCGACCTGCAGGGGGCGGGCACCTTCGACCGCAGCGCCCAGGCCGCGCAGGCCGGCACCATCGACGGGGTCGCCCGCGACTGGGGTGGCATCGGTGCACTGCCGTTCGCCGCGCTGCGCAAGCCGGTGATCGCCGCGGTCAACGGTGCCGCGGTGGGCATCGGCGCCACGATGATCCTGCCGATGGACGTCCGGATCGCCGGGGAGTCGGCCCGCTTCGGCTACGTCTTCGCCCGCCGCGGGATCGTCCCGGAGGCCGCCTCGAGCTGGTTCCTGCCGCGGGTGGTGGGGATCAGCCAGGCCATGGAGTGGGTGGCGACCGGGCGGGTGTTCGACGCCGCCGAGGCGCTGCGCGGCCGCCTGGTGTCCCGCGTCGTCCCCGATGCCGAGCTGCTGGACACCGCCTACGCGGTGGCCCACGAGATCGCCGACAACACCTCCGGGGTCTCCGTGGCGGCGTCCCGGCAGCTGCTGTGGTCGATGTTGTCGGCGTCCAGCCCGTGGGACGCGCACCGGGCCGAGTCCCGGGCGCTGGTCGAGCTCGGCGCCGGGGCCGACGCCGCGGAGGGCGTGGCCTCCTTCCTGGAGAAGCGGCCCGCGGTGTTCACCGCCCCGCTGGACGGCATCGGCGAGGGCTGGCCCGCACCCCCGCCGGACCTGGCCTGACCAGAGACCGGGTGGTCCCCGGTTCAGCCTGGGGGGCCTGGGGCACCTGTGTTGCCGTGGACAACGAGATCACCCTGCGGGTGGACGGCGCGGTCACCCCGCTGACCGTCGACACCCGCACCTCCCTGCTGGACGCCCTGCGCGAGCGCCTGGGCAACACGAGTGCGAAGAAGGGCTGCGACCACGGCCAGTGCGGGGCCTGCACGGTCCTGCTCGACGGCCGCCGGGTCAACAGCTGCCTGGTCCTGGCGGTCACCGCCGAGGGCCAGGAGGTCACCACCTCGGACGGGCTGGCCGGCGACGGACCGCACCGGCTGCACGAGACGTTCGTCGACCACGACGCCTACCAGTGCGGCTACTGCACCCCCGGCCAGATCACCTCGGCGGCCGGCGTGCTCGCCGAGGCCGCGCAGGGCTGGCCCAGCGCGGTGAGCGAGGACCTCGTCGCCGAGCGGACCGACCTCACCGACGCCGAGATCCGCGAGCGCATGTCGGGCAACCTCTGCCGCTGCGCCGCGTACGCCAACATCGTCCCGGCGGTCGCCGAGGTCGCCACGGAACAGGGAGTGCGCGCGTGAGGGAGTTCCGGTACGAGAAGGCCGCCGACCCGGCCAGCGCGGTCGCGCTGCTGGCCGACGAACCGACCGGGGCCTACCTGGGCGGGGGCACCAACCTGGTCGACCTCATGCGGCTGGGCGTGGCCACCCCGGACCTGCTGGTCGACGTCCGGCAGCTGACCTCCACCGAGGTCACCGACCTGCCCGACGGCGGGCTGCGCATCGGTGCCGCGGTGCCCAACGCCGACCTCACCGGCGAGCGCCGGGTCCGGGAGCGCTACCCGCTGCTGGCCCAGGCGCTGCTGGCCGGGGCGAGCGGGCAGCTGCGCAACCGGGCCACCACCGGCGGCAACCTGCTCCAGCGCACGCGGTGCACCTACTTCACCGACGTGACGATGCCGTGCAACAAGCGGGAGGCGGGCTCCGGCTGCGCCGCCGTCGGCGGCTACCACCGCAACCTCGCCGTGCTCGGCGCCACGAACGAGGGCGGGGAGTCCCCGCACACCTGCGTGGCCACCCACCCCTCCGACATGGCCGTCGCGCTGCGCGCCCTGGACGCCACCGTGCAGGTGCTGGGCCGGGACGGCGAGCGGAGCATCCCGATCGCCGAGCTGCACCGCCTGCCCGGGGACGACCCGACCCGCGACACCACGCTCGCGCACGGGGAGCTGATCACCGCGATCGACGTCCCGGCTCTGCCGTGGGCGACCCGCTCGCGCTACCGCAAGGTCCGGGACCGGGCCTCCTACGCCTTCGCCCTGGTCAGCGTGGCCGCGGCCATGGACCTGCAGGGCACCGGCCCGGACGCCGTCGTCGGTGACGTCCGGATCGCCCTGGGCGGGGTCGCGCACAAGCCCTGGCGGGCCACCGTGGCCGAGGACGCCCTGCGTGGCGGGCCGGCCACCGAGGCCGCCTTCACCGCGGCCGCCGAGGCCGAGCTGGCCGCCGCCGACCCGCTCAGCGACAACGCGTTCAAGATCCCGATGGTCACGAACATGATCACCCGCACCCTGCTCCAGATCTCCGCGGAGGCCCGCGCATGACCGCCACCACCGAACGGGCCGTCGGCAGCGACGTCCGCCGCATCGACGGACCGGACAAGGTCCGCGGCCGCGCGCCCTACGCCTACGAGCACGAACTGGGCGCGCAGGCGGTCTTCGTGGCCCTCGTCCAGTCGACCGCGGCCAGGGGACGGATCACCTCGATCGACGTCAGCGCGGCCGAGGCGCTGCCGGGGGTGCTCGCCGTCCTGACGCACGAGAACGCGCCGCGGCTGGGTGACGTGGCCGACGAGATCGTCGTGCTGCAGTCCGACCGGGTGCAGTACGTCGGCGAACCGGTGGCCGCCGTGGTCGCGGAGTCCTCCGAGGTCGCCCGGGACGCCATCGGCCGGGTCGTCGTCACCTACGACGCGCAGCCCGCCGACGTCCGGCTGGCCACCGACCGAGACGACCTGTACCCGCCGGAGGAGCTGATGGCCGGCTTCGAGACCGACTCGGTCATCGGGGACGTCGACGCCGCGCTGGACGCGGCACCGGTGAGCATCGACGTCACCTACGAGACGCCGAACCAGCACAACAACCCCATCGAGATGCACGCGACCGTCGCCCGCTGGGACGGCGACGTGCTGCGCATGTGGGACGCCAACCAGGGCCCGCACAACCTCGTGCCGGTGATCACCGAGGCGTTCGGGATCACCGAGGACCAGCTGCACATCACCTCGCCCTACGTGGGCGGTGCGTTCGGGTCCAAGGCCTACACCCACGTGCACCAGCTGATCGCGGGGATGGCCGCGAAGGTCACCGGGCGCACGGTCAAGCTGGAGCTGACCCGGCCACAGATGTTCACCCTGGTCGGGCACCGCACGCCCACCATCCAGCGGTTGCGCCTGGGCGCGCAGCCCGACGGCACCCTGACGGCGATCAGCCACGAGGTCGTCGAGCACACCTCGCAGAACGCCGAGTTCGCCGAGCAGACCGCCACCGCGACGCGGTTGATGTACTCGGCGCCGGCCCGCCGGACGACGCACCGGCTGGCCAAGCTCGACGTCCCGGCGCCGACGATCATGCGGGCGCCGGGGGAGACCCCGGGCATGTACGCCCTGGAGTCGGCGATGGACGAGCTGGCCGCCGAGCTGGGCATCGACCCGATCGAGCTGCGGCTGCGCAACGAGCCCGACCGCGACCCCGAGCGCGGCGTGCCGTGGAGCACCCGCAATCTGGTCGCCTGTTTGCGCCAGGGGGCGCAGCGGTTCGGCTGGGCCGACCGCGACCCGCGCCCGGGCGTCCGGGAGGACGGCCGCTGGTTGGTCGGCACCGGCGCCGCCGCGGCGACCTACCCGACCCGTCGCCGTCCGTCTGCGGCCCGGATCGAGGCCGTGGAGGGCAAGCCGTACGTGGTGAGCATCGACGCCTCGGACATCGGCACCGGCGCGTGGACCGCGCTGACCCAGATCGCCGCCGACGCCCTCCGGGTGCCGATGGACCGGATCGACCTGCGGATCGGCGACAGCCGGCTGCCGAAGGCGTCGGGGGCCGGCGGCTCCACCGGGATCACGTCGTGGGGTCCCGCGATCATGGCCGCGGCCGAGCAGCTGGCCGACCGGGAGGTCCCGGCCGGTGGGCTCACCGTCACCGGTGAGGCCGGCCCCGGTGACGAGGCCGAGCAGTACTCCAGCCACGCCTTCGGGGCGCACTTCGCCGAGGTCCGGGTCGACCAGGACTCCGGGGAGGTGCGGGTGCCGCGGATGACCGGGGTGTTCGCGGCCGGGCGGATCATCAACGCCACGACCGGCCGCTCACAGTTCCTGGGCGGCATGACGATGGGCCTGTCGATGGCGCTGCACGAGGAGTCGGTGCTCGACCAGACCCGCGGGCACTACGCCAACCACGACCTGGCCGAGTACCACATCGCCAGCAACGCCGACGTCGGCGAGATGGACATCAGCTGGATCGACGAGTCCGACGACCTGCACAACCCGCTGGGCGCCAAGGGCATCGGCGAGATCGGCATCGTCGGGTCCGCGGCGGCGATCGGCAACGCGTACTGGCACGCCACCGGACGCCGGGTCCGCGACCTGCCCATCACCCCGGACAAGTACTTCCGCTGATCCTGCCGACCGGCTCCCCCGCGGGGGAGCCGGTCAGCGGGGCGGGTCGAGGTGGGCCAGCAGGGTCTGGCCGATGTCGGTCATCGCCGCGACCTGCGCCGGGCTGAGCTGGTCGAACAGGTGGGTGCGGACGCTCTCCACGTGCACCGGGGCAGCAGCCTCCAGGGCGCGGAACCCCTCCTCGGTGAGGACGGCGAGCTGGCCCCGGCCGTCGTCCGGGCACACCTGCCGGCGCACCCAACCGCGCTCCTCGAGCCGGGACACCGCGTGGGAGAGCCGGCTGCGGGAGGACAGGCAGCGCTCGGCGAGCTCGCTCATCCGCAGCGAGCGGCCCGGGGTCTCCGACAGCTGGACGAGGATCTCGTAGTAGGCGTGCGAGATGCCCGTCTCCCGGGTCAGCTCCCGGTCGAGGCGGTCGGCGAGCAGCTGGGTGCTGTACAACCAGGCGCGCCAGGCCTGCTGCTCGGACTCGTCCAGCCAGCGGGGGGCGGGCGCGGTGGCCGGTGACGGGGACGACACCTCTGCGGTCATGCCCCGAGGGTACTGGCGGAATGCTCAAGGGTTCAACTACGCTACGGTCCAGCGAAGCAGTCAAGCGCTCAACCACTTGGAGGAAGCATGAGCAGCACCACGCAGATCCCCGGCTACCTGGCCGGCACCTGGGACATCGACGCCACCCACTCCACGGTCGGCTTCTCCGTCCGCCACATGATGGTCAGCAAGGTCCGCGGCTACTTCACGAAGTTCGACGGCGTCATCGTCACCGCCGCCGACCCGGCCGCCTCCACCGTCGAGGCCTCGATCGACATGGACTCGATCGACACCCGCCAGGAGCAGCGCGACGCCCACATCAAGTCCGCCGACTTCTTCGACACCGGCAACCACACCGTGATGACCTTCCGGTCCACCGGCATCAAGGCCAAGGGCGACGACTGGACCGTCGAGGGCGAGCTCACCATCAAGGGCATCACCAAGCCCACCACGCTGTCGCTGGAGCTGAACGGCTTCGGGCCGGACGCCTACGGCGGCACGCGCGCCGGCTTCACCGGCAAGACCGACATCTCCCGCAAGGAGTTCGGCGTGGACATCGACATGCCCATGGACGGTGGCGGCGTCGTCGTCGGCGACAAGATCTCCGTCGAGCTCGAGATCGAGGCCGTGCTCCGCGCCGCCTGACTGAAGGACCTCGTCCCACCCCACGACACGCTCCGCGCGCCGCGGGCCCCTGGGACGAGGCCGAGAGGGCCCCGGGGTGACGACACCCCCGGGGCCCTCCGTCGTTCCCGGGAGATCCACAGCTGAGCTGCGGGAACCTCCGACGGTCCCCGGACGACTGTGGGGGAGTGCGGTCCGACCTGCGTCCCTGGCTGGCTCTCGCCGCCCGGCTGCTGCTGGGCGGCGTCTTCGTCGTCGCCGGCCTGCTGAAGCTGCCCGACCCCGCCGCGGCGGTGCGGGCCGTCCGGGCCTACCGGCTGCTGCCCGAGGTGCTGGTCGGCCCGGTCGCCTTCGGCCTGCCCGTCGTCGAGGTCGCCGTCGGTCTGGCGCTGCTCGCCGGGGTGTTCGTCCGGACGGCGGCGGTGGCCTCCGCGCTGCTGCTCGCGGTCTTCCTCGTCGGCGTCGGCTCCGCCTGGGCGCGCGGCCTGCAGATCGACTGCGGCTGCTTCGGCGGCGGGGGTCAGGTGCAGACCGGGCAGACCGCCTACCCGGCCGAGGTCGCCCGGGACACCGCCCTGCTGCTGGTCGCCCTCGCACTGGCCCGGTGGCCGCACTCCCGGTTCTCGCTCGCCCCCTCCCGTCAGGAGCCCATCCGTGTCCAGTGACCCCACCCGCGGCCGCGCCGCCGCCCAGCGCCGGATCGCCGAGAGGCGTGCCGCCGAGGCCGCCGTCCGCGCCGCGGAGCAGAAGCGCCGACGCACCCTGGTCGGCGGGGTCGTCGCGGCGGTGCTCGTCGTGGTGGCCGTGGTCGCCGTCGTCCTGGTGCAGACCGCCCGGACGTCGACCGCCGCCGACGCCGCGGTGCCCTCGGGGACGGCGCCGGGCAGCTCGCAGACCGCCTTCGCGGTCGGCAGCGCCGACGCCCCGGTCACGGTGGACCTCTACGAGGACTACCAGTGCCCCAACTGCCGGGACTTCGAGGCCGCCGCCGGGTCGACGCTGGAGGACCTCGTGGACGCCGGGACGGTCCGCGTGGAGTACCACGGCATGGCCTTCCTGGACTCCGACCGGAACGACGACTACTCCACCCGGGCGCTGAACGCCGCGGCCGTGGTGGCCTCGACCACCGGCCCCGAGGCGCTGGAGCGCTTCCACGACCTGCTCTACGCGAACCAGCCCGACGAGGCCACCGGCAGCGGGCTGACCGACGACCAGCTGGTCTCCTACGCCGAGCAGGCCGGGGCCACCGGCGACGCGGTCACCGCGGGGATCGAGGACCAGACCTACCGGGACTGGACGGTCACCGCCACCGACCAGGCGTCGAAGGACGGCGTCACCGGCACCCCGACGGTGTTCGTCGACGGGACGGCGCTCACCGACCTGTCCGCCGACGGGCTGACCGCCGCGGTCGCCGCCGCCCAGCAGTGAGCGGCGGGGACACTGGGCCCATGTCGACCAGCACGCTGAACCGCTCCCGGCTCGCCGCCCTGCCCTCCGCCCTGCCCGTCGCGATCGGCCTGGCCGCCGGGTTCGGCATCGCCCAGGGCACCGGCGTCCGGGCCCTGGGTGGCGCCGTCTTCCTCGCCGGCGGGCTCGCGGCCGGGTGGCTGTGGCGGCGCCGGCGCGGCTGGGCGGTCACCGCCGGGCTGGCGGCGGTCTACCTCGTGGCCTTCGTGCTCGCCCACGTGCTGGCCATCGGCGTCGGCTGGCCGGCCTGGCTGGCTGTGGGCGTCGTCACGATCGTGGCCGCGGGCATCGCCTTCGGGGTGGCTGACCGGTCACAGCCGGCCTGAGGTCGGGCCGGAGCGCCTACCATGGGAGGGTCGCCGGTCGGCGACGGGCGGTGCTCGGGGGATCCCACCAGTGCCGCGAACCCCGATCTCCTGAGGTGCCTCTCCGCATGCCCACCCGTAATGACCTGCGCAACGTGGCGATCGTCGCCCACGTCGACCACGGCAAGACCACCCTGGTCGACGCCCTGCTCCGGCAGGCCGGCGCCCTCGGTCGCTCCAAGGGCGAGGGCACGGACAACGACTCGACCCAGGACCGGGTCATGGACTCCATGGACCTCGAGCGCGAGCGTGGCATCACCATCCTGGCCAAGAACACCGCGATCCGGCTCGCCGACGCCGACGGCAACCCCGTCGTCGTCAACATCGTCGACACCCCCGGTCACGCCGACTTCGGCGGTGAGGTCGAGCGTGGTCTGTCCATGGTCGACGGCGTCGTGCTGCTCGTCGACGCCTCCGAGGGCCCGCTGCCGCAGACCCGCTTCGTGCTGCGCAAGGCGCTGGCCAAGGGGATGCCGGTCATCCTCGCCGTCAACAAGACCGACCGTGGCGACGCCCGGATCGAAGAGGTCGTCGACGAGTGCTACGAGCTCTTCATGGAGCTCCTCGAGGACGCGGGCCTCCCCGCCGAGACCCTCGAGTTCCCGATCGTCTACTGCAACGGCCGCACCGGCCAGGCCTCGCTGAACAAGCCGGAGAACGGCACCGTCCCGGACAGCCCGGACCTCGGTCCGCTGGTCCAGACGCTGCTGGACACCATCCCGGCGCCGGAGTACGACGCCGAGGAGCCGCTGCGCGCGCAGGTCACCAACCTCGACGCCTCCCCGTTCCTGGGCCGCCTCGCCCTGCTGCGCATCCACTCCGGTGAGATGAAGCGCGGCCAGCAGGTCGCGTGGTGCAAGGTCGACGGCACGATCACCAAGGTCAAGATCACCGAGCTGTTGTCCACCGAGGGCCTGACCCGCGTGCCGGCCGAGAGCGCCGGCCCCGGCGACCTGGTCGCCATCGCCGGCATCGAGGACATCGGCATCGGCGACACGCTCGCCGACCCTGACGACCCGCGCCCGCTGCCGGCGCTGACCGTCGACGAGCCCTCCATCTCGATCACCATCGGGATCAACACCTCGCCGCTGTCGGGCAAGTCGGGCAAGAAGGTCACCGCCCGTCTGATCAAGAACCGCCTCGACCAGGAGCTCGTCGGCAACGTCTCGGTGCGCATGCTGCCCACCGAGCGCCCCGACACCTGGGAGATGCAGGGCCGTGGCGAGCTCGCCCTCGCGATCCTGGTCGAGCAGCTGCGCCGCGAGGACTTCGAGCTCACCGTCGGCCGCCCGCAGGTGGTCACCAAGGAGATCGACGGCAAGCTGCACGAGCCGGTCGAGCGGGTCACCATCGACACCCCCGGTGAGTACGTCGGCACGCTGACCCAGGCCCTGGCGATCCGCCGCGGCCGCCTGGAGAACCTGGTGCACCACGACACCGGCTGGGCGCGGATGGAGTACGTCGCTCCCTCCCGTGGCCTGATCGGGTTCCGCACCGAGTTCCTCACCGAGACCCGCGGCACCGGCGTCTTCAACCACGTCCTCGAGGGCTACGAGCCGTGGCTGGGCGACATGCGCGCCCGTCCGACCGGCTCGCTGGTCGCCGACCGCACCGGCGTCGCGACCACGTACTCGATGTTCTCGCTCCAGGAGCGCGGCTCGATGATGGTCGAGCCCGGCACCGAGGTCTACGAGGGCATGCTCGTGGGTGAGAACTCGCGTCCCGACGACATGGACGTGAACATCACCAAGGAGAAGAAGCTCACCAACATGCGCAAGTCCACCTCCGAGGAGCTGGAGCGGCTCATCCCGCCGCGCATCCTCAACCTGGAGCAGGCGCTGGAGTTCTGCGCCGAGGACGAGTGCGTCGAGGTCACCCCGGCCACCGTGCGGGTGCGCAAGGTCGTGCTGGACCAGACCGAGCGCGGCAAGAGCAAGAACCGCAAGCCCAAGCCGGTCTGATCGACTGGCTGTCGTCGCCCCCGTCACCCTCGTGGTGGCGGGGGCGTCGTCGTTCCGCGGTGGTCGCGGATCGGTGACGGTGGGTGAGGACCGGCCGTGTGACGGAGGGGTCCGGTGGGGCGCGGCGTGTCCGTCGGGACGGCGTCCCCGGGCTGCCTAGCGTCGTCCCGTGGAGAACCCGAGGACCAACCGCGCGGCATGGGTCGGCGAGCAGGAGCTGCCCGGTTTCCGCGGTGGGATCGACGTGCGGGTGAGCCTGCGCACCGATGCCGGCGAGGGTCTGCACGGCGCCTGGTGGCCCCGCTCCACCGACCTGGCCCTGGAGCTGCCCGAGCTCGTCGCCGCCCTGGACCGCCGCGGGGTCGGCGTCACCCGGTTCACCTACCCGTTCTCGGCCTGGCACCGGGTGCCGCGCAAGCTGGCCGTGGGGGAGCGGGTGGTCCGGGTCGGCGGCTTCGCCACCGGTGACCCCCAGGTCGTCACGCTCACCTGCGGTGACCGGCAGCTGCAGCTCCAGCTGCTCGTCGTCCCGCCGGCCACCGAGGCGCTGCTCAGCGCGCGGGCGCTGCGGCTGGCCGCGCACCCCGGCCGCGCCCGCACCCCGGTCGCCGTCCTCGACGACGCCGCCCGGCACCCGGCGCTGCAGGTGGTCCGCAGCGCCGGGTGAGCGCCTCGTCTCAGTCGGTGCCCTCGACCTGGAAGCGGAAGGCGTCGCGCTTGCTGTGCAGGTCCCACAGGTGGCCGGCCATCACGTCGGGGCCCTTGACCGGGTCGCCGTCGACCATCGCGCCGGGGATGACCAGCTGGGAGACCTGGATGCCCTCGTCGGTGAGCACCTCGTTCAGCAGCTGCGCGTAGGCGGTCAGTCCGGCGAAGGCGACGCTGGTGCCGGCCACGCCCTTGTTCGGGACGACGGCCGAACCGCCGTTGACGAACAGGATCGATGGCTTCGAGCCCTCGGGCAGGTAGCGCATCCCGGGCAGCACCTGCCGGACGGCGGCCACCGGGCCGTAGATCGAGAACTCCACCGGGCCGACCAGGTCGGCGGCGGTGGTCTCCAGCACCGGGCGCAGGAAGGTCTTGTCCGGCAGCGGGCTGTACTGCAGCACCTCGATCGGGCCCATGGTCTCCCCGATCTGGGCCAGGGTGTGGGCGATCGAGTCGGGGTCGCGCACGTCGGCGACGAAGCCGCCGGTGGTGATGCCCTCGGCGGCCAGGTCGGCGGCGAGCTCGGAGACCCGGGTCTGGTTGCGGGCGACCAGGGCGATGTCGTAGCCCTGTGCCCCGAACACGCGGGCGGTGGCGGCGCCCAGTCCTCGACCGGCTCCGATGATGGCCATGACGCTCATTGCGGTGGTACCTCCTGCGGTGTCGCGCCGTCCGGGTGACGACGCCGTCCTCCGTCCCCTACCCGGTTGTGCGCAACCCACCCGTCCGTCGGGCTAGTCGCGGGGGTCCTGCGGGCGACCGGCGCCGACGGACCCACCGTCGGAGAGCTGCCGCACCAGGGCGTCGCGGCGCTCCTGCTCGAGCTCGGCGGCGGCCTCGACCGACTCGGACTCGGTGTCGGCCCGGTAGACCCGCCAGGAGTGCACGACCGCGGCGATCCAGCCGACGACGATGACCGCGTACACCGGCCAGCGGACGGCGTCGGCGACCTCGAAGGCGTTGAACAGCGAGCGGGTGTTGGTGAAGACGATGATCCCGCCGACCGCGGAGCCCAGCAGCCGCGGCGGGACGTGCCGGACCAGCCAGGCGGCGATCGGGGCGGCGATGACGCCGCCGATGAGCAGGCCGGCGACCCAGGTGGCGTTGATCCCTTGCGAGCCGAGGGCGAACAGGAAGCCCAGCGAGGCGGCGAGCGCGACGATGAACTCCGAGGTGTCGATCGAGCCGATCACCTTGCGGGGCTCCATCCGGCCGCTGGCCAGGATGGCGGGCGTGCCGACCGGGCCCCAGCCGCCGCCGCCGGTGGCGTCGACGAACCCGGCGACCAGGCCGAGCGGGCCGAGGAAGCGCTTGCGCATCGGCTTGCCGAGGTTCTGCTTGTTCAGGCCGCGGAAGGTGAAGCGGATCAGCACGTAGAGGCCGAGCACCAGCAGGATGCCGCTCATCAGCGGCGCGGCGACCGAGGTGTCCAGCGAGGACAGGAAGGTCGCTCCGGCGAAGGCGCCGACGCCGCCGGGGATGCCGATCTTGGCGACGACCCTCCAGTCGACGTTGCCGAACTTCCAGTGCGAGGCGCCGGAGACCAGCGTGGTGCCGATCTCAGCGAGGTGGACGGTGGCCGACGCGGCGGCCGGGCTGGCGCCGACGGCCAGCAGCAGCGTCGTGGACGTGACGCCGTAGGCCATGCCCAGGCTGCCGTCGACGAGCTGGGCGCCGAGGCCCACGAGGGCGAAGAGGATCAGGGTGCGCACAGGGGTGCTCCGGGGTGAGGGGTCTGGCGGGGGAGGGGCCCGGCTGCGCACCCGCGCCGGGACGGGGGTCGTCGAGGACCCCGGGTCGTTCAGCGAGCCAGACAGGCTGCGGTGGTGACGCGCACCAGGTCGACGTGGATGCGGGTCACCAGGAGGTCACCTGGGAGCACACCGGTCGCCGACACGGGGCAATGTCTACCAGCCCGATGCACTTAGGAGGTACACCGGCGTCCCGTCAGGTGGGATCGGGTTCCAGGACGTCGGCCCGGATGGTCACCAGCGAGATCACGCCGCCCAGTGCGATGAGCCCGGCGCACAGCCGCATGGCCAGCGCGTACCCGTCGGTGAAGGCGTCCGGGCGGGCGTAGTCGTCCCCGGAGAGGCCGACCGCCAGGGGCAGCGCGGCGACGGCGAGCAGCTGGGCGGCCCGGGCGACGGCGTTGTTCACCCCGCTGGCCACCCCGGCCAGGTGGTCCGGGGCCGCGCCCAGCACGGTCGCGGTCAACGGGGCCACGGTCAGCGCCATGCCCAGGCCGAACACCAGGGAGCCGGGCAGGATGCCGGTCGCCCACCGGGTGCCGGCGTCGACGAAGGACAGGTACAGCACCCCGGACGCCGCGACGAGCGGACCGACCGTCATCGGGATCCGGGGGCCCAGCCGGGTGGCCAGCGCTCCGGCGCGGGAGGACAGCAGCGAGATGACCAGGATCGAGGGCACGACCGCAGCACCGGACTGCAGCGCGTCGTAACCGAGCACGGTCTGCAGCTGCAGCACCAGGAAGAAGGAGAACCCGCCCATCGCGCCGTAGACGGCCAGCGTGGTCAGGTTCGCGCCGGTGAACTGCCGGTCGGCGAAGACGCCCAGGGGCAGCATCGGGTCCGCCGTCGTCCGCTCCCGGGCGACGAAGCCCACCGCGCCGGCCACCCCGAGCGCCAGCGCCACCCAGGTGCCCGGGCCGGAACCGGCGTCGATCAGCGCGTACGTGACACCGCCGAGGGCCAGTGCGGTGAGCGCGGCACCGGGGACGTCGAAGCGCCCGTGGTGGGCGGGGTCCCGGCTCTCCGGCACGTGCCGCAGGGCGACGACCACGACCGCGACCGCCAGCGGCACGTTGACCAGGAACACCCACCGCCAGCTGACGGCGTCGACCAGGAACCCGCCCAGGAACGGCCCGCCCAGTCCGGCGACCCCGCCCAGCCCTGACCACAGCCCGATGGCGCGGGCCCGGTCGACGTGCCGGAAGGAGGACTGGATGAGCGACAGGGAGCCGGGCACCAGGAGCGCGCCGCCGATGCCCTGCAGCACGCGGGCGGCGACCAGCAGCTCGGTGGTGGGTGCGAGACCGCAGAGCAGGGAGGTGGAGGCGAACCAGACGACGCCGACCAGGAACACCCGGCGGCGGCCGTACCGGTCGCCCAGGGCGCCGCCGAGCAGGATCAGCGAGGCCAGCGCGAGGGTGTAGCCGGTGACGGTCCACTGCAGGCCCGACAGCGAGGACCCCAGGTCGGCGCCGATGGTGGGCAGCGCGACGTTGACCGCGGTGGAGTCCAGGAACGCCATCGCCGAGGCGAGCACGGTGGCCAGCAGCACCCAGCGGGCCGACGTCGTCCCCAGTGCCAGGGGGGCCGGGGCGGTCGTGGTCGGCGGGTGGTCGACGGGGTTCCCGACGGGGTCGTGCGCGGACACCCGGGCCCCTCCCTGTTCAGCCGACGATCGCGTGCGTCACCCAGTACACCGCGGCGGCGACGAGACCGGCGGCCGGGAGCGTCAACACCCAGGCGACGACGATGTTCCCGGCCACGCCCCAGCGGACGGCGGACAGCCGGCGGGTGGCACCCACGCCCATGATCGAGGTGGTGGTGATGTGCGTGGTCGACACCGGGACGGCGAAGACCGTGGCCGTGGTGATCATGACGCTGGACGCCACGGTCTGGGCGGAGAAGCCCCCGGCCGGGGTGAGCTGGATGATCCGCCGGCCCAGCGTGCGCATGATCCGGAAGCCACCGGCGTAGGTGCCCGCGCTGATCGCGAGAGCGGCGGCCAGCACCACCCACAGCGGCACCTCGAAGGTGTCGATCTGCCCGGCGGTGACCAGGGCCAGGGTGATGATGCCCATCGTCTTCTGGGCGTCCTGCAGTCCGTGGCCCAGTGCCATGGTGGCCGAGCTGACGATCTGGGCGTACCGGAAGCCGCGGTTGGCCCGGGTGACGTTGGCGCCGCGGAAGGACCACAGCACCGCGAGCATCACCAGGTAGCCCAGGCCGAACCCGACCAGCGGGGACAGCACCATCGGGACGACGACCTTCTCCACGATGCCCAGCCACTGCACCGAGTGGACGGCGGACAGCGCAGCGCCGACCAGGCCGCCGATCAGGGCGTGCGAGGAGGAGCTGGGCAGGCCGAAGTACCAGGTGATCAGGTTCCAGGTGATCGCGCCGATGAGCGCGGCGAAGACGATCTGCAGGCCGTCGCTGCCGCTGGGGGTGTCGATGATGCCGGCGCCCACGGTCTGGGCGACCTCGGTGGAGATCAGCGCCCCGACCAGGTTCATCACCGCGGCCAGCGCCAGGGCGACCCGCGGGGTGAGCGCCTTGGTGGAGACGGCGACGGCGATGGAGTTGGCGGCGTCGTGGAAGCCGTTGGTGTAGTCGAAGGCCAGCGCCACCACCACGATGACGACGAGAGCCAGGAAGAGCCCGTCCACCGTCGGTCAGGACTCCTTGACCGAGATGGTCTCCACCACGTTGGCGACGTGCTCGAAGGCGTCGGCGGCCTCCTCGAGCTGGTCGGCCACCTCCTTGAGCTTGAGGATCTCCAGGGCGTCGAACTCCCCGGAGTACAGCCGGGACAGCAGCCGGCGGTACAGCTTGTCCGCCTCGTTCTCCAGGCTGTTGACCTCGATCCAGTAGTCGGCGAGGTCCTTCATCGCCCGCAGCCGGGGCATCGCGTCGGCGGTCACCTGGGCGCAGCGCTGCAGCAGGGCCACCTGCTGGCCCATCTCGGCCGGGAGGGTGCCCAGCCCGGTGAGCACGACCAGGTCCGCGGCGGCCTCGATCGCGTCCATCACGTCGTCGAGGTCGCTGGCCAGGGCGTAGATGTCCTCCCGGTCGAACGGGGTGACGAAGCTGGAGTTGAGCTGCCGGAACACCGCGTGGGTCAGGTTGTCCCCGGCGTGCTCCAGGTCGCGCAGCACGCCGCCGAGCTCCTCGCGGCGGGAGACGTCGTGCACGAAGTCCCCGAGCACGGTCGTCGCCTCGACGAGGTTCTGCGCCGAGGCGGTGAACATGTCGTAGAAGCGGGTGTCCTTGGGCGTGAGGCTGAAGGCCACGAGCAGAGACTCCGGGGGGAGGACGGGGACGGCCGGACGGCCGCGGCAGAGCTTAGGTCCCCTTGCGTTCACCAACCGTCCACCGGGCCGTCATCTCAGCCGTGGGTGCGTCGTCCCCCGTGCTCGTCGTCGGCCGCGGTGTCGGCGCCCAGCGCCTCGACCAGGTCGGCCCGGGCGCGGGCGACCCGGGAACGGATCGTGCCGACCGGGACGTCGGCCACCGCGGCGGCCTCCGCGTAGGGCAGGCCCATCAGCTGGGTGAGCACGAAGGCCTCGCGCCGGTCGGGGTGCAGCCGGGCGAGCAGGTCGCCGACGACGGCGTCCTCGCCCACCCGGTCGGCGGTGGTGCCGGTGTCGGCGCGCTCGAGGAGCTCGTCGTCCCCGACGAGGGTGAGCCGCCGGCGGCCGGTGCGGCGGATGGCGTCGGCGCACGTGCGGCGGGCGATGGAGAACAGCCAGGTGCGCACGGTCGACCGGCCGGCGAAGCGGTGCAGCGAGCCGAAGGCCCGCAGGTAGGTCTCCTGGGTCAGGTCGTCGGCGGACTGCCGGTCGCCCAGGTGCGCGCACAGCCGCCACACGTCGGCCTGGGTGGCCCGGACGAAGGCCGCAGCGGCGAGCGGGTCCCCGTCGGCGGCGGCCGCGGCGACCCGCGCCAGCTCGTCGACCGGGGGCTCCACGTCCCCCAGTCTGACCTGTGACCGGGCCCATGCGGACCCCGGGAACTGGGGGTGCCCCGGGAGCGACTCTCCTCCCATGCACTGCGAGCGCTGGCGCGAGGCGGCTTCTGCCCGGATGGACGGCGAGGGGTCCCCGGTCCCCGCGGCGGCCCTGGACGCCCACCTGGCCGGGTGTGCGGCCTGTTCGGCCTGGGTGGAGACCGCGGGGCTGGTGACCCGGCGCGCCCGGCTGGCGCCCGCCCCGGCCGTCCCCGACCTCACCGCGGCCGTGTTGTCCGCGCTGCCCGACCGGCTCCCCGGTGCGGCTGCCGCGGCCCGCTCCCGGCTGGTGACGACGGCCCTGCGGCTGGCGCTGCTGGCCGTCGGGGTCGCCCAGGTCGGGCTGGCCACGCCGTCGCTGGTCAGCGGGGCCGGCGCGATGAGCGCCCCGGTGCACGTCGCGCACGAGACCGGGGCCTGGAACCTCGGGCTGGCCGTGGCCTTCCTGGCCTGCGCTGCCGCCCCGCGGCTGGCCGCCGGCGCGCTGCCGTTCCTGGCCACCTTCACCGCGGTGCTCACCGTCGTCACGGTCACCGACCTCGGCGCCGGGCACGTGCACGCCGACCGGGCGGTGGGCCACCTCCTGCTCCTGGCCGGGCTGGTGGTCACCGCGGCCCTGGCCTGGCGAGGACGGCGCCGCGGGACGGCATCGGCCGGGGTGCGGGTGCTCGCGTGAGGCGCCTGGTCCTCCTCCTGCTCGCCGCGCTGCCCCTGGCCCTGCTGGTCGACGTCGGCACCGCGGCCCCGGCCAGCGCGCACGCCACCCTGGTCACCACCACCCCGGCCGAGAGCGCCCGGCTGGAGACCGCCCCGACCGAGGTGACCCTGGAGTTCGACGAGGGGGTCTCGCTCGGGGCCGGCTACGCCCGGGTGCTCGACAGCGTCGGCGAACGCGTCGACACCGGTGCCGCGACCGCCAGCGACGGCACGATCACCGTCCCGCTGCGGGCCGACCTGCCCGACGCCAGCTACGTGGTGACCTACCGGGTCGTCTCGGCGGACTCGCACCCGATCAGCGGGGCCTACGCCTTCGTGGTCGGGGACGGGGAGCTCGTGCCCACCACCGGTGCCGAGGCCGGCAGCGACGTCGACCCGGTCGTCGGGGCGCTGCTCCCGGTGGCCCGCTGGCTCGGCTTCGCCGGGTTGGCCCTCGGCGTCGGCGTCCCGGTCTTCCTGCTCGCCTGCTGGTCGGCCGGCTGGCGCTCCCGCCGGGTGCGCACGCTGACCCTCTCCGGGCTCGGTGCCGTCGCCGCCGGGGCAGTGCTGTCCTTCCTGCTGCAGGGCCCCTACGCCGCGGCCACCGGGCTGGCCGACCTGGTCGACCCGCAGCTGCTCGCCACCACCGCGGGCTCGGCGTTCGGCCTCACCCTGCTGGCCCGGGTCGTGCTGGCCGCCGGGCTCGCCGCCCTGACCGTCGTGGCCTTCCGGGCCGCTGCCCCGTCGCGGGGGCTGGTCGTCGCCGGGGGGGTGCTGGCCCTGGGTCTCGTGGTCACCACCGCGGCCGTCGGACACCCCGTCGCCGGCCCGCTGCCGGGTCTGGCCGTCGTCGTCACCGCCGTGCACGTGGCCGCGATGACCGTGTGGCTGGGCGGGCTGACCGCCCTGCTGGCCGGCGCGCTGCGGCGCGGGGTGCCGGCCGGTGAGCTGGCGACCGCGCTGCCCCGCTACAGCCGGCTCGCCGCCGGATCGGTGGCCGCGCTGGTGGTCACCGGGGTGGTCCAGTCGGCGCGCGAGGTCGGCTCACCGGCGGCGCTGGTGTCCACCACCTACGGCTGGGTGCTGGTCGCCAAGCTCGCGCTGGTGCTCGGGCTGCTCGCCGTCGCCGGGGTCAGCCGGGTGTGGGTGCAGCAGCAGCTGGGCGCCCCCCGCACCACCCGGCGCCGGGTGGTGGCGCACGCGTTCAGCGCCGAGGACGAGGACAGCGCTGCCCGGGAGCGGGCCGGTGCCGCGGTCGCCGACGTCGCCCCGTTCCGCCGCTCGGTGCTGATCGAGGTCGCGGTCGCGGCCGTGGTCCTCGCCCTCTCGGCGGTCCTGGTGGGCACCCCGCCGGCCAAGGCCGCCGTCGCCGACCCGGTCGACGTCACGCTCCCGCTGCAGGGTGCGACCGGCGCCGACGGCAGCGTGCAGCTGTCGGTCGACCCCGCGCAGCCCGGCCCGAACACCCTGCACGTCTACCTCTTCGACGCCGACGGCCAGCTGGCCCAGCCGCAGTCGCTGCGGGTGACCCTCACCGAGGCCGAGCAGCAGATCGGCCCGCTCGACGTCGAGCTCCAGCCGGCCGGGCCGGGCCACTCCGTCGGCGACGCGCAGCTGCCCACCGCGGGCAGTTGGACGGTCACCGTCACCGTCCGGCTCGACGAGTTCACCGCCCTCACGGCGTCCACCACGTTCCCCGTGCGCTGACCTGCGCACACCCCTCTGACAGGAGAAGCATGTCCACCACCCCCCGTCGTCTCGCCGTCCTCACCCTGGCCACCGGCATCGCCGTGGCCGCCGGCGGTGGCGTCGCCTCCGCGCACGTCCGGGTGTCCTCCGACGAGGCCGCCCCGGGCGGCTTCGGCGTGATGACCTTCCGGGTGCCCAACGAGAGCGACACCGCCAGCACCGTCTCGCTGCGCATCCAGCTGCCCACCGACACCCCGCTGACCTTCGTGCAGGCCGAGCCGGTGGCCGGCTGGACGATCACCCCGACCACCACCCAGCTCGACCCGCCGGTGGAGTCCGACGGCGAGGAGATCACCAGTGCGGTGACCGTCGTGCAGTTCACCGCCGACGCCGGTGGTGGCATCGCCCCCGGCCAGTTCCAGGAGTTCTCCCTGCTGGGCGGGCCGTTCCCCGACGCCGAGACCGTCTCCTTCGGCACCGTGCAGACCTACAGCGACGGCACCGAGTCCGCCTGGATCGAGCCGACCGTCGAGGGCCAGCCCGAGCCGCAGTACCCGGCCCCGGTCCTGGACCTGGGCGGCTCGACGGCCGCCAGCGGTGACGCGCACGGCTCGGACGGCGGCACCGACACCGCCGCCTCGGGCACCGATGCCACCGCGGCCGAGGACGGCAGCGGCAACGGGATCGCCGTCACCGCGCTGGTGCTCGGTGGGCTCGGGCTGGTCGCCGGTGTGGCCGGACTCGCCCTGGGCCTGGCCGCACGCCGTCGTACCGTGGCCTCGTGAGCTCCCTCCCACGTCGCACGTCCCTGGCCACGATCGCGCTGACCGCCGGGCTGGTGCTGGCCGGCTGCGGTGGGTCCGCGGAGGCCGACCAGGCCGCGGCGGGCGGGCACGGCGACCACACCTCGGGCGAGGCGCCCGCGACGGTGTCCGGGCCGGACAACCCGTACGACGGGCTGTTCCTGCGGGATGCGTACCAGAAGCCGTCGTTCACCCTGACCGACCAGGCCGGGGCGCCGTACGACTTCGCGGCGCAGACCGCCGACGGGCCGACGCTGCTGTTCTTCGGGTACACCAACTGCCCGGACATCTGCCCGACCACGATGGCCGACGTCGCGATCGCGCTGCAGACCTCGGACCCGGAGGTCGCCGCGGCGACCACGGTGGTCTTCGTGACCACCGACCCGGCCCGGGACACCCCCGAGGTGCTGGGGGACTACCTGTCCCTGTTCTCCACCGCACCGGCCCCGGCGATCGTCGGGCTCACCGGCACGCAGGCCGAGATCGACGCCGCCCAGCTGGCGGCGGGGGTGCCGCTGGCCGAGGAGATGGGCCAGCAGCACTCCTCGCTGCTGCTGCTCTACGGCACGGACGGCGAGGCCGACGTGGCCTTCGACGCCGGGAACACCTCGCGGGACATCGCGCACGACCTGGCGGTCGTCGCCGGCGAGTGAGGGCAGACTGGCCGGCGTGACCGCGGGGCTGCGCCGGGTGGGGGCACGGGCGCTGCTCGTGCTCCTGGCCGTGGTCGCGGCCGGTGCGCTGGCCGGTCCGGCCGCGGCGCACGTCGGCGAGGGCGTGGCCGGCAGCGACTTCGACGGCGCGGTGACCTCGGTGCGTCCGGACCTGCCCGGGGTCGACGTCCGGGTGCTGCAGTTCGGCGACGAGCTCGAGGTCGTCAACACCACCGACACCGAGCTCACCGTGCCCGGCTACTCCGGGGAGCCCTACCTGCGGATCGGCCCCGACGGGGTCTGGCGCAACGCGCACAGCCCGGCGACCACGATCAACCTGGACCGGTTCGGCCGGACGCCGCTGCCGTCCGACGCCGACCCGCTGGGGACGCCGGACTGGGTGCAGGTCTCGACGCAGCCGCAGTACGCCTGGCACGACCACCGGACGCACTGGATGAGCGAGGGTCAGCTGCCCCCGGTGGTCACCGCCGACCCGAGCGTGTCGCACACCGTCATCTCCTGGACGGTGCCGATGGCGCTGGGGGGCACGCCGGTGGACGTCGCAGGGGTGCTGACCTGGTCGCCCCCGCCGCCGGGCTGGCTGGTGTGGCCGCTCTACGCGCTGGTGCTCGCCGGCGTCGTCGCCGCCGGCTCGCTGGCCCGCACCGCCGGTCCGCTCGCTGCCGCGCTGGGGCTGGGGGCGTCGGCCTCGCTGGGACACGCCGTGGCCACCCCGGCCCCCTCGGTGACCGTCGGGTCGCACCCGGGCGCCGTGCTGTCCGCGCTGGTGCCGGCGCTGCTGGTGCTGCTCGTGGTGGTGGCCGCGGTCCGGGCGGCGGCGCGGGGGCGGGGGTCGCTGACCGGCGTGCTGGCCGTCGTCGTCGGCTGGCTGCTGCTGGTGCAGGGCCTGCCCGACGTCGACGTGCTGTGGACGGCGAACCTGCTCGCGGCCGGCCCCCCGGTGCTGGCCCGGGCCTCGGTCGCCGTGCTGCTGGCCGGGGGGCTGGGCCTGGTGGTCGGCGGGGCGCTGGCCGCGCGCCGGTTCCGCGACCGGCCCGTCGTCGTCCCCGTCTGAGCCCCGGAGAGGACGGTCACGGGTTCGACCACCTCGACCGGGGGCACCTCCACCACTCGTGACCCGTTCCCTGCTGGCCCTCCCGCTCGCCGCCCTCGTGCTCACCGGGTGCGCCGGCAGCGGTGACCTCGGGCAGACCGCTGCCGAGGAGGCACCGGGCGGGGAGACCTCGGCGCAGGTCGAGGTGAGCAAGGACGTCACGGTGCTGCGGGCCTCGATCGCCGACGCGAGCGACGGGGCGCTGGACGCCGGGGACGACGCGGTGCTGCGGCTGGACGTGCAGAACGCCGGGCCCGACGACGACACGCTGCAGACGGTGAGCGGCACGGGCTTCGGCGCCGTGGACGCCGGGCCGTGGACCGTGCCGGCCGAGGGGGTGCTGCACCTGGGCCTGGACGGCACGGCCGCGGTGGTGCTCCCGGACACCGAGCGGCCGGTGGCGGTGGGCGACGAGGTCGAGGTGACGTTCGTGTTCGACCGGTCCGGCGAGGTCACCGTGACGGTGCCGGTCACCGACTGACCGGGCGTCCCGCGCGACGTCGACCCCGACCCGTGGCAGGCTCGGGCCCGTGCTGGACACGGGGGTGCGCGCCGGGTCTCTGGACACCCACGCCCTGGCGGTCCTCGCCGCCCAGGGCCCTCCGCCCGGTCAGCAGGGGCACCTCGGGGCGTCGATCCTGCTGGCGCTGCTCTCGGCGTGCGCCTTCGCGGTGTCCACCGTCGTGCAGCACCGGGCGGCCACGGATGCCGCCGCCGACCTCCCGCAGGGGGCGGTGCTCCGCCTGGTCGGCAAGCTGGTGCGCAACCGGGCCTGGATCGGCGGTCAGGGTGCCGCGCTCTGCGGGTTCCTGCTGCACGCCTCGGCGCTGAAGTTCGGGCCGGTCGTGGTCGTGCAGCCGCTGCTGTCCGGCGGTCTCGTCATCTCCCTGGCGCTCGGTGCCCTGGTCGACCGGCGGCACGCCGACCGGCTGCTGCCCGAGCGCGGGCAGTGGATCGCCGCCGGCGTCGTCGCGGTGACCCTGGGCCTGTTCGTCGTGTCCGCCCGGCCCCAGCACGGCAGCTCCTTCGCCGAGCCGAGGGCGCTGCTGCTGTGCGCCGGTGGGGCTGCGGCGGTGATGGTGCTGGCTGCGCTCTGGTCGCTGCGCCCGGCCGCCCCGCACAAGGCGCTGGCGCTGGGCCTGGCGGCCGGAGGCGGGTTCGGCATCACCGGGCTGCTGCTCAAGGACGTGGTGGCCCACCCGCCGGCCGAGCTGCTCGGCAGCTGGACCACCTACCTGCTGCTGGCCTCCGGTGCCGCCTCGATCGTGTTCGCCCAGTGGGCCTACCAGTCCGGCGCGCTCATCGAGTCCTTGCCGGTGATGGCCGTGCTCGAGCCGCTGGTCGCGGTCGGGCTCGCCGCACCGGTCTACGGGGAGGTCCTGGCCCCGGGTCTGCTGGCCACCATCGGCCAGGTGGTCGGTGTGGTCGGGCTGGTCGTCGGGGTCGCCGTCCTGGCCCGGCGCACCGCGGCGCGGGAGACCACCGGGGTGCCCCTCGCCGTCCCGGCGCCCGCACCGGCACCACACCCGCACCACTGACCGACCTCCGCGGGCGGCCCGAATGACACCGGTGTGGTTTGCCACACGGCGTGTCAGCGAAGACGCGCCGAGCGGGGGGTCACAGACCGGTCACGGCTCGTTAGGTTGCCTGCTGTCGAGCCAGGCGCAGCAGACGACGGGGGAGCACGGGTGGCGGTAGTAACGGGTGCTCGACGGCGACCGGCGGTCCTGGTGGCGGCGCTCGCCCTGGGCGGGGTGCTCGCCGCGACCCTGGGGCTCCCGGGCACACCGGCCGAGGCCACGTCCGACGACAGCGTCGCCCAGGCGCTGGCCGCCTCGGAGAACGCGGCGTTCCTCGACGAGGCCGAGCTCATGCCGCAGATGGCGATCACCGAGGCCCAGGCCCAGCAGCGGCTGGCCGAGGTGGCCGCCAGCCGGGCCGAGCGCGCCGAGGCCGAGGCGGCCGCGGTCGCCGCTGCCGAGGCGGCCCGCCCGAAGGTCGTCGTCCCGGTGGACGGCGCCCGGATGACCACCTGCTTCTGCCAGCGCTGGGGCACCATGCACTGGGGCATCGACCTCGCCGCGCCGATGCTGACGCCGGAGTACGCGGCCGAGGACGGCGTCGTGCTGCGGGCGGGTGCGGCCAGCGGGTACGGCCAGGCCGTCTACGTCCTGGGTGTTAGCGGTGACGTGACGATCTACGGCCACATGGAGGAGATCGAGGTCTCCGCCGGCGACGTCGTCGAGGCCGGGCAGACCATCGCGCTGCTGGGCAGCCGGGGACAATCCACCGGCCCGCACCTGCACTTCGAGGTCCACTCGGGCGGCCTGGACGGCCCGCCCGTCGACCCGGTCGTCTGGCTCCGCGAGCAGGGCGCAGACATCTGAGGCGTGCTCACCCACGGTGAGCCGCCGGACCGAGAGTCACTCGACGAGTGGAATCACTCCACTCGTGTGACGACACGCCGCTGATCCTGCCGGGATGGGACCGCCAGGGAGTCAGGCTGATCCCACGAAGGTCCCTCGTGCCTCGGCATCCACGCCGGCGTCGTCTTCTGTGAACGACGCGAACCGGCCCACGAGGGTCGGAGACAGGAGTGCCGACATGACGTCGGTCCTCGACCACGGGCGTCAGCCCACCCGAACCACATGGCTCGCCGGCGGGGTCGCCTCCACGATCCTGCTGGCTGCCGTCGGACTGATCAGCACGGCCGGCACCGCCGAGGCGGCGGCCGCCACCGCGGTACCGCAGGGGACGACGCAGTCGTTCGCCGTCCTGGCGGCCACCGGGATCACCAACACCGGCACGACCACGATCAACGGGGACACCGGGAGCTTCCCGGACGCGAGCCTCACCGACAACGGGACGATCGTGCAGACCGGCGTGGCCCGGGGCGGTGACGGTGTCGCCCAGCAGGCGCAGAGCGACCTGGACGTCGCGTACCTGGACACCGCGGGTCAGGGGCCGGCCGACCAGGTGCCGGCCGACCTGGCCGACGTGGACGCCCGCACCCTCGTGCCGGGGGTCTACACCAACCCGACGTCACTGTCGCTGACCGGCCCGCTCACCCTCGACGCGCAGGGCGACCCCACGGCCGTCTTCGTGTTCCAGTCGGGCTCGACGCTGATCACCGCCTCGGACAGCACCATCACGCTGATCGGCGGGGCGCAGGCCTGCAACGTCTTCTGGCAGGTCACCAGCTCGGCGACGCTGGGCACCAACAGCACCTTCGTCGGGACGGTCTACGCGAACACCGCGATCGAGGCCCAGACGGGTGCCGTCGTCCAGGGGCGGCTGCTGGCGCGCAACGCAGCGGTCACCCTGGACTCCAACGTGATCACCGCCCCGGCGTGTGCGACCACCCCGCCGACGTCCTCGGCGCCGGTCACCACGTCGGCGGCCCCCACGACCTCGGCGGCCCCGACCCCGGCCGGTCCCACGACGACCCCGGCGGGCGGCCCCGGGTCCCCGGGCAGTACGACCGGCGGCGGCACGAGCGGGACCCCGGGCGGGGGCACCCCGACCGGAGCCGGCCCCACGGGCGGCAACGGCGGCGGGAACGGCACCCGCGGCACGGGGGTCTTCTCCCAGGTGGGCACGGTCCCGGTCGGCTCGGTGGACACCGGCGACGGCAGCGCCGCCGGACCCCCGTCCACCCGGTGACCCCGCTGCGGGGGCGCCGGGCCCGGCTGGTCGGCGCCCTCCTGGGCGCAGCGGTCCTGGCGGGGTGCGGCTCGTCGGCGGCGCCCCCGCCGGTCGCGGCACCCTCGGCGACCAGCGTCGCGCCTGCGGCGTCGTCCCCGGTGCTGCCGGCGTCGGCACCGGTGCGCGTGCAGGTGCCGGCGATCGGCGTGGACTCCGAGCTGATGGACCTCGGTCTGCAGGCCGACGGCAGCCTCGAGGTGCCGCCGGACGGGTTCCCGGCCGGCTGGTTCACCGGCGCGCCCACCCCCGGCGAGCTCGGTCCCGCGGTGCTCGCCGGGCACGTGGACTGGGCCGGTGAGCCCGGGGTCTTCGCCGACCTCGCCCAGCTGGTCGCCGGCGACGAGGTGGTGGTCGACCGCGCCGACGGGAGCACCGCGCGGTTCGTGGTCGTCGAGGTCGACCAGATGGCCAAGGAGGACTTCCCGACCGCGGAGGTCTACGGCGACCTCGACCACGCCGGGCTGCGGCTGATCACCTGCGGTGGGGACTTCGACGCCGCCACCGGGGACTACCTGGACGACGTCGTCGTCTACGCCGACCTCGTCGGCTGAGACACCGAGCAGTCCTACCCAGGGCGCACGACCTCGGGCCGGGGAGGGTGGAGGGCATGGTCTCCTCCGTCCTCCTCCGGTCCGTCGTCCTGGCCCTGGTCTTCGCCTTGCCCCGGTTGCTGCCGGTGGGCGCGGAGGACGGGCTCGGTCTCGGGCTCGCGGTCTTCACCGTGCTGGCCGCGGTCTCCCTGGTCTGGGCGTTCCTCGACGGCCGCCGGGCCGGGCTCACCGCGGTCGCCGTGCGGTGGGCCGTCGTCGCGGTCGTCGTCGGGCTGGCGACGTCGGTGCTGGTGGCCGTCCCGGGCGCCGGCTGGTCGGACGTCGCCGCGGTGACGCCGGTGGTCGCTGCGCTCGTCGCCGTGCCGGCCGCGGTCGGCCTGCTCGTCGGGGCTCTCGTCCGTCGGATGCGGGTGCGCTGACCCGACGGCGTCAGGCCTCCGCCCTCCCGTTACAGCGACTGCAAGCACCGCTGTCGCTGTCCAACGGGTGGTCGAGGTCGAGTCGTCCATCGCCTCGCGGTCTGGCCGGCACCGGCTCCCGTCGCCGGCCGTCCCGCAGCCCGACCCGGGCCTGGACCGCGCGTCCCGGTGAGTGACAGCTCAGCGGGCGTCCAGGCCGTGGGCCTGCCCGCTCGGCTGTCACCCGGTGACGTGCCGGTGGCCGGGACCCCCCGCGGGGACGACGCCGCGGGGACTGTATGGTTGGTGACGGCTCGGACGCACCAGACCGGGTCGGCAAGGGGCTGTGGCGCAGCTGGTAGCGCACCACACTGGCAGTGTGGGGGTCAGGGGTTCGAGTCCCCTCAGCTCCACCCGAATGACCAGGCCGTTCTCCATCCGGAGGACGGCCTGAGTCGTCTCTGGTTGCAGTTGTGGTTGCAGTTGGCTCCACTCGGCCGGGCATCAGGAGGCCGCTCATCCGGTCGGCGGCCTCTCTCGCCAGGGCCGGCATGACGTGGCTGTAGATGTCCATCGTGGTGCGCATCTGGCTGTGGCCGAGCAGTTCCATGACCACCCGCGGGTGCACGTTCTCGCTCAGCAGCAGGGTGGCCGCGGTGTGCCGGCCGTCGTGCAGCCGGACGTGGCGGACGCCGGCGGACTGCAGCAGCCGGGTCCAGTCGTCGTAGTCGACCTTCTTGTCGATCGGCCGGCCGTTGGCCTGCGCGAAGACCAGGTCTTCCTCGTGCCACTCGGAGCCGGCCAGCATCTGCACGCCCAACTGGGCTGCCTTGTGCATGCCCAGGTCGGCGACCAGCGGGAGGGGCAGCGCCAGGGTGCGCTGGCTGCGCCGGGTCTTGGGCTCCTCGTAGACCAGGCCGCCCCGGACCCGGTGGATGCTGCGCCGCACCGTGAGGGTGCCGGTGAGCAGGTCGATGTCCTTCCACTGCAGGGCCAACGCCTCGGACTGCCGCAGGCCCAGCGCGAGGGCCACGGTCCATCGGGCGGAGTTCCGGACGTGTCGGGCGGCGGTGAGGACGGCGCGCGCCTCGTCGAGGTCCAGAGCGGTGGCGATGTCGCTCTGCTTCTGGGCGGGCGGGTCGACGAGGGTGGCGACGTTGCGGGGGACGTGCCCGCGCTGCAGGGCGACCGTGAGCGCGCGCGACAGGATGCGGTGCTGGCGGAGGACGGTGGCGGGGGAGTAGTCCGCAGCGAGCTTCGCGGTGTACAGCTCGTCCAGGTGCTCGGGGCGCAACCGGTCCAATCGGTGCCGGCCGAGCCCGGGGATCAGGTGCTTGCGGACGGCGGACTCGTAGCTCTCCAGCGTGCGCTGGCGCACCCGGCGCGGCGCGATGGTGGTGAGCCAGTGCTCCAGCCACTCGGCGACGGTCGGGGTGGAGACAGCCCCGACGGTGCCGGCCGCACGCTGCCGCTCGAGCTCGCGCACCTTCGTCACGACGACCGCGCGGGTCTTGCCGGTGACGTGCCGGCGGTCGAGCTTGCCGGCCGCGGTGAAGCCGACCGAGATGTAGCCGTGCCACCGCCCGTCCGCGGACTTGTAGATCGTCGACTCGCCGTTCGCTGCCCTGCTCGCCATCACGTGGTCCCGTCGTCGGTCTGGGCAGTGTTCAGCAGCCCGCGGCCGGGAGGCCAGTGGGCGCTGTGAACAGGGCGGGCTGGTCCACAAGAGGGCGCCCACGCGAGGCGGATGGCTGTTGAGCGGTGGTCGGGGGAGTGTCCAGGCGGCGGACGAAGCGCTCGAGCTCAGCCCGGGTGATCCGGCAGCTGCGGCCGATGTGCACCGGACGCAGCCGACCCTCCTTCATGAGGGCGTAGACCGTGGTGCGCCCGATGCAGAGGACGTCGGCCGCTTCCTCCGCGGTCAGCAGCAACCTCTCGCCGCTCACGTCGACCGACCGTTCGGGATCTGGGTGCACGGCGTCCTCCTCGTTCGGCAGTTGCTCCGTGTTCGGCAAGAGGCGCCGTTGCCCACGTCCTGCTGACGACGTTCCGTGCGGCGGAGGGCCGCAGGGAACGGTGGCGAACGGCCCGGTGCCAGCACGTCGAGGGGGTGACGTTCCTGACGGGCTCTGTCACCCCCGGACTCCTGACGTCACCCCGCTGGCACTGCCAGCGATGGTGTGGCGTGGCCCTACCCGAACGATCACGCGCTGGGCTGGAGGGGCTCTGAATGGTTCTGTCGCCCGCCTGTCCCCGTTCTTCGCACCGGTCGGCGCAGACCAGGGTGCGTGCGTCATGTGCGTTCACCAGCGTCGCTTGGAGGCGCCCCTCCGACGCTCGAGGGCTGCGTGGAGCCCACGCACCACGGCGGAGATCTCGGCCAGGTGCCGGTCGTACACCAGCCCCCGGTCGAGCTGACGGGTGAGCTCGCCGAGCAGGGCCGGCCAGTCCTGGCGACCTGTCGCGGGTGAGGCCGTGGCTTGCGCCGGCACCTCGACGACCCGCTCGACGACCGTGACGGCGCTCAACCCGGAGGCGGCGGCACGCCGTTGCTCCCAGGCTCGTTGACGGCAGGCCGCCGAGCACCACGTCGGCACGGGTCCCCGTGACTTGGGTGTGATGGGCCCGGTGCACCACCCGCACGTCGCGGCCGCCGCGCGCCGGCTCGCGGCTGGGAGGGCTTGATCGGCGACGCGTGGGCTTGTGGGGGCCTCGCTCGTCTCTGGCCTGGGCGGCTCGGTGCGGCGCCTCTTCTCCCGCTCGCGACGGCGTTCCTGCTGACGACGGGCGTAGGGACTCGGCATGCAAGGAGGGGGTGCCAGAGAGCCCGGTCACCTGTCACGACGAGTCGTTGTCACCCGTGGTGCATGAGGTGTGTCGATGCTGGTTCTGGTCGGTCGGGTCTTCGTCCGATCCGGGTTGCCTGTCGTCAGGGGACGGGGGAGGTGGTCCTGCGCAGGTGCCGTCGAAGCTCGCTGAGACGCTGTCTGGAGGGGGTCCTCCGCCCCTCCCTCCCCACGTCACCCCGGCCGCCCGTCAGGCCGCCGTGTGGTCCCCACCTGCTCGACGTTCTCGGGCTGACCGCGGGACCAGAGCCGCGCTCCACTGCTCCCCGGCGAGCTCCACGCCACGTCGTGCGGCCCACCTCGCGGCCCGCACTCGCCGGTGCGGGCCGCCAGGCGGGTGAGCCTCTACGGCTGAGGATGCGTCTGCAGCGGCAGCTGCAGGTACGACGCCCGGTCCCCGCCGGTGTGGATGACGTGCTGACCGGCGTTGGCCGGCTCGTACTCCCGGATGCCGGGCATCAGGGTGCCGAGGAGGTTCTTGCCGCTGACGACGAACCGCAGCTGCTGGCCGGCGGTGAACGACAGGCCCAGCGGCATGAGGTCGATCTGGACGTCGACGACCTCTCCAGCGGACAGCTTCTCGACCCGGTCGAAGGTGTGCGCCGGGACGTCCTCGGTGGACAGCTCGGCGTCCAGGTGGCGGGCGGAGACCCGCAGCCGTCCGTCGGACCCCTTGTACTTCAGGATCGTGGCGCCGTGGTCGGTGAGGTCGTGGGCCATCGCGCTCTGGTTGGGCACGGTGAACGCCTGCAGCGGGGTGCCGTGCGCATCGAGCTTCTGCACCAGCACGAACAGGTCCAGGTCGTCGCTGCCGCGGGCCTCGACCCACAGGTGGGCCTTGGGGTAGCCGACCAGCACGGTGTCCTCGGCGAACCGGTGTAGGAAGGAGACTGCAGCCGGGTTGCCGGTGGACAGGTACCCGGCCTCGGCGGCGTCGGCCGGGGCCGTCGTGGAGAGGCTGCGGGTGCGGGCGTCGAGGAAGAACTTCGTGTTCGTGACGTCGGCGGGCGGGAACTCCGAAGCCGGCACGCCCACCTGGTCGCCGCCCTGCAGGTCCAGCACGGAGTAGCGCACCCGCGGGGTCTGCTCCCAGTCGTTGTCGACGCCCTTGAGGTACCGGTCGAAGAACCGGCGCAGGTCCTCGACGTTGGCCTCGTCGTAGTAGTCGGGCCACTCCTGGGTGTTGTGCACGCGCAGCCACCTGTCGGCCGAGGCCATCCGGCGCCAGGCGCGGAAGGTGCCGGCGGTGTGCAGGGTGTTGGAGTAGCTGGCCACCACGTAGGCGGGCACGGTGATCTGGTCGAACGCCGGGACCTTCTCGGCCCACAGCTCGTCGAACAGCGGGTGCGCCTCGACCTCGCCGAGGATGTCCTCCTTCTGGTTCTTGCCGAAGAAGCTGCCGTCCTGAAGCTGCTGGGCGAACCCGGTGTCGGGCATGCCGCCGCGCAGCACCAGGTCGCGGTAGACGTCGCTGACGCCCTCCCACGGGTTGATCGCAACCAGGTGCGGGGGCTGCTCAGCAGCGGTGAACCACTGAGCGACGGCGAGGTAGGAGGTGCCGCTCATGCCGACCTTGCCGTCGCACCACTCCTGCTCGGCCAGCCACTCGACCAGGTCGTAGCAGTCGAGGCCCTCCTGGCGGTCCCAGAGCACGCTGTCGCCTTCGGAGTCCACCACCCCGCGGATGTCGGGGTTGCAGATCGCGTAGCCCTGCGCGCACCAGTAGGCCGGGTCCGGGGCCTCGAACTTCTCCAGGCCGGACACTGCGCTGTTCTGCAGGCCCACCAGGCCGAAGACGCCCATCACGCTGACCGAGGTGCCCTGGCCCTTGCCGTACGGGCTCCAGCACACGATCACCGGCACCGGCTCGGTGGTCACCGGGCGGAAGACGTCGACGTGGATGGTCACGCCGTCCCGCAGCTGGACGGCGACGTCCTTCTCGAACACGACGTCCACCGGCAGCGGTTTGAACATGGGCGCGACCTGGTAGCCGGCTTCCAGCGTGCGGGTGCCCGGCTCGAAGGCGGTCAGCAGGCCGGTGCGCGGCGGCGGAAGCGGGCTGGAGGGGACGTAGGTCTTCAGGTCGGTGCTCATCGTCGGGCTCCTCGGGCGGCGGTGGCGGTGGTGGTGCGGTGGTCGTTGGCGACGACGGGGTTGGTGAGCACGCCGAGGCGCTCCACCTCGACCTCGACGACGTCGCCGGGGTGCAGCAGCCAGGGGGGCGTTCGGGCGTAGCCGACGCCGGACGGCGTGCCGGTGGCCAGCAGGTCGCCGGGGTGCAGCGTCAGGGTGTGCGAGACCAGGGACAGGACGTCGCCGACGGTGTAGGCCATCTCGGCGGTGCTGCCGTCCTGCACGGTCTGCCCGTTGACCCGGGTCTGCACGTGCAGGCCGTCGCGCAGGTCGCCGACCTCGGCGGCGGGCACCAGCGGACCCAGCGGCCCCGAGGCGTCGCCGTTCTTGCCCAGGATCCACTGGCTGGTCAGCTTCTGCGCCCGCCGCGAGGTCAGGTCGTTGAACGTGGAGTAGCCGACGACGCCGGCCAGCGCCTGCTCCGGGGTCGCGTCGACCAGGGTGGCGCCGACGTAGGCCACGACTTCGCCCTCCCAGTCCACGCCGTCCTCGTTGGCCGGCACGGGCACCGGTGCGCCGCTGACGGACAGGGACGCCGTCCAGCGAGCGAACAGTGACGGGTAGGGCGGCAGGTCCTCGTTCGCGAACGAGCCTTCCGCGACGTGCTTGAGGTAGTTCAGCCCGATGCACAGCACCCGGGCGCCGGGCAGCACCGGCGGCACCTGGACGACGTCCGCCAGCGGCAACGCGGGGCCGTCGGGGGTACGGGCGAGCCACGCGGGGGCGTCGGCCCAGAACTCCTCCAGCCCGGTCAGCACGGTGACGTGCTCGCCGTCGGGGGACAGGCCGGCGACCTCGACCGGTCCGCCGTCGCGACGGATGCCGACCATCGCCATCAGTGCGGCCCTCCGTGGGGGGTGTCCAGGTGGTGCTGCAGGAGCAGGTCGTCGGCGAAGTCGTGCGAGGGGGACCGCCAGACGCTATGCACGTGGTTGGCGTCGTCCTCGGCGTTGTCGAACTCCACCAGCGTCGCCCCGCCCTGGATGCGGAAGTAGTGCGGCTGGTCGATCGTCAGCCCGCCGGCCCAGGCGAACCGGAGCTCCTCGACACCACCGGCGGCGGCGATCCGGTCCATCTCGACGTCGACCAGGCCCGGGCGGGCGCGGTGCACGAAGAGGGCCAGCAGCTCGTCGAACCCGGCGCGCTGGGTGGCCGACAGGTCCCCGACCCGCACCCCGCGGGGGTGGTCGCGGAAGTAGGCCAGCGCCCGCCGGTCCTCGTCGGTGATCATCGCGTCGCGGCGGCCGACCCCGTGGTGGGCGGGGTACTCGACCTCGCCGATGCGGGCGACGGTGCGGGTGACGAAGTCCGCCGGCGGCTTGGTGTGGATGACGGCCTCCCCGCGCTGGGCGCCGGTGAGGGAGTCCAGCAGCACGAAAGCTGCGTCCTCCTCCTCGCCCAGGATCCGGAACGGCCCGATGCGGGCAGGCTCGGCGCCCATCAGGAACGGGGTGGCGGTGAGCAGGTCGCCGTCGACGACGGTCACGTTCAGCGACAGGTGGTGCCCGACCAGCCGCCAGCCCCAGGTGGAGTCCGGCTGGGGCTGCCCGAAGAAGGAGAGGAAGTAGCCGCGGGCGTCGCGAAAGGTGGCCGCGACGTGGCCGAACACCGGCAGGTTGAGCTCACGCAGCACGTGCTCGTTGCTCATCACCTGCACGACCCGGGCGTAGGCCGGCAGCGACATCGACTCGGCGATCAGCCGGTGGGCCAGCACCTCCTGCGCGCGGGTCAGCTCACCCAGGGCCAGGCCGTGCCGGCCGGACTCGGGGAGGAAGTTCCAGTGCGTGCGGCCGGCATCGGTGTGCGGCAGCAGCACCTGGGCGCGCTGGTCGCCGTCGAGGGAGTCGAACAGGCCCATCGCGGCGAAGGTGACCACGGTGGCGTCGAAGGACCCGCCCTGTCGTGGCTGGTGCTCGGCCGGCAGCTCGGGCAGGTGCGGCAGCTCGGTCACGACGCGACCGGCCGGATGACGAGCATGCTGGCCGGCAGCTGGCTGCGGTTGACCACTGCGCGCTCGGTACCGGGGGTGAAGTGCACGGAGTCGTAGGGCCGCAGCACGGCCTCCTCGCCGTCGGCGATCATCGTCAGCTCTCCGCTGACCAGCACGTACACGGTCTCGACCGGCTGCGGGGACAGTGCGGCCTCGCCGCCTGGCAGGTAGTGCGACAGGACGACGGTCACCGTCTCGGTCGGGGTGTCGGTGCCGCCCTGCAACCGCAGCGGGCCGACGCCGGTGTGCCCGGGCGGGGAGAACGCCTCGGCGTCGGTCAGTCGGGTGATGCGCATGCCCATCGGGTCAGTGCTCCTTCGTCGGGAGGGTCGCGGTGGTGGTGGCGACCTGGGTGAGCCGGTCGATCCAGGCGCCGATCCGCACGGTGCTGGCCGCCGGTGGCAAGCCAGTCATCCGCAGCGCCAGCGGCGGCTGACCGGGCCCGGTCAGGACCGGGACGACGATGTTGGCCAGGTCGTAGAGCGTGCCCGGGTGCAGGTCGGGGCAGAACAGGTCGGCCAGCTCGGACGTCGCGGCCGCGACGGCGCGCTCGTGCCGGGGCAGCCGGTCGGAGGCCTCAAAGGAGTCCAGGGCCTGGCGGTGGCGGCGGTGGGTCTCGGCGTCGGCCAGCAGCATCGAGTGGCCGCGCTCCCGGACCCGTTCCAGGTGGGCGTGGCCCACCCCGGTGCCCGGGCCCCGGGCCAGCCACTCGTCGACCTCGGTGTCGGGCGCCCCAGCGAAGAACACGGCGCCGAAGGGCGGGATGAGCGGCTGACGGTGGCCCAGCGGGAACGCCTCGTCCACCGCACTGCGGTTGGCGGCCAGCACCTGGACGGCGTCCCAGCCGACCCGGGCCACCACGCTGCAGTTCACCCCCAGCTCGGCGCTGAGCGCCTCGACGGCCGGCCGGATGCCCTCGGCCAGCTGGGCGGCGGCGATCAGTTCGGGGTCGGGGGTCGCGACGAACGAGCCGGGGGCGAAGCGGCCGTAGCCGCCCTGGAAGAACAGCAGCGGCAGGGTGGAGCGCTCGACGGCCAGGGACTGCACCCGTCCCAGGACGACGAGGTGGTCACCGGCGGGCCGGACGTCCTCGAACGAGCACTCGACCCAGGAGACGGACCCGGTCAGCACCGGGGAGCCCAACGGGCCCGGTCGCCAGTCGACGCCGGCGAACTTGTCGGCCCCGCCGGTGGCCAGCTGCCGGCACAGGCCCTCCTGGTCGGCGGCCAGCACGTTGACGCAGAACGCCGGGGCGCTGCGCACCCGGTCGAAGCTGTAGGAGCCGGCCGTGGGGTAGAAGGCGATCAGCGGTGGGTCCAGGGACACCGAGGAGAAGGTGCCCACGACCATGCCGGCCGGCTGCCCGTCGTCGGCGATCGCGGTGACCGCCGCGACGCCGGTCGGGTAGTGGCCGAGGGTCTCCCGGAACAGCGCCGGGTCGATGGCCAGCGTCATCGCCCGGCCACCGTGAGCGCGACGCGCAGCTGGGTGAGCAGGGCGGGGACGTCGGCAGCGACGCCGACGCCGAAGACGTAGAAGTCCGGCCGGGCGAGGACGACGTCGCAGTCGTGCGCGTCGAACCAGGCCCCGTACGCGCCGTCGACATCGACGACGGGACCGGCGGGGGAGACGGCGGTGACCGTGCCGCCGAGGCCGGCGAACCAGGCCGCGGTGTCGTCGTCCAGCTCGGGCGTGGTGGCCCGGCCGATCAGCTGCCAGTCGCCGCCGACGATGTCGTCGAACAGGCTGGTGACGCCATCCACCCGGACCCGGGCCTGCGGGGCGAGCCGGCCAGCGGCGTCCTGGCCGGGGACGGTGATCGAGGGGTGCCCCAGCCGGGGGTGCGGCGGCTCCTTGGTGTCGCTGGGGTCGGCCAGTGCCCGGCGCATCTCGGCGTCCCGGGCCGCGGCGCGGGCGGGGTCGAGCTCGCAGATGACCCGGCCGGCGGCGACGGCCTCGTCGATGATCTCCCGCACGTGGCCGGCGCGTTCGGGGCCGTAGCTGTCCAGCACGGCCGGGTCGGCCAGCCCGCGGTGCACCAGCGCCAGCCGCCAGGCCAGCGCCCGGGCGTCCCGCAGCCCGGCGCACAGGCCCTGGCCCATGAACGGCGGCATGAGGTGCGCGGCGTCCCCGGCCAGGAAGGTGCGGCCGACCCGCCAGGTCTGCGCCCAACGGCCACGGAAGGTGTAGACGGCGTGCCGCTCCAGCTCGGCGGTCTCGGGGGTGACGCCGAAGGGGGCCATCAGCGCCCAGGCGGTCGACTCCTGGCCCAGCTGCTCGGGAGTGACGTCGTCCCGGCGCATGAACTCGAACCGCCGACGGCCGGGGCCGCTCTTCACCGCGGTGGCCGGCTGCCGGGGGTCGCAGTGCTGCACGACGAAGGCGTCCCACTCCTGCTCGACCAGCGGCCGGTAGTCCACCACCAGCCAGTCGGCCTCGAATCCGGAGTCGCCGACCTCGATGCCCAGGTGCGTGCGGACGGCGCTGTTGGCCCCGTCGGCGCCGATCACCCAACGGCTGCGCACGCTCACCGGGTGCTCACCGGTCAGCAGCGTGGTCGCGCCGTCGTCGTCCTGGTCGGTCGAGGCAAACGACCAGCCGCGGTGCACGGTCACCCCGGGGGTGGTGACGGCGAGGTCCTCCAGCACCGCCTCCAGGGAGGGTTGGTGGAAGCCGTTGGTGTTGGCCCAGCCGGACTCGGCGGGCCGGTTCCAGTCGATGGCCATGAGCAGTTCGCCCTCGCCGTTGCGGAACTGGTAGCCACCGCGCGCACCGACCGAGGGTTCGAACAGGTCGGCGTGGTCGGCCATGACGCCGGCGGCCTGCAGGATGCGCAGCGCCTCGTGGTCGATGGTGCAGGCGCGGGGGAGCGGGTATCGCTCCGGCCAGCGCTCAACGACGGCGACCTGCAGCCCGGCCCGGCCGAGCAGGATGCCGGTGAGGAGCCCGACGGGGCCGCCGCCGACGACGAGGACGTCGACGTCGGTGGGGGGTGCACTCACGGTCGGCTCCTGCCGGTCAGGTGGGGGTTGGGGAGGACGACGCACTTGGCATGCGGCGAGTCGGCCTGCTGCTGCCACGCGGCGGGCAGCTCGTCGAGGTCGAAGGTGCGGGTGGGCACCTGCAGGCCGTCCGTGAGCGCGGCCCACAGCCAGGTCAGTGCCGGGGCCTTGGCGGCGAGACCGAGGTGCAGGCCGGCGAAGCCGGTGAGGGTGAGCTGCCTGCCGCGCAGCAGGCCCGCGGGGATCTCGGCGGTCGGTCCGGCGAGGTTGCCGATGTTCACGATCCTGGCGCGCGGTGCGCAGGCCAGGAGAGCAGCCTCCAGCGGGGTCCCATACACGCCGTCCAGGACGACGTCGAAGGGCCCGCCCAACCGGGCGGCCATGTCGTCGCGGCTCTCCCCGGGGAGGAGCTCGACGACGGCGTCGGCGCCGAGCTCCTGGACCCGGTGGAGAGCGGTGGTGCTGCGCCCCACGCCGACCACCCGCCCGGCGCCCAGGCGCCGGGCGATCTGGACGGCGAGCTGGCCGACGGCGCCGGTGGCACCCAGCACGAGCACGGCCTCCCGGGGCTGCAGCCGGGCCTCGGTGACCAGCGGCAGGTAGGCGGCGGTGCCCGAGTTGCCGACCGCGGCGGCCAGCACGGGGTCCACCCCGTCGGGGAGGGGGAGGACGTCGTCGTCGGGCACCAGCACCTGGGTGGCCAGCGATCCCGGGGTCGACGGCGAGGCGTGCACCTCGGCATACACCCGGGTGCCTGGCGCGTGACGGTCGGACTCGACGACGACGCCGACGCACTCGCTGCCCGGGACGTAGGGCTGCTCGTGCCGGGCGGAGTGGAACCCGCCGGAGGCGATGAGCAGGTCCAGCGGGTTCAGCGGTGCGGCGAGCACCTCGAGCAGCGTCGTCCCGGCCCGGCGCGGGGGAAGCATCAGCGGTCCCACCCGGGGCGGTGCCCCCGGGGCGTCGATCGTCGCTGCTCGAGGTGCACCCACGTCGGCTCAGCCGGCCTTCTGCACCGGCGCGGGGGCGAACCGGTCCAGGGTGGTGATGCCGGCGAAGGCGTGCGGCTGGATGCCGGCCATCAGGCGGCCGTAGTTCTCCGACAGCGCCTCGAGGTTCAGGGCACCGTGCAGGGTGATGATCCGGGCGTCGCGCCACGAACGCTGGATGGGCTCGAAGTCCATGATCGCGGTGGAGCCGGAGTTGCGCTGCAGCAGCTCGATCGCCTCGGCGCACCACTTGGCGGCGTAGGCGGTCTCGGCCAGCACCCGGGCGCTGAAGTGCTGCATGTACTCCGGGCTCTCCGGGGTGCCGGCCGCGTTCAGCCGGCCGAGGCGGTCGGTCTCCTCGGCGTTGGCCCGGGCCATCAGCTCGGCCGAGCGGATCTTGCTGTGCACCTCGGTGAGCATCAGGTGGGTCAGCGGCGCCTCGAGCTGGTTCTTGTACGTGGTGCCGCGGATCGGCCGGCCGGCCGAGCGCTCGACGAAGCGGTCCAGGGCGCCCCGGGCGATGCCGATGCTCATGCCGGCCATCAGGCTGAACGCCCAGCCCAGCGACGGCACCTTCCACAGCGACCCGGCCAGGCCGTGGTCGATGCTCTGGGAGGTGACCAGGCGGAAGTCGGTGACCCGGTGGTCGGGGACGAAGAGCTCGTCGCCGGGCAGCTCGATGGAGACGCTGCCGGTGGCGCGCATGCCGGCGACGTTCCAGTCGTCGAGGAACCGCAGCTGGTCGCGGGGGACCTGGACGCCGACCAGGTACTTCCCGTCACCGTCGTCGGCGATGCAGCCCAGGTTGGTGTAGGGCGCCCAGAGGGCGTCGCTGCCGAACGTCCACGGGCCGCCGGTGATGAGCCACCCACCCTCGGTGCGGGTGGCGCGGCCCTTGGAGGCGGGGAAGTGGCTGGAGCCGGCGACGCGCGGGCCGACCCAGTCGTGCCCGTAGACCTCCTCGACCACCTGCGGGCCGCAGCCGGCCGGCAGCCAGTTGGTGGAGGCGGCCACCCACACGGTCCACCCGGCCGAGCCGTCGTACTCAGCGACGGTGCTGACGACGTCCAGCTGCTGGCGGACGGTCAGCTCGTCGCCGCCGTACTCCGCGGGGCTGGCGATGGCGAAGACCCCGGCCGCGTCGAGGGCGGCGATGGTCTCGTCGGAGTGCCGGCCGGCCTTCTCCGCGGCCAGGGCGCCGGCCCGCAGCGCCGGGCCGAACTCGCGCACCTGCTCGAGGATCTGGGCCAGGCGCGCGGGCTTGTCTGCCGCTGTCGGGGCGTCGAGGGTGAGGGTCACTGGGTGTCTCCGGAGGTCGCGGGGATGACGGGCAGCTGCACGTAGCTGGGGTGGTCGGGCCCCGTGTAGACCGTGTTGCGGGCGCCGGCGTGGTAGCTCTCGTCGTACTCGCGGACCGGGATGCCGGACGGGGTGTAGGGCTGGACGTCGATGCGCAGCCGGGAGCCGGCCCGGACCAGCGCGGTGCTGGGGTAGAGCCCGACCTCGACGAAGACCGGCTCGCCGGGCTCCAGCGGCTGGGCATCGGCCTCGGCGTGCGAGGGCACGGGCCAGTAGTCGGTGGTCCGCTCGGGGTCCAGGGCGCGGCGGGAGACCTTGAGCGGGCCGTGCCCGACCGGGTGGACGTGGTTGGGGTCGATCGGCAGGACGACGGACTCGTAGCGGACCTCGCGGTCGTGGGCGTCGATCACCCGCAGCGACACGAACACGTCCATGTCGGTGCTGGTGGAGGACACCCACAGCCCGGCCTTCATGTAGCCGGCCAAGGTGAGGTCCTCCATCAGCGGGTCGCTGATGAAGGAGACCCCGGTGGACCAGCGGGGGGTGCCGCCGACGTAGCCGATCGGGGCCGGGATGGGCATGCCCAGGTCCAGGTCGGCGGCGTAATCCGCGCTCGTCTCCGCGGTCGGGACCTCCTCGACGATCCGCAGCAGGTCGGTGCGGTTGGCGTCGCCGGTCCAGTCGGTGGGGCTCGCGTCGAGGTACCAGCGCCGGTACTGGGTGCGGGCGATCGGCCACTCCTGCTCGTGCAGCACCAGGTGCGTGCCGTTGCCGGCCCGGACCTGCACCCGCACGGGCGGGGCGTCCATGACGCCGTTGTCGGTGCCCTTGAGCCAGTGGTCGAAGAACGCCTGGTGGTCGGCGATCGAGGACTGCTTGTAGCTGCCCGGGAACCAGGCGTCGACGAAGTCGAAGCGCTTGGCCTCAGCACCCGTGGAGTGGATGTAGGTCTCGCTGCTGCCCAGCTGGTGGATGGTGACGCCGGTCTGCGGGCCGACGACCCAGACCGGCGCGGTGGCCTTCTCCAGCTCCGGGCGCATGAAGATCGTGCCCTGCGGGCCGTAGGCGGCCGGGTCGTTGAACGGCGTCGCGCGGAGCTGGGCCATCCAGTCGGTCTGGGGGCGCTCGGTGCCGACGAAGTTGTGCCCGGACATGGTCTTCCACCACCAGTCCCAGAAGCCGATCCCGAACAGGCCGCCGCCGTAGGTGGCCTCGTTGTAGAGGTCGGCGTCGGTGCCGATGGCGACCATGGCCTTCAGGTGCGGGGGCTGGAGGCTGGCGACCATGTGCTGGGTCATGGCCAGGTAGGACATGCCCCAGAGGCCCACGTTGCCGTTGGACCAGAGCTGGGTGCCGGCCCACTCGATCGCGTCGTAGTAGTCCTCGGACTGCTGCACGCTGAAGGGGGCCTGCCGGCCGGGGCTGCGGCCGACGCCGCGGCTGTCGACCCGGATGCACACGTAGCCCTCGGGCACCCAGACCGCGGAGTCGACGCTCTCGTGGTTCTCGTACTGCTGGCCGCGCGAGTTGCCGGAGAAGAAGAGGTCCTCCAGCACCTCCTTGGCCTGCGCCTGCTCGTCGTCGCCGATGCAGTCGTGGTCGAAGGCCTTGCCGTAGAAGCCCTTGTTCAGGATCACCGGGTACGCGCCGTCCGCGGCGGGACGGAAGACGTCGGCGTAGACGAAGGAGCCGTCGCGCAGCGGGATCTGCACGTCGGTGGTCTTGACGATGCCGCGCAGCTCGCGGCGCAGCTGGTTGCGGGCGGCCTCGGGGGAGCGGAGCGCCCGGTCCAGGGTGTCCAGCAGCCCGGTGACGACGGCGTCGGCAGCAAAGGCGGCCTCGGGCTGTTCGAACGCGATGAACCGTGCCTGGACCAGGTCGTGCACCTCGGGGGCGATGGTGACGCCGGACTCGACGTCGCCGTCGGCGTCCAGGGTCTGCACCAGCCGGGCCAGGTTGGTCACGGCGGGGTCGTGCAGCTTGTCGATGCGGCCGTCGACCCGGTGCACCAGGTGGGCGAGGGTGACGACGTCCGCACCGGGTGCTGTGCCGAGCACGACGTCACCCAGCAGGAAGGACACGACCTCGCCCTCGGCGAACTCGAACCGGCCGCGCTCGTCGGTGACCCCGCTGCAGGTGGCGGTCTGGAACTTAAGGCCGGCGGTGGGGCCGGCGAGCACTCCGGTGCGGACGTCGGCCACGGCTACTTGCCCCGGACCGCGGTGAGGTAGGCGACCTTGCCGGCCTCGGCGTGCTCCTTGAGCACGTTGAGCTGCATGTCGGGGCGGTGCTCGGCGTTGGGCACGGGCACGAAGGGGTTGCCGGTCCAGCCCTGCAGGCGGCAGACCCGGTGCTTGATCCGCCAGCCGTCCGCGGTACGCACGAGCTCGTCGTCGTACCAGCCGGTGCCGGTCCAGGTGGCGCCGTCCTCGGCGTCGTTGCGGATGAGCAGCCAGTTGCCGTAGGCGAAGGCGTTGGCGGTGTCGCCGTCGACGTGGACCAGCTGGCCCATCATCGTGTGCTGGTGGCTGTCCAGGGTGGCGTGGAACTCGGCGAAGGAGCGCTTGAACTCCTCCAGGCCCACCCAGGCGTTGCCTGCGGGGCCGAACTCGGCCACCACGTCCTCGGCGAAGACCTGGTCGAACAGGTCCCAGGCGTGCGCGTCGAGGGCGAACCCGTACAGGTTCAACAACTGGATGATCGCGGTCTTGTCGTCGTGGTCAGCCACGGTGCTGCTCCATTCACTGGCGATCGGTGAAATGTCTCCGATGCGGTGGTGTCATGTTGGAGCCCCGGTAGGATGTGTGTCAAGCACCACTCCCCGGAGAATTTCTGGGGCGCTGACGAGAGCTGAGGGGATGTCCGTGAGCGAGGCGACCGAGCCACGCATCTCGCTGAACGAGGCCGCCTACCAGCGGCTGCGGGCCGAGATCATCGCCTGCCGGCTCGCCCCCGGGCAGCGCCTGACGGAGAAGGGGCTGGCCGCCGACTTCGGGTTCAGCTTCGCCCCGCTGCGCGATGCGCTGACCCGGCTGGACCACGAGGGCCTGATCCGCACGGTGCCGCGGCGGGGCTACCAGGTGGCGCCGTTGACGCCCAAGTCGATCGACGACCTGTTCGTGCTGTGGGAGATCGTCGGGCCCGAGCTGATCCGGCTGGGGTTGCAGCGCGCCACCGAGGAGCAGATCGCCGACGCCCGAGCGGCGTTCGACGACCTGGACCGAACGTCGGCGGCCCAGGACATCGATGTCGTCACCGGGACCTTCACCGCGCTGGCCGAGGCGACCGGGAACAGCTACATGATCGCGCTGCACCAGCGGCTCATGGGCGACATGAGCCGCATCCGGGCGCTGCGCCTCACCTCCGCCGAACCCGCCGACTCCGTGCCCACCCAGCACTGGGTTCGCGAGGTGCTCGTCGAGCGCGATCCGGACCGCGCCGCCGAGCACGCGCGGCGCCACATCCGCGAGGTGCACCAGGCCGTGCTCCAAGCCGTCGTCCGCTGGCCGTCGGTCATGACCAGCGAGGTCAGCGTCGGCTCACCTCGCTGAGCCCCCGGTCCACCCTCCCAGGACGCCCTGCTCCGCCACACCCGCGGTCTGGACCGCGTGGACGCGTCCCTACGAGCCAGTCATCAGGCCTGGACGGTCTTCCGCGGTACCTGCCTGGAGGCTCGCCTGCTGGCCCGGGGCTGCTCGTCCATCACGTCCGGGCCCGGACCTGGATGCCGGCGAGGAGCAGGTCGAGTCCGGAGCGGAAGACGTCCTCGTCGTCGTGGGCGGCGAACTCGTCGGCGACGTGGTGGGCGAAGGGGTACTCGTCGGGGTCGAGGGCCCGCCACCGGTCGGCGTACATCGCCAGGAACTCCGTGGGTTCCAGGCCGCTGTCGAGGAACTCCGGGGGTGGTGGCTGCGCCATGTCCGCCGCCACCCCGACCACGTAGCTCACCAGTGACGACACGGCGTGGAACCGCTGTCTGGGCGTGAGGTCCAGGCGCATCACCTGCTGTCCCAGCCGGTCGAACATCGACATCGAGTTCGGTTGCAGTCCGGTGTTGCGGAGCATGTAGGAGCCGAACCACGGCCGCCGGCGCATCTCCTCGAACAGGGCGAGGGAGAGCGCCCGCAGGTTCTCCACCGGGTCCGGCCCCGTACCGAGGTCCGCTGAATCGTCGAGCAGGCGACCCATGATCTGGTCGGTGGCCCGGTCCAGCAGCTCATCGCGGCTGGCCACGTACCAGTAGATGCTGGCCACGCCACCGCCCAGGCGGGTCGCGAGCGCCCGGAAGGTCAGGGCTGGCTCGCCGCCCTCGTCGAGGAGGGCGATGGCCTCGGCCAGCACGGCGTCCAGGGAGTGGGTCACCCGGCGACGCGACCCGCGTGACCGGGCGGGTCCAGCTGTGGGGTCCGTCATGCTTGCACTCTATCGAACGGCGTTCTAGTCTTCGAACCGCGTTCGGTTCTCGAACGTCGTTCGATCTCCCGGAGGTGTGGCATGGCCACCACAGACACCAGTACGAGCACCACCGCACCCACGCACACGTCGCTGCGGGCGGCTGCTCTCCCGCTCGCCGCCCTCTGCCTCGCGTTCTTCGTCGAGATGGTCGACAACACGCTCCTGACCATCGCACTGCCGACCATCGGCCGGGACCTGGGCAGCGGCACCACCGCCCTGCAGTGGGTCACCGGGGCCTACTCCTTGACCTTCGGGGGGCTGCTGCTCACAGCCGGCTCGGCCGCCGACCGGCTGGGACGCCGACGGGTGCTGTTGACCGGGCTCGCCGCCTTCGGCGTCATCAGCCTCGCCGTCGTCTTCGTCTCCACTGCGGGGGAGCTGATCGCCCTGCGGGCCGCCCTCGGTCTGGCTGCCGCGGCGATGGCGCCAGTCACCATGTCACTGATCTTCCGGCTCTTCGACGACGAGAAGCTGCGCATGCGCGCCATCACCGTCGTGATGATCGTCGGCATGTCCGGCTTCGTGCTCGGTCCGCTGCTGGGCGGCACCGCCCTGGCACACGTGAGCTGGACCTGGCTGCTCGTGGTCAACGCCCCGATCGCGCTCATCGCGTGGGTCGGCGTACGCCTGGGCGTGCCCGCCGACCGTCGGGAGGACCTGACCTCGGACCCGCTGGACCTGCCCGGCGCCGTGCTCACGATCGCCGCGATCGGCCTCGGCTGCTACACCCTCACCAGCGGTGTCGAGCACGGCTGGCTGTCCCTGATCACCATCGTCTCGGCTTTGGGCGCCCTCGCCGCCGGCACCTGGTTCGTCCGGCACGAGCGCGCGACCGAGTTCCCGATGCTCGACCTGCGCCTGTTCGCCTCAGGGCCCGCCCGCGGCGCGGCCATCACGCAGATGGCCGCGTCCATCACGATGGCCAGCGTCATGTTCGGGCTGATCCTGCACTTCCAGTACGCCTACGGCTGGAGCCCGGTGCGGGCCGGCCTGGCCAACCTGCCCCTGATCATCACGATGATCGCCGCCACCCCGCTCTCCGAGTGGCTGGCGGCTCGGTTCGGCCACCGCATCGCGTGCCTGATCGGTTCCGCGCTGCTCGTGGTGTCCCTGCTGGGCATGGCATGGGGCGTCGAGCACGGCTACACCGCCATCGCAGTGGCGATGGTCGTCCTGACCGTGGGTCTGCGCACGATCATGACGATCTGCGCCGTTGCTCTGGTCCAGGCGATGCCGGCGAACCGCACGTCCATCGGTGCTGCCCTGAACGACACCGCCCAGGAAGTCGGCTCCAGTCTGGGGACCGCCGTCGTCGGCACCATGATCGCCGCCCTGGTCACCTCCAGGCTGCCCGCCGGTGTCTGGACCTCCGACCTCGTCCACTCCTTCTTCAGCGGTGAACGGACCACCTACCTGGTGCTGGCCGGGGTCGTCTGCCTGGTCGCCACCTACGGCGCACTCACCCTCACCGACTCCCGCGCCACTGAGGACCACTGACCGGGTCTGGCCGGGCGCGCTCGTCGGAGCATGGAGGGGCGGTGTCGAGATCGACGTCGGTGCAGGTGATCAGGTCAGCGCCCTCAGGCAGGTGCTGACGGGGCGGGCATCGGTGTTCTCGGTGCTGCTCGGCCGCGGGCATCCTCATCAGATGGCTGGACCGACGCGGGCGTGCAGGATGCGGTCAATCACGGGGGCACGTACACCCTGCCGGCCACGGGACAGCGGTTTCCGCGGGTGCAGGTGATCGCGGTTTACGACCTGCTACGTGACATGCGGCCGAAGATGCCGTTGACCTTGGTGCCCTAGATCCAGGCCAGCCGGCCCAAGCTGCGGACGCAGGACAAGAGCATGTTCGACGACTAGTTCAGCCGCACCGTCTGCGTCTCCTCGTAGGGGTTGCCATCCTCTTCCCAGCGGATGATGGCGTCCCACTGGAAGGCGCTCCCCATGTGCGCCATCAAGGACCAGCTCAGGCTGCCGCCGGGGGCGAGGCGACTAACCGGGGTGATGTTGTAGGGCTCTGGTGGATCATCACCTTCCGCCAGCGGTACGAACTCAAAGATGAGGTTCTCGGCTGCCGCGGTCCCCTGGTTGGTGATAACGAAGTGGTACCTGGTCGAGAACTTCGGCTTGCCCTTGTTGTCGACGCCCGTCATCTCGCGCTCAGATCGGGCCGATCCGATGGGGTTAGCTCGGGGGACCGTGCGCGGCGTGGAAGTCACAACGCTGAACGCCGACACATCCTTGGCGAAATACTCGCGGGCGATCAGCGTCAGGTGCGCGGTGACCTTCCGGCTCAGCTCAGCCTCGCTGTCATACGAGTCATAGATCGAACGACTCTTCAGTTCCTCTTGGAATTTCAGCAGGCGGGCGTACTGCTCAGGGTCAACGCTGCCGGGAACCACGGGCTGGCTGGAGAAGTAGATGAGTGTCGGCTTCCTGGCGTCGTGAGAGCGACGGATCTCTTCGGCGGTACCAGATGCGTCTGTCTCGGTTGCCGTCCCGAGCCGGGTCCAGAACGTGCCGATCAGGACATCAGCCTTGTCGACCAGCTGCTGGTTGATGATCGCTTGAGGGTGCGCGCCAACGCCGGGAAGGACGTCGCGCTCCCACAGGCGCGGCTGAAAGGCGATCTTGGTTGCCTCGCTGTTAAGTGCGTTCCAGTCTTCGATGGCGGTACGAATGACCGTCCTCGCGGCCCCTGTGTCGCCGGGGGATGCGATCAGCACTTGAACCATCAGTACCTGGTAGGTCATGTGGGTGGCTCCCTCGTTAGCAAAACTTGACTGGTGCCAACTCACGCCGGTGTGAGTCGCAGGGCACTTTCGATAAGGGACAGTTCGGTGGCCAACCGAGTGTTTGGGAGAACCCTTCGGCCCGGATTGACTAGCTCAGCGGGGTTGGTGGCTCCAGGTGGTGCTTCACCCGCTCATAGCTCCCGAGCGACCAGACCAAGCCCTCCGCGAGCCGGTGCCCCACGTCCCAAGGCTGTCCGGTCAGTTCCTGCGTGGTTGCAGTCGTCGCAGCTTCGTACGAGGGCGAGGAGTACCTCGTGGGGCTGTAGAAGTCCGTCTCGTCTATGAAGGCGCTCGACGTGCCACCGGCCAACTTGTCGACATGTAGACCTAAGGCCCAGGTGCCCCGGAAGCCGATGGCCTGGCCGTACTTGCGTACCCAGTCGAGCAGCCGGCGGGCGTACAGCACGATCATGACGTCGATGACGTACCAGCGGCCATTGCGGCCCTCCTTCGTGGCGCGGCCGACAAGAACGCGCAGGCCACCCGATTCGAGGAACTCGACGTCGAGCAGTCCCGGCTCCTGATCCCTCTCAGCGATCTCCGGGTTCAGCTGCCGGCCACTGTGCGCCAAGCTCCGAGCGACGTTCGCCATTGCACCGCCGCGGCGTTCGACGCTTTGTAGGTAGGGCGGGCTCGGTGCGATGCCCACCTCCCGCTGGGTCATCGACGACAGGCGCTCAACCATCGTCACCTGCCGGATCCAGTCCTCAATGCCCGGTCGACGAAGGAAGGGCACGGCGACGCCTGGGGGCGCGGCCATCGGCTCGGCAACTAGGTAGACGTGGCCGGTCTGACGGTCAGCAGGTGGGATCGGGTCACGAGCGATCTCCCGGTCGAGCAGCAGCCGGATGCGGTTGGTTACAGACTCCCGACGTTGATGGAGTCGTTGAACCTCGCCGTCCGACAGGTAAACGTTCTTCTTGTCGCCCCGACCGTAGTAAGTCCCGTCGACCTGATGCGGGGCACGAGGGCTGGGCGGTATCTCCACGACGATGTATCCGAGCGTTGCGTCAGCGGCAGAAGCGATAGCCGTCGTCTCGATGTACAGCGGCGGATCGACGGCCGAGGCAGCGATACTCTCGATCTTCTCGGGCACGCCGAGGGTGGGCTGCGGTGCGAGCGAGAATTTGCCCGTCGACTTGTCCTCGTGCAGCCCGATGAGGATCGAGCCGCCATCGACTGAGAAGGCAGCTAGGTCAGCTGCCAGCCCACGGTTGGCTGGCTTCCCGGTGTTGAGCTGCTGCTTGGCGTCCCACCAGTGCGTCTCTTCGAGGATGTCGTCTGCGATCGCGCGCTCGATGTCTGCTTCAGACTTGGGGGTCCACCGCGGACGATCAGAGGTCGGAAGGGTCACCCAGCGAGGATAGCGAGACGGACCGACAAAACTCAGAAGCTCATGAGGGTTTGGCGTTAGCTAATCGAGCGGACTACAAGGTGGCGCTGGCTGTCCGCTGCCAGATGTTGGTAGCGGTCTAGACGTAGATGTCAGCTGGCGCCCCAAGCGACTTGACCGGCTACGCCACAGGATGTCGCCGTTCCTGAAACCGCTGAGGTTGACGTTCCCTAGACCGACATCACCCTGGTCGAGTTCGACAATGCCTGCCTTCCGGCGACGTTCGTGACAAGGTTAGAGGCGGCCCCGGGAGGGCACTGTCTAGCGATGGCGATTACGTCAATCTGTTCATCACCAGTCATGACGACGGTCGCGCCTGGGTCGTTTCTATAGTTTCAGGCATGTAGTACGCCTCCTCGGTGCTGAGACGTACTCTGCTGCCCTGAAGAATCCCCTGCGCTTCCGGTTCGCTAGGAACAATCTCCAAGTCGTAGCGACCGATGTCGAAGCTCATAGCCGCAGTGGTGATGGCGGAGATGGAAATGGTGATGGTGCCAGCGGTTCCGTCGACCACCTCGAGGCGCCCGCTGGGACAGCGCGGCTGACAACTCCCGCTGCAGGTACTCCGAGATGGGTGGAGTCCCTTACTTGTTCGACGGTAGGTGCGGCGTGAGAGCGTCGACGTGCAACGGGGAGATGTGAGACCGAGTGCAGATGGAGGCCCGAAACCGGCTCGTCCGCATCGAGCGCGGTGAGACGACAGGGCCGGCTCAGGTGGTCCGCGTGTTGGGGGGACTACCTAGGTCCGGTTGACTCCTTGGCTGTGAGGCTATGGCCCCTCTCCGGACGTCGCTCCGCCGGCCCGCCAGGGGCACGTCGTCGCGCTAGCTCGGCCAGTGCTCACGGCGACGAACCGCGATGGGGCCGGTCCTGCCGACTACTAATCAGCCAAGCTAACGGGAGGCCTTCTTGGTGGCAGTTCTGGTTGCAGTTGGCTCATGTCGATCTTGGTTCGCGCTTGTTCGTTGGCGTCCGGCGAAGCGGCGAACCCGCTGCTCACCAGGCGTTTCGGATCCCGACGGACGTCGGTGAACGCCGTCAGGTCGGCCTGGCAGTGTGGGGGTCAGGGGTTCGAGTCCCCTCAGCTCCACCCATCACGACAGGCCGCTCTCCCACCGGGAGAGCGGCCTTCGTCGTTCCTCAGCGGTTCTGTCGGCGGGCGACCACGACGAGACCGACGAGGACCAGCGCCAGCGGCGCCCAGCCGGGCAGGCCGAACGGGCCCAGGATCAGCTCGGCCACGAAGATCAGCAGCCGGAAGGCGACCCAGAAGCCCACCAGCAGGACGATCCAGAACACGACGGGTCGTTCGGTCTGCAGTCGGCGCAACATCTCCATGTGGCCAGCATCCCAGCCCGCGCGGCGGAACAGGGCGACGCCGAGGGGTGCTGCCCCTGTCGATGAGCATCGAGCAGAACGCACCCACCCCGCCCTTCCTCGGCGCGCACGCCCTCGTGGTCGGCGCCAGCGGCATCACCGGCAGCGCGCTGGTCGAGAAGCTGACCGCCGGCGGCTGGGAGGTCTCCGGACTCTCCCGCAACCCCATCGAGGGCTCCACCGCCCGGCACGTCAGGGCTGACCTGCGCTCCGCCGAGTCCCTGGCCGCCGCGCTGGGCGAGCTGCGGCCCACCCACGTGTTCTTCTGCGCCTGGTCCAAGCAGGACACCGAGGCAGAGAACATCGTCGTCAACAAGGCCATGGTCGCCGACCTGCTGGCTGCGCTGGCCCCGGGCCGCAGCGTCCGGCACGTCGCGCTGGTCACCGGGCTCAAGCACTACCTCGGGCCCTTCGAGGCCTACGCGCAGGGCGAGATGCCCGACACCCCGTTCCACGAGGACGCCGAGCGTCTCCCGGTGGAGAACTTCTACTACGCCCAGGAGGACGCGCTCTTCGCCGCGGCCGCCGAGCAGGGCTTCACCTGGAGCGTGCACCGCTCGCACACCGTCATCGGGCACGCCGTCGGTAACGCCATGAACATGGGCTCGACGCTGGCCGCCTACGCCGCGATCTGCCGCGCCGACGGGCGTCCGTTCGTGTTCCCCGGCTCGGAGACGCAGTGGAACTCCCTGGTCGACATGACCGACGCCGGCCTGCTCGCCGACCACATGATCTGGGCCTCCACCACCGAGGCCGCGGCCGACGAGGCCTTCAACGTGGTCAACGGCGACGTCTTCCGCTGGCGCTGGATGTGGCCCAAGCTCGCCACCGCCCTGGACGTCGAGCCGGTCGGCTTCTCCGAGGCGCCGCGGCCCCTCGAGGAGCAGATGGCCGACGCCGAGCCGGTGTGGGCCCGCGTGGTCGCCGAGCACGGGCTGGTCGAGCCCGACCTGTCCCGGGTGGCCTCCTGGTGGCACACCGACTCCGACCTCGGTCGCGACATCGAGGTGCTCGCCGACATGAGCAAGTCCCGGCTGCTGGGCTTCACCGGGTACGTGCGCACCGAGGACTCCTTCTACCGCCTCTTCGACCGCTACCGGGCGGACGGCGTCCTGCCCTGACCTGGCGCGTGACGGCCCCATGACCGTACGAACAGGCGTCTGACCTGGGCATACGGGTTGTCGGGCACCGCCTCGCGCGGTAAACTTCGAACACACGTTCGAAGAGCGAGGAGGTCGTCTTGAGCGAACTGCAATCGGCTCTCGACGGCCTCCTCGGCGAGGACCTGCACGACCTGACGAGCGGCCAGACCCTGGACCGGACGGCGCTGCTCGTCGCCGCACGCAACCGGTTGGACGCGGAGGTCACCCGCACCGTTCGGCACGCCGAGCTCACCCAGGCTGCCGAGCACGACGGGCTCCGGTCCATGAGGTCCTGGCTCATCGGGCACGTCCGGTTGTCCGCCGGCGAGGCGCAGCGGATCGTGCGGTCGGGCCGCGCCCTCGAGCACCTCCCGGCCCTGGCTGCGGGGTTCGCGGCCGGCGCGGTGACCGCGGCCCAGTTCGACGTCGTCGCCTCCGCGGTCGGGGAGTCCGAGCGCGCCCGGGCCGACGAGCAGGGCATCGACCTCGCGCCGTTCGACGAGGCGTGGACCGCTGTCGCCGTCGAAGAGACGCACCAGACGCTCACCGTTGCCGTCCGGGCGTTCGCGGACGCCCTCGACCCCGACGGCGCCGAGCCCGACCCCACCGAGGAGCGTCGGCTGTCGATCGCCCAGCACGCCGACGGTACCGTCACCGGCCGGTTCGACCTCGACGCCGTCGGCGGGGAGAAGGTGCGCGCCGCGATCGAGTCGATCGTCCAGGCCAACCGCCCGAAGGGCGACCTGCGCACCCGCACCCAGCAGAACGCCGACGCGCTGGTGCAGCTGTGCGACAACCAGCTCGCGGCGGGCGACCTGCCACTGCTGCGGACGGTGAAGCCGCACGTCGTCGTCACCATCGGCATCGGCGACCTCGTCGACCCGGCCACCGGCGCCGGGACGTCGACCACCGGCTTCGGCGCCGTCATCTCGGCGGCACGGGCTCGGTGGCTGGCCTGCGATGCCACGGTCTCCCGGGTGGTGATGGGGCCTGACGGCGCCCCGCTCGACCTCGGCCGCGAGCACCGGGTGGTCAATGCGGCGCTGCGACGGGCGGTCGTGCAACGGGACAAGGGCTGCGTCTTCGCCGGGTGCACCGCTCCGCACCACTGGGCCGACGTCCACCACCTCGTGCACTGGATCAACGGCGGCGCGACCTCGCTGGAGAACTCGGCCCTGCTCTGCGAACTGCACCACACGCAGGTGCACCACGGCTTCGAGGTCGGGCGAGAACCCGGTGGACGATGGCGCACCTGGCGCCCCGACGGCACCGAGATCGTCCACGAACCCCTGCTGGTCTGAGCCCAGGCGCGGCTACGCTCCCCACCTGCACGTCCCTCGACGATGGCCCCGGCGCGCCGCGAAGCGCCGTCCCGATGAACCCGGAGAGCACCCCCGCGCGCCGGTGACCGGCCCGCGGCTCACCCCACCCCGCGAGCTCCGCCGTCAGCGCCGGCCCGGATCGCATCCCTGCTGGGACCACCTGGTGGTCGCCCCGCTGTGGCCCCTGCACGGCGTCAACCTCGGCACGCTGCTGCGCACCACCGACGCGGTCGGTGCCTGCCTGGCCGTCCCGAAGCTGCCGTGGGTGCCGGAGGCGCTGGCCCGAGGCAACACGCTGCGCCGACCGACCTGCGTGCACTGAACCGGCGACCAGCTCACCTGGCTGGTCCGGCAACGTGCAGCGGACTCGCACGTCGTCGGCGTCGAGCTCACCGACGAGTCGGTGCGGCTCGGCGACCTGCCCGCCGCCCGGCGGCGGACCGTCGTCGTGCTCGGCCATGAGCAGACCGGCATCCCGGCCGACGCGCTGGCCCTGGTCGACCTCGCAGTGGAGATCCCGATGGTCGGCATCGGCTCCAGCCTGAACGTCGCCGTCGCCGGGTCCCTGGTGCTCTACCGGCTGGCCGGCCTCGTGTGACCGGTCAGCCGGCAGAGGTCTCCTCCAGCTCGGCCAGCACGGCGGCGGTGAGGGCCTCGACGTCGTCTGCGGACGGGGCGATCTCCGAGCCCACCGCCAGACCCAGTACGGCGGTCGCGGCGTCGTACCTCGCCACCGTGCTGGCCGGCAGCTGCCCATCGCACATCAGGCCGTCGGTGACCAGCTCCAGTTCGTTGAGCGGGGTGCCCTTCTTCCCGGCCAGTCCTCGGGTGCGGTGCACGAACCGGCGGTCCAGGGCCAGCAGCACCGCCGAGGCGAAGCGGGGCTCCAGGGCGTCGCGCTCCGGGCCGGCAGGCACGGCGCGGAAGGTCGCCAGCTGACCGGCGACGTCGGTGCGGGCCGCGTCGATCTCGGCGGCGGTGAAGGAGTTGCGACCGAGCACGGGGATCTCCACGACGGGACGACGACGCGCGGAACCTACCGCCGTCCGACGGTGGCCGGACCCCCGCAGCGCCCTGACAGCTGTCTCCCAGGCCTCGGACCGATCCTGGCGGTGGACAGCGGAGCAGGGGGGCGGATGAGGTCGAGGTCGTTCGTGGTGCTGGCCCTGGCGGCCGCAGTCAGCCTGCTCGCAGGGTGCACCGGAGGTGACGAGAGCACGGCAGCTCCGGCCGCGACCACCACGGCGGCCGCCGCGTCCACCGGTGCCGCCGCCCCGGTGACCAGCACCAGCACGGCGGCCTCGGCACCGGTGACGTCCGGCACGGGCTGCGCGCCCGTCGGGAACGGGGTTCCCGCCGACGCCGCCAGCGCACCCACCCTGGATGTCGACGGTGACGGGCGCGCCGACACCGCCTGGCTGGAGGGGAACACCTCCACCGCCGTCGTGGTCGTCGGCGTCACCACGGCGAGCGGGGCGACGTTCTCGGCCGACTACAGCTCGGCGAGCCCCGTCAGCCGGCAGATGCTCATCGCCGACGTCGACGGGGCCGGCACCATCGCCGCCATCGTGTCCGACGGCCGGACGGCCAGCCTGTTCTCCGTCTCCGTGTGTGCGATGGTCCCGGCGCTGAACGTGCAGGGCTCGCAGTACACCTTCGACCTCACCGGGACCGGCGGCACCGGTGTCGGGTGCTCCCGGGTGGCCGGCGAGCCGAGCACCGAGCTGGTCGGACTGCAGCTGGACCAGGACGCGGACGGTCAGCCCGTCAGCATCACCCGCACCGCCGTCCTCCTCGACGGGACGACGGCCACCAACGGCGCCAGCGACACGATCGACGTCGCCGGGGACCCCACCGGTCCGGCGGTCGCCTCCGCCACCCGGATCAGCTGCGGGGACCTCGTCTCGACCGTGCACGCCTCCAGCTGAGATCAGGCGCGGTGCTCAGCCCTGGGGGGAGTGGACCGTGTCGGCCTCGATGGTGAGGATCAGCCGCTGCTGGTCGCGTCCGCCGTACCAGGGGTAGGGCCCGCCCAGGTACTTCTGCGCCAGTGCCTCGATGTGCTCGACCGCGCCGTCGGCGGTGATGTCGACGACCCGACCGCGGACCCCGTAGTAGCGGGCCGGGGCCTGTGGGTCGGCGATGTTCAGCGCCACCCGCGGGTCGCGCTCCATGTTCTTCACCTTCTGGAACCCGGCGACGGTGTTGATGACGATCCGGCCCGCGTCGTCGGTGGTCACCCACGTCTCGGTCATCTGCGGCCCGCCGTCGGGCATCAGCGTCGCGATGAAGCAGGGCGCGGGGGAGCGGAGCAGCTCGAGCAGTCCGGCAGGCAGGTCCATGAGTCGACGCTACGCACCTACCGTGGGGTGGTGCGCCTGGTCTCGCTCCTCCCGTCCGCCACCGAGATCGTCGACGCGCTCGGGTTGTCCGGTGACCTGGTCGGGGTCAGCTTCGAGTGCGACCAGCCGCCGGGGATCCGAGAGCGCGCGGGCGTCGTCGTGGGCGGGCTGGACACCGTCGGGCTGTCCCCGGGGGAGATCGACGCCGCCGTCCGGGCCCGCGTGGCTGCCGGGGAGGACCTCTACACGCTGCACGCCGGTGCGCTGGCCGAGCTCGCCCCCGACCTCGTCATCACCCAGGACCTCTGCCAGGTCTGCGCGCTGCCCGCCGGTGCGGTCACCGACGCCCTCGCCCACCTGGGGACGACGGCCGACGTGCTCACCCTCGACCCGCACACCCTGGACGACGTGCTGGCCACGATCACCGCGGTCGGTGCCCGGGCGGGCGTCCCGGACCGTGCCGCCGAGGTCGCCGACGCACTCCGGGCCCGGTTGGCCGCCGTGGCCCGTGCCGTCGCAGGACGCCCGCGACCCCGCGTCGCCGTGGTCGAGTGGGTGGACCCGCCGTTCACCGCCGGGCACTGGGTGCCCGACCTGGTCACCGCCGCAGGCGGGGAGCCCGTGGGCGCGGTCGCCGGCACCCGCAGCGTGCCGACCACCTGGGACGCGATGGAGGCCGGGGACCCCGAGGTCGTGCTGGTGGCGCCGTGCGGGTTCGGGCTCGAGGCTGCAGTCGAGCAGGCCCGGGAGGTCGCCGCGCACCTGCCCGGACGCACCGTGTGGGCGATCGACGCCGACGGGCTCGTCGTCCGGCCCGGACCGCGACTGGTGGACGGGGTCGAGGCGATCGCCTCGGTGCTGCACCCCGGCGCCGTGCCGGCGTCGGCCGCGGTGGCCCTGGTCGCCGGCTCACCCGCGCAGCGGTGACCGTCCCGACCCCAGGTCGGCCCGGTCGGCGGCCTGCCGGCCGGCGTGCCAGCCGGCCGGGTCGACGGTGCGCCCACGCCTGACCCGCAACCGCGGGAACAGCTCCTCGACCCGTTCGGCGACCGCCTCCTCTCGCCGGGCCAGCACCGGCACCAGCGCCGACCCGTACTCCCCGGCCGCCTCCCGGGTGGCCCGCTCCCGGGCCTCGGTCAGCCGCTCGCCCACCCGGGTCGCGTAGGAGTAGAGGAAGCCGCGTCGGAACACCGCCGCCCGGGTGTGGGCACTCCCGCCCCGGGTCGCGTCGGCCAGTGCGCGGGTGGCCTGCAGCAGCAGCGAGGTGAAGAGCAGGTCGACCAGCTCGAGGTCGACCGGCTGCCCCACGACCGTGGCGATGCCCAGGTCGGGCAGCAGCACCACCCGGGCGCCGTTGGCCGTGGCGACCGCCTGCAGGAGGTGTGCCTTCGGCTTGGCGTACGGGTCGTCCAGGTGCAGGCGGCGGGCGACCACCCCCGCCTCGGCACCGGCCGGCCGACGGTCGGCCAGGACCGCGGCGTCGATGGCGTGCCGGCTCATCAGCTGCTGGGCCTTCGCGGTGAGCGCGTCGGCCTCCTCGGGGAACTCGGTGCGCTCGGCCTTCGCCAGCAGCCCGCGCACCCGGCCCAGGACCTTCTCGTCCACCGGCCCGGCCGGCACGGCCGCGCCCTCGACACGGCGCTGCGGCCAGCCGGCCGGGGTGGGCAGGAGCTGCTCCAGCGCCGGGAGCTGCAGCAGCAGCGCGAGCAACCGGACGACGTCCCGCCAGGCGGTGGCCGGCTCGACCCCGGTGGAGCGCCACCAGCCGGGCAGACCCGTCGTCGTCCCCAGTGCGTCGAGCTGGTCGACCCACTCGCGGGGCGCCCGCCGGGCCGCACCGCTGGACGAGGCCTCCGCGGTGACCACGGCAGCGGCGAGCTTGCCGGCCCGCTGGCTGAGCCGGCGCCGCGCGACGTGGGCGACGTCGGAGGGCTGCCACCCCCGGCCGTAGAGCGTCGTGACCGCATCGGCCAGGGAGCCGGGCACCTCGGGCAGGTCCAGGTCGGGGGAGAGCCCGGCGAGAGCCGTGGTCAGCGCGTCGAGCACCTCGACCGGGACGTCCTGCTGTCGTGCGGCCCCGACGGCGTGGGCGAACACGACCGACGGGTCGTCCTCGGGAGGACGGCGGGAGGTCCGCCACGGGGTGCGCATGCCGGTCAGCCTGCCCGTCGGGTCCGACACCGGACACCCCGCGGGGCGGGTCTGTGGACGACGGCCCGGGCTGTGGACACCCGGGCCGTCGTCGGGACCGACTACTTCACCGGCGCCTGGTTGAACCCGGTCAGCAGCATGTGGCCGGCGTCCACCGGGATGGTCACGCCGGTGACGGCCGCCGCCAGCTCGGAGTTCAGGTACAGCGCGGTGTTCGCGATGACCTCCGGCGACAGGAACGTCATGCCCTTGAGCGCGTGGAAGTGGTACCCGCCCTCCAGCATGTCCGCCTCGGTGCCGCCCTCGTGCCCGGCGAACATGTCCCACGCACCCTGGTGGTCGGTCATCGGCGTCTTGATCGCCCCCGGGTTGATGGAGTTGCAGCGGATCCCGTGCGGGGCCAGCTCCAGCGCGATGTTCTTCATCAGCCCGATCACGCCGTGCTTGCTGGACACGTAGTGCGCGTAGTCCGGTCCCGGCTCCAACCCGTTCACCGACGACGTGATCACGATCGAGCCGCTGCCGCGTTCGATCATGTGCGGGGCGATCGCCTTGGCCGACTTCCAGACGCCGGTCAGGTTGGTGCCGATCATGTCCTCCCACGCCTCGTCGGTGATCTCCCAGAACGGGGCCTGGGTCCAGATGCCGGCGTTGGCGATGAGGATGTCGATCTTCCCGAACTCGGCGATGCCGCGGCTCACGGCGTCGTCCATCTGCTGTTGCGAACGCACGTCGGCGGTGACCGCGATCGCGCGCCGGTCCAGCGCCTCGACCTGGCGGACGGTCTCCGCGAGGTCGTCCTGGGTGGCCATCCGGTAGGGCACGCTGGCGATCTGGTCGGCCATGTCGACCAGGACGACGTCGGCGCCCTCCTTCGCCGAGACCAGTGCGTGCGCCCGGCCCTGGCCGCGTGCGCCGCCGGTGATCAGGGCGACCTTGCCGTCGAGCAGTCCCATGTTGTTCTCCTCCTGGTGGGTGGGGTGGGTCAGAGCTGGCCGCCGGCGTCCACCACGTGGGTGGTGCCGGTGACGTAGCGGCCGTCGTCGGAGACGAGGTAGAGGACGGCGTTGGAGATGTCGACGGCCTCGACGGCCGGGATCGGCAGCTTGTTCAGCGTCAGCGCCGCCTCCTCGAAGTCCGCCCGGGTCGGGTGCTCCAGGTCGGGGCGGAAGAGCTTGTAGGTGGGCTCGTTGAGGATCATGTCGGTGGCCACCGTCGTCGGGTGGATCGTGTTGACCCGGATGCTCTGCGGGGCCAGCTCCTTGGCCAGCACCTTCGCGAACATGACCAGGCCCGCCTTGGCCGCGGAGTAGTGCGCGGTGTTCGGGTTGGCGTAGATCGCGGCCAGCGAGCTGGTGATGACCACCGAGCCGCCGCGCCCGCCGGCGATGACGTGCGGGACCGCCGCCTTGACCGTCTTCCAGACGCCGGTCAGGTTGACGTCGATCATCGTCTGCCAGGTCTCCTCGTCCATGTCCAGCGTGGACGCGGGGGTGGAGATGCCGGCGTTGGCGAGCACGACGTCGAGCCGGCCCAGCTGGGCCACGCCGTCCGCGACGGCCTTCGTGAGGCCGTCGAGGTCGCGGACGTCGACCTGGCTGGCCACGATCCGGCGGTCCAGCGCCTCGACCTGGCGGACGGTCTCCGCGAGGTCCTCGGGGGTCGCGGTGGGGTAGGGCGTGGTCTCGATCTGCCGGCAGGCGTCGACGGCGATGACGTCGGCGCCCTCCTGGGCCAGTCGCAGCGCGTGGCTGCGGCCCTGCCCGCGGGCGGCTCCGGTGACGAAGACGACCTTCCCGTCCATGCGACCCATGTCGGTTCCTCTCCTCGGTGTGTGATCTGGGTCGCAGGTTATGGCACTGGGTGTCACAACGGAAGGGGATCGTTCCCACCGACCGGTGCGGCACCATCGGAGCGTGACCACGGGGGAACGCGGCGGACGGCCGGCGGCCACGTCGGCGCACGAGCTGGCCGGGGTCGCGCAGGACCTCTTCCTCTCCCGCGGGTACGAACGGACCAGCATCGACGACGTCGCTGCGGCCGCGGGCATCGGCCGACGGACCTTCTTCCGGTACTTCGCCACGAAGGCCGACGTGCTCTTCCTGGAGTCCCCGGCCGACGTCGCCCGGCTGCGTGCGGCCCTGGATGCCGCGCCGGCCGACGAGCCGGTCGCTGCCGCGGTGCGCCGCGGGGTGGTCGCCGCCCTCGCCGTGGCGCCGGGGGACGAGGTCTGGGCCCGCCAGCGGGCGCAGCTCATCCTCGAGGTCCCGGCGTTGCGGGCGTACGCGCACACCACCTTCGACGCCTGGCGGGCTGCTGCGGCGGACTTCACCGCCCGGCGGCTCGGACTGCCCGCGGACGACGTGGTGCCGGTGGCCGTCGGCCACGCCGCGCTGGCCGCGTCACTGGCCGCGCACGAGCACTGGATCGCCCACCCCGACAGCGACCTCGGCGAGGTGCTGACCCGGGCTGCGGAACTGCTGGTCCCCGACCTCTGAGCGGTTCTGTCGGATCTCCCCGCTACGGTCGCCGCCCACCGACCCGGGAGGCTGCATGGACGTCGACACCCCGACCCTGCGTCGGATGCGGCTGGCCGGCCAGGGCCTCACCCGGCCGCTGGGTGGTGTCGCCGACGTGGTGCGGGGCCTGTTCGCGCTGCAGTCCCAGGACCTCCGGCAGGCCGAGTGGGCGGTGGGCGCCCGGCTGGCGGGTGGGACGGTGCAGGACGTGTGGGCGGCGTTCGCTGCCGGTGAGGTCGTCCGGTCGTGGCCGATGCGCGGCACGCTCTTCACCCTCGCTCCGGCCGACCTGCGCCTGCTGCTGTGGCTGACCGCGCATCGACAAGTCGCCGAGTCGACACCGCGACACCGGCAGCTCGGGCTCACCGACCACGACTGCGCCCGGGCCGCCGACGCCGCGCAGGTGGCACTGGCCGGGACCTCGGCAGCGGGTGGGCTGGGTCGGGCCGACCTGGTGGCCACGTTCGTCGACGCCGGGATCGACACCGCCGGTCAGCGCGGCGTGCACCTGATCGGCCGACTGGCCCACGACGGCCTCCTCGTGCTCGGGCCCCCGCTCGGGGAGCTGCCCGGTGGGCCCGCACAGGGCTTCGTGCTCCTCGACGAGTGGGCCCCGGGGGAGCCGCCGACCGACCGGTCGGCCGCGGTAGCCGAGGTGGTCCGCCGCCACCTGGCCGGGCACGGGCCGGCGACGGAGCGGGACCTCGCCTGGTGGACCAAGCTCACGCTCACCGAGGTCCGGGCCGGGTTCGCCGCCGTGCGTGACGAGCTGACCGAGGTGACCTGCGGGGGCGCCTCGTACTGGACGCTGGGCGAGCCTCCGGACCCCGTGCCCGACGGCGTCCGCGCCCTGTCCGGCTTCGACGAGTGGGTGCTCGGCTACACCGACCGGTCGCCGGTGCTGGCCCCGCGGTTCTTCGAGCGGGTGGTGCCGGGGATGAACGGCGTCTTCTTCCCGACCCTGGTCGAGGACGGCGAGGTGGTCGGTACCTGGAAGCGGGTCGTCACCCGGGGGCAGGCGGGGGTCACGGTCGACCCCTTCCCCGGCGTCCGGGCCCGCGTGCGCCACCGGGAGGCCGCCGCGGCGGTGCTGCCCTTCCGCGGGGAGGGGTGATCAGGCGTGCGGGCGGATCCTGCCGGCGGCCTCGCGGGCCGTCGCCCGGGCGGTGTCGACGTCCTCGCCGCGGGCCAGCGCGACCCCCATCCGCCGCCGGGTGAAGCTCTCCGGCTTGCCGAACAGCCGGACGTCGACGCCCGGCACGGCCAGGGCCTCGTCCACGCCGTCGAACACGATGCCGGTGGCCTCGACCCCGCCGTAGACGACGGCCGATGCCCCGGTGGTGCGCAGCGTGGTGTCCACCGGCAGGCCGAGCAGGGCGCGGGCGTGCAGCTCGAACTCGTTCTGCCACTGGGTGGTCATCGTGACCATCCCGGTGTCGTGCGGACGCGGGCTGACCTCGGAGAACCACACCTCGTCCCCGCGGACGAACAGCTCGACCCCGAACAGGCCCAGGCCACCGAGGTCGTCGGTCACCGCGGCGGCGATCTCCCGGGCCCGGGTCAGCGCGACCTCCGACATCGGCTGGGGCTGCCAGCTCTCCACGTAGTCCCCGGACTCCTGGCGGTGTCCGATCGGGGCACAGAAGTCGGTGACCGGCTCACCGTCGCGCAGCGAGCGGACGGTCAGCAGGGTGATCTCGTAGTCGAAGTCGACGAACCCCTCGACGATCACCCGGGTGCCGGCGACCCGGCTCCCGGCCATCGCGTGGTCCCAGGCGCGCTCGACGTCTGCCTCGGTGCGCAGCGTGCTCTGCCCCTTGCCCGAGGAGCTCATCACCGGCTTGACCACGCACGGGAACCCCACGGCGTCGGCGCCGGCGCGCAGCTCGTCCAGGGAGTCGCAGAACCGGTAGGGGCTGGTCGGCAGGCCCAGGGTCTCCGCGGCCAGCCGCCGGATGCCCTCCCGGTCCATGGTCAGCCGGGCCGCGCGGGCGGTGGGCACCACCCGCACGCCCTCGGCCTCCAGCTCCACCAGCGTCGGGGTGGCGATGGCCTCGATCTCCGGGACCACGACGTCGGGCCGCTCGGCCTCGATCAGCGCCCGCAGCTGGGCGGGGTCGCTCATCGTGATCGTCCGCTCGTGGTGGGCGACCTGGTGGCCCGGCGCGTGCTCGTACCGGTCGACCGCGATGGTCTCCACGCCCAGCCGCTGCAGCGCGATGAGCACCTCCTTGGCCAGCTCACCGCTGCCCAGGAGCATCACGCGGGTGGCCGAGGGAGACAGCGGGGTGCCCAGGGAGACCATGGGGGCGAGGTTAGTGGCGGGCCGGGCTCACCCGATCTCGGCCCGGAGCACGGTGCCGTCCGGGCTCGACCACACCCTCGCCCCGGCCGAGCCGTAGCTGTCGCTCACGGTGAGGAGCACCTCGCCGACCCCGGACCGCAGCCGGTCGGGCCGCTCCAGCGCCCGGGGCAGCACGTCGGGGGCCGGGTCGCGGGCCCGGAAGCGGCCCGAGGTGTCGATGCAGCGGCGACGACCCAGCCGATCGCCACCCCCAGCAGCAGACCCTGCGCGAGGCGCACGCGGTCTCCCGGGATCGGTGGGCTATGGCCGCGCAGCCTGGGGGGAAGGTCACCCGGGCCAGGGGCGGGTGGAGTGGCTACCGGCGGGTAACAAGCGGACGATCGAAGAAGACGCCGTCGTCACCGAGGAGTGCTGCACCATGACCGCTGACCTGTTGACCGGGGACTTCTTCGGCTACGAGACCCTGCTGTCCGACCAGGAGCGCAAGGAGCTGCTGACCCTGCGGCAGTTCCTCGCCGAGAAGGTGACGCCCCGGGTGAACGAGGCCTGGGCCGCGGCGGAGTTCCCGATGGACCTCATCCCGGAGTTCGCCGCCATCGATGCCGTCGGCCGCGCCTACGAGTGGGACGGGCGGGTGCCGGCGTCGAAGATGTACGGCGGCTTCCAGGCCCTCGAGCTGGCCCGCGTCGACCCCTCGATCGCGACCTTCCTCGGGGTGCACAACGGCCTGGCCATGGGCTCGATCATGATCCTGGGCTCGGAGGAGCAGCGGCAGCGCTGGATCCCCGAGATGATGGCGATGACCAAGATCGGCGCGTTCGCGCTGACCGAGCCCGAGGGCGGTTCCGACGTCGCCCGCGGGCTGCGCACCACCGCCCGCCGCGACGGCGACGAGTGGGTGCTCAACGGCGCCAAGCGCTGGATCGGCAACGGCACCTTCGCCGACCACGTCATCGTCTTCGCCCGCGACGAGGCCGACGACGCGGTGAAGACCTTCGTCGTCGACAAGGGCACCCCGGGGTTCACCGCCTCGAAGATCGAGGACAAGTTCGCGCTGCGCACCGTGCAGAACGCCGACCTCGTGTTCACCGACTGCCGCATCCCCGCCGACCACAAGCTCGAGGGCGGCAACACCTTCAAGGACGTCAACAAGGTCCTCAAGGTCACCCGTGGCGGGGTCGCCTGGTCCGGGGTGGGCTGCCAGATGGGGGCCTACGAGTACGCGGTGGCCTACGCCAAGGAGCGCGTCCAGTTCGGCAAGCCGATCGGCAGCTTCCAGCTCATCCAGGACCTGTTGGCCAAGATGCTGGGCAACGTGACCGCCTCGCTCGGCATGGTCGTCCGGATCGCCCAGCTGCAGGAGACCGACGACCTGCGCGACGACCAGGCCGCACTGGCCAAGAGCTACGTGACCGCCCGCGGCCGGGAGACCGTGGCCATGGCCCGCGAGCTCTTCGGGGGCAACGGGATCGTGCTGGAGAACAACGTCATCCGGTACTTCAACGACGCCGAGGCGCTCTACTCCTACGAGGGCACCCGCGAGATGAACACCCTCATCGTCGGCCGCTCGATCACCGGTCTCAGCGCCTTCGTCTGAGCACTCAGAGGGACGCGCCGCCGCAGACGACGAGCTGCTGGCCGGTGACCATCCCGCCCTCGGGGCCCAGCAGGAACGCGGTCAGCCCGGCCACCTCGGCCGGGCGGACGAAGCGGCCCAGCGGAGGTGCCTTCGGCGGGGTGGCCGCCCGGCCGGGGTCCAGCAGCATCGGGGTCTCGGTCGGGCCCGGGGCCACCACGTTGACCGTGATCCGCCGGGGCGCCAGCTCGATCGCCCAGGACCGGGCCAGCCCGACCAGCGCGGCCTTGGTCGCGGCGTACTGGCTCTTGCCGGCCACCCCGACCGCGGTGCGGCTGCCCATCAGCACCACCCGCCCACCGTCGACCACCCGGTCCACCACGCTGTCCACGACGGCGGTCGCCGCGTCCACGTGCAGCCGCCACATCAGCGCGCCGTCGGCCAGGGACAGCGTGCCCAGCGGGGCAGACCGCTGGACGCCGGCTGAGTGCACCACGGCGTCCAGCGGTCCGATCTCGGCGAGCAGACCCGGCACGGCCTCGACCTCGGCAAGGTCGGCGCGCAGCCAGGTCAGCCCGGGGCGGGGCTCGGGGGCGGTGCGGCTGACCCCGGTGACCGACCAGCCGTCGGCGAGCAGCCGGTCGACGACGGCGGCGCCGATGCCGGAGCTGACGCCGGTGACGAGGGCGTGCATCAGCCCGCGGTCACCCAGTCCGGGGTGACGACGACGTGCTCGATCGCCGTTCGGTGGTAGGTGAACGCCAGGTGCAGCGCCCCGTCGGGGGTCTGGTGCACCGAGGGGTAGGACAGCTCCCGGTTCACCCCGTCGCGGCTGTTGTTGGACAGGCAGTACCCGTCGCCGGTCCCCACGTCCCGGCGGTCCGGCCAGGTCACCCCGCCGTCGGCGGACAGCGCCAACGTCATCGGCGCCCGCGGGGTGCCCCAGAACGCGTGCCGCTCGCCGTCGTCCACGACCGGCTCGGCAGCGCTCTGCTCCGACGCCAGCCCGGAGTCGTCGATCTCGTCGTAGAGCGACAGCCGACGCGGGGTGTCCGGGCCGGCCTGGGTCGGGTTCAGCACCATCGCCAACCGGCCGTCGGCCAGGGCGGTCACCTGGATCGAGCTGTTGTTGTTGGGCAGCTCGGTGGGCACCGGCGCGGTCCAGGTGTCCCCGTCGTCGGCGGACGTGGAGCGGTACACCCAGTCGGCCCAGCGACTCCGGTAGAAGGCAGCCAGTCCGCCCTCGACCGGGACGACGTCCATGTGCACGCAGCCGGTCGACGCCGGGACGGCGACCTCGCGCCAGGTGGCCCCGGCGTCGTCGGAGACCATCACCGAGCTGGTGTCCACGTCGCCCACCCACTTCTGCCCGGGCACGGTGACGCAGGAGAACACCGGCAGCAGCCAGCGGCCCGAGGGCAGCACCACGACGGGTTGGCGGACGAAGACGCCGCCGGTCGACGTCGCCGGGAACAGCGTGCGGGTCTCACCCCAGGTCGCACCGGAGTCCGGCGACACCCGGCAGCGCACCTCGGCGGAGTCCTGGTCGCCGGCGTGCTGGGCGGTCCACAGCAGCCAGAGCGAGCCGTCCGGGGCGGGGAAGAGCACGGGGTTCTGCTCGGACCGGGCGCCGTCGTCGGACAGCTGCTCGGCCGGTGTCCAGGTGTCGTCGACCAGCCGGGAGAACCAGATCGAGATGTCCGGGACGCCCTCCTGGGTGCCGCCGAACCACACGCAGCCCAGCCTGCCGTCGGGCAGCGTCATCAGGTTGGCCGCGTGCACCTGCACGGTCGTGCTCGGCAGGAACGCGTCGCGGCGTCCGGGTCCGGCGTCCCGGAGGACGCCGTCGCGGACCAGCTGAGCAGTGGTCATCAGTACCCCGATCCGGCGTCGGCGGAGGAGGCGGCCTCGTTCGAGCGGGCCGCGGCGAGGTGCCCGGCGGCGGCCTGCTCGAGGTGGGTCAGGTCGGAGGAGACGGTGGCGAAGGTGTAGCCCTCGGCCAGTCGCCGGGCGGCCTGCGAGCCCGCGGCGGTGTGGATGCCGGCGGCGACGCCCGCGGCGGCGGCGGCCTCGCGCACGGTCACCAGGGCTGCCTCGAACACATCGGCGACGGCCGGGTCGTTCGGGAACGCGCCGCCCACGGCGAGGCACAGGTCCGACGGGCCGACGTAGACGCCGTCCAGGCCCGGGGTCGCGCAGATCTCGGCCACGTTCGCCAGGCCCTCGGGGGTCTCGATCATGGCGAACACCAGCGTGGTGTCGTTGCTGTCGGCCGGCGTCGGGCCGACCCGCAGCGCAGAGCGCATCGGGCCGTAGCTGCGTCGTCCGAGCGGGGGGTACTTGGCGGCGGCCACGGCGGCGGCGGCCTGGGCGGCGTCGTCCACCAGCGGCACGATCACCCCGGAGGCCCCGGCGTCCAGCGCCTTGCCGATGTAGGTCGGGTCGTTGGCCTCCACGCGCACCCAGGCGACCCCGCCGACGGCGTCGACGGCGGTGATCCCGCGCAGCATGCCCTCGTAGGAGAACAGGCCGTGCTGGGCGTCCAGGGCGACGTAGTCCCAGCCGGTGCGGGCGATCCGTTCGGTGGAGACGGGGGAGTCCAGGGTGATCCAGTAGCCCAGGACGCGCTCGCGGGCGCGGATCGCGGTGGTCAGGTCGGTGTGGCGGGTCAACTCGGGCTCCAGGGATCAGCGGTTGTAGGCGGGCATGGGGCCGCGCAGCGTGGCGCCGACCTCGTCGCAGGCGGCCACGACGTCGGCCGGGAGGGGGCCGGCCGCGGCGGCCGCGACGTTCTGCTGCAGCTGGGCGGTCTTGGAGCCCCCGAGCAGCAGGGCGGCGACGTCGGGGGAGCCGAGCAGCCAGCGCAGCGACAGCTCGGCCAGTGGGATCCCCGCGCCGTCGGCGACGGCGGACAGCCGGCCGACGGCGTCGAAGAGCTCGGGGTTCCAGTAGCGCTGCTTGTACATCGCGGCGAGCTTCGAGTCCCCGAACCGGCCGCTGGTCGCGGCCTCGTCGAAGGAGTGCTTCCCGGTGAGCAGCCCGCCGCCGAGCGGGTTGTAGACCATCGTGGCCAGCCCGTTCACCCGGGCGAACTCCAGGTACTCCTCCTCGACCCGGCGGGCCAGCAGGTTGTAGAGCTGCTGGGCGACGACCGGCCGCGGGCAGCCGACCTCGTCGGCGGCGGCGTTGAGCTCGGCGATCTGCCAGGCGGCCAGGTTCGAGACGCCCAGCGCGCCGACCCGGCCGTCGGCGACGAAGCCGGCGATCGTCGTCAGCGTCTCGCGGATCGGCGTCGCCCGGTCGGGCTGGTGCAGGTAGTAGAGGTCCACCCGGTCGACCTGCAGCCGGGACAGCGACCCGGCCAGCGAGGCCTCCAGCGCGGCTGCCGACAGCGGCGCGTGGTCCCCGGCGTCCGGGTGCGGGATGCCGGCCTTGGTGGCCAGCACGACGGAGTCCCGACGGGTCTGCAGCAGGGGGCCGAGGATGGTCTCGGTGGCCCCGCCGGCGTAGCCGTTGGCGGTGTCCAGGCCGGTGATCCCGGCCTCCAGGGCGGCGTCGAGCATCGCGGCGGAGCCGGCGGCGTCCACGGTGTCGCCGAAGGTCATCGTGCCCAGGACCAGGCGGCTCATCGGGACCGGGGCCCCGGGGATCTCGAGGGTCATGCGGGGGCTCCCTGCAGCTGTCGGACGACGTCACGGGGCTTGCGGCCGCGCATCGTGGTGGGGTCGAGCGCGGCCTTGCGCAGCGCCCGGGTGTACTCCTCGGTGGGGGCGCGCAGCACGTCGGCGGTGGACCCGGTCTCCACGAGCCTCCCGGCCCGCATCACCACGATCCGGTCGCTGATCTGCTTGACCACCCCGAGGTTGTGGCTGATGAACAGGTAGGTCAGGCCGCGCTCGCGCTGCAGGTCGGTCAGCAGGGTGAGCACCTGGGCCTGCACGCTCACGTCCAGCGCGCTGGTGGCCTCGTCGAGCACCAGCAGGTCGGGGCTGGTGGCCAGCGCCCGGGCGATGCCGATCCGCTGGCGCTGCCCGCCGGAGAACTCGGCCGGACGGCGGTCCAGCGCGGAGGCCGGCAGCCCGACCAGGTCGATGAGCCGCGCGGCCTCCCGGTGCCGGTCGGCCTTGGAGCGGTCCCGCATCGGCTCGGCGACGATCTTCTCGGCCGTCAGGTGCGGGTCCAGGGAGCCGTAGGGGTCCTGGAAGACCATCTGCACCCGGTGCCGCAGCGGGCGCAGCTGCTTCTCCTTCAGCTGGGCGATGTCGGTGCCGTCCACGACGATCGCGCCCGAGGTCGGGGTGACCAGCCGGACCAGGGCCCGGGCGATCGTGGACTTCCCGCAGCCGGACTCGCCGACCACGGCCAGCGTCCCGCCCTTGGGGATGTCGAAGCTGACGCCGTCCACGGCCCGGAAGTCGCCGTAGCTGACGACCAGGTCCTGCACGGACAGGAACGGGGCGGTCATGCCGACACCTCCGCGGGGGTCTCGTCGAAGGTGCCGAGCTGGGGGACGGCGGCCAGCAGCCGCCGGGTGTACTCCTCGCGCGGGTCCTCCACGACCTGCTCGGCCTCGCCGGACTCCACGAAGCGGCCGTCCTTCATCACGTGGATCCGGTCGCTGACCAACCGGGCGACCCCCAGGTCGTGGGTGATCATCAGGATCCCGATGCCGGTGCGCTCCTGCAGCTCCATGAGCAGGTCCAGGATCCCGGCCTGCACGGTGACGTCCAGGGCCGAGGTCGGCTCGTCGGCGACCAGCAGCACCGGGTGCCCGGCCAGGGCGATGGCGATCAGGACGCGCTGCAGCATGCCGCCGGAGAGCTGGTGCGGGAACTTGTCCAGCTGCTCCTCCGGCCGCGGGATGCGCACGGCCTCCAGCAGCTCGACGGCCCGGGCCCTGGCGGTCGAGCGGGGGTGGCCGGCCAGCCGGATCGCGCCGGTGAGCTGCTTGCCCACCGAGTGCACCGGGGACAGCGCGGTCATCGGGTCCTGGGGGATGAGGGAGACCATCCGGCCGCGGATCCGGCGGGCGGCGTCCCGGTCGACCAGCAGGTCCACCCCGCCGACCTTGACCGAGCCCGACAGCACGGCGAGGTCGTCGGGCAGCAGCTGCAGCACGCCCATCGCCGTCGTCGACTTGCCCGAGCCGGACTCGCCGATGAGCGTGACCGTCTCGCCGCGGGAGATCCGGAAGGAGACGCCGTCCACGGCGCGGACGACGCGGTCGGCGGTGACCAGCTCGACCTGCAGGTCGGTGACCTCGAGGATCGGGGTGCTGTCGAAGGGGATCGGGAAGACCACGGTGCTCACGCCTCCGTCTTCGTCGCGGCGGGGGTGCCGGCGGCGGCCCGGCGGCGGGGGCGCCGGGTGCGGTCGCGCAGGCCGTCGCCGAGCAGGTTGACCCCGACGACGAGCAGCACGATGAACAGGCCCGGGAGCGTGACCAGCCACCACGAGGTGGTGATGTAGTCCTGCCCGTCGGAGATGATCCGGCCCCAGGTGGCGAACGGGCGCTCCGGCCCGGCCCCCAGGTAGGACAGCGCGGACTCCAGCAGCACGGCCTGGGCCAGCAGCAGCAGGACCACCAGGGTGGCCTGGGAGAGCACGTTGGGGACGACGTGGCGGACCAGCACCGAGGTGCGGCGCAGCCCGAGCACGGTGGCGGCCGAGACGTAGGGCTTGCCCCGCTCCACGAGCACCAGCGAGCGGGTGAGCCGGGCGACCTCGGGCCACTGGGCCAGCGCGATGACCACGGTGATGACCAGGATCGACGGGCCGAACAGCGCCACCACCAGCAGCAGCATGAGCAGCAGGGGGAGCGAGAGCTGGGCCTCCAGGAGCCGGGAGACCACGGTGTCGACCCAGCCGCCGAAGAAGCCGGCCGCGGCGCCGAGGGCGATGCCGATCAGCCCGGAGACCACGATCGCCAGCAGGCCGATCATCAGCGAGGTCTGCCCCCCGTGCAGCACCCGGGAGAGCAGGTCGCGGCCCAGCTGGTCGGTGCCGAAGAGGTGCCCGTCGGTGAACGGGGCCAGCCGGCGGGCGCCGAGGTCCTGCTCGTCGGGGCCGGGCAGCGGGAGCACCGAGGCCAGCAGCACCGGCAGCACGACCAGCAGGGTGCAGACCCCGCCGACCCAGAGCTTGACCCGGGAGCTGCGGGCCCGGCGGCGGGCGCCGGCGTTCTTGAGGTCCGCGGGGGTGACCGCGCTGGGCCGCTCCGCGGGTGCCGGGCTGGGCACGGTCGCCGGCCCGGGCGTCAGGGTGGTGGTCACGCGAGGGCTCCCTCGGGGGCGGCGACCGCGGGCGCGGTCTTCGGGGTGGTCTTCGCCAGCCGCACCCGGGGGTCCAGCAGCGGGTAGGCCAGGTCGATGAGCAGCTGCACCAGCACCGTCAGCGCGGCGGTGACCAGCACGGTGGCCTGGATCAGCGGGTAGTCCCGGGTCTCCAGCGCCCGGACGACGAGGCTGCCGACGCCGGGCCAGGCGAACACGACCTCGACCACGACGACGCCGTTGAGCATCGCGGCGAACCGGGTGCCCAGGGCGGTGAGCACCGGGATGGCCGAGTTGCTCATCGCGTAGCGCCAGGTCAGCGAGCGCTCGGCGACCCCGCGCGAGCGGGCGACGGTCAGGTAGGGCGCCGCCATGTTGGTGCTCATCTCGCGGCGGACCATCCGGCTGATCAGCGCGATCTGCAGGATCGCGATCGTGATCGTGGGCAGCACCAGGCCGCCCCAGCTGGTGAAGCCCGACGCCGGGAACACCGGGACGACCACGGCGAAGACGGTGAGCAGCATGATGCCGCTCCAGAAGTCGGGCATCGACTGGCCGGTGATGGTGAGCAGGTTGGCGCCGAACTCCTTGGCGGTGTCGGCCCGACGGGCCATCCACACGCCCAGCGGGATGGCGACGACTGCGGTCACCAGGATCGCCGAGAGCGCCAGGGTGATCGTGTACGGCAACCGCTCGAGGACGACGTCCAGCGCCGGTGCCTGGAAGGAGAACGACGTCCCCAGGTCGCCGGTGACCAGGCCCTTCAGGAAGGTCCCGTACTGGACGAGGATCGAGTCGTCGAGGCCGAACTGCTGGCGGATCCGCTCGAGGTCCTCGGTCGTCGGGTTGGGCCCGGCGTAGGCCGCCGCCGGGTCGCCCGGGGCCAGCCGGAGCAGCACGAAGACCGTGGTCAGGGTCAGGAAGAGGGTCAGGACGCTCTGCCCGACCCGCTTGAGCACGTACCGGGTCATGCGCGGGCCGCCAGCTTCGTCGAGGACAGTTCGAAGGAGTTCGAGGGCTTGAGGAGCAGGTCGCTGACCCGGTCGCGCCGGGCGAGCACCGCGTTGGGCACGAAGGCCCACATGCACGGCCAGGTCTCCCAGACCGCGTCCTGGGCCTCGGCCAGCAGGGTCTGCCGGCGGCTCGGGTCGACCTCGGTGCCGGCGGCGGTGATCACCTGCTGGATCTCCGGGAACACGTACCCGTGGTAGGTGTCGCGGGTGGCCTCGCGCTCGGCGGTGCCGCCGTACATGCCCTGCAGCATGGTCAGCGCCAGGCCGGTGGGGGAGGCGAAGCCGTTGCCCAGGACGTCCCAGTCGCCGCCGCGGCCCTGCCGCCACAGCGAGATGTCGCCGCCGGGCTGGAACTGCACGAGCCGGGTGCGGACGCCGATGTCGCCCATCATCTGGACGACGGCCTCCATCACCGAGGTGTCGTTGGCGAACTCCCCGGTCTCCCAGATCATCGTGAGCTCGAGGTCGGTGACGCCCTCGGACTCCAGCAGTTGCCGGGCCCCGCGCGGGTCGAAGGCGTACTCGTGACCGCCGGTGCCCCCCGACAGCCCCTCGGGGACGACGCCGGTGGCTGCGGTGACCGAGCCGACGAGCACGTCGTCGACCAGCGCCCGCCCGTCGATGCCCATCGACAGCGCCTGGCGGACCCGGACGTTGGCCAGCGGGTGGTCGGCCGGCTTGCGGAAGTTGTAGAACAGCTGGCTGATCCGCAGCCCGTCGGTGCGCTCGATGGTGACGTCGCGGACGCCGGCGAGCTGGTCGGCGGAGTCGGGGGAGATGGTGTCGATGACGTCGACCTCGCCCGAGCGCATGGAGACCACCCGGCTGGACTCCTCGGGCACGAACCGCACCTGGACGGTCTCGATCGCCGCGCGCGGGCCCCAGTAGGCCTCGTTGCGGCGCAGCGTGTAGTCCCCGGTGCCCCGGTTGCTGGCGGTGACCACGTACGGGCCGCTGCCCACGCCGGACTGCAGCTCCTCGGGCAGGTTGGCCGCCGCGGGGGTGATGAGGATGTTGGCCATCAGGAAGTCGAGGTTGGGCTCGGGGAGCTCGGTGTTCATCGTGAACGTGCGCTCGTCGAGCACCTCGACGGTGGGCCACTCGCGGAAGAAGGAGGCCAGGAAGGAGCCGTTCACGCCCTGGTACATCTCCAGCGCGGTGGCGACGTCCTGCGGGGTGACCGGGGTGCCGTCGGAGTAGACGACCCCGTCGCGCAGCTGCACGGTCCACTCGGTGTCCCCGGTGAGCTCGAAGCGCTCGGCGAGCACCAGCTCCGGGGTGAGGTCGGCGCCGATCCGGGTCAGGCCCTGCCGGACGGCGCGCTGCACGGTGACCGCGGCGTCGAACTGGTTGAGCTTGTTGTCCAGGCTGACCAGCGAGCGGTTCAGCGCCATCGTCATCGTGCCGGGGCCGGGGGTGCCGGTGGGGCCGGCGCAGGCGGAGAGCGCGGGGCCGAGGGCCAGCCCGGCCCCCACCACGCCACCCAGCCGGAACAGGGACCGCCGGGAGATCTCCCGGCCCACCCGTGCCCCGCTGCTCGAACTGCTGGTCATCGTCGACCTCTCGCGTCATCGGCCGGCAGGACGCCGGGCCAGGTCGGTGTTGCGTGGGTCACCGTGCCATTCATGCGTGTTCTGCGCAAGCGTCTGGCGCGTTGTGCGCATTCTGTGTCACGCTGCACACCGCACCGACCTGCCGGTCGGACGTCGACGAGCTCCCCGGGAGGTGCCAGGTGACCCACGTGCCCGGCCCTGCGGTGCTCGCCCTGGCCGATGACCTCTCCGGTGCTGCAGAGACCGCTGACCTGCTGGGACACGATGCGGACGGCGTCGCCCTGCTGCTCGCCGGGGACACCCCGCCGGTGCTCGCCGGGCGGGTCTGCGTCGTCGACCTGCACGCCCGCCACCATGCCCCGGAGGCCGTCGTGGCCCGCGTCCGGGCCCTCGTTGATCGTGCGCAGTCCGCGCAGGTGCTGCTGAAGATCGACTCCCTGCTCCGCGGCCCGGTCGCCGCCACCGTGGGCGCCGTCGGCCCGGTCGTCGTCGCCCCGGCACTGCCCGCACTGGACCGGGTGGTCGTGGACGGCACGCCCACCGCGGACGGCCGCCCGCTGGCCGAGGTGCACGCCTGGGCCACCGAGGGCCGCCCTGCACCCGTCTCGGTCACCGCCGCCCTCGCCCCCCTCCGGGTCACCGTCGTGGCCCTGGGCACCGTGCGGTCGGCCGCGCTGGCGGGCGTGCTCGCCGACCTGCTGGCCGCCGGCCGGGTGCCGGTCTGCGACGGCGTCACCGACGCCGACCTGGACGCCGTCGTCGCCGCGGTGGCCACCCTGCCCGGCGTCGCGCTGGCCGGATCCGGCGGCCTCGCCGCCGCCCTCGGTCGCACCCTCCCTGCTGACGAGGAGCGCCCTTCTCGTCGGGTCCAGGACGTGCCGCGGCAGGGCCCGCTCGTCGTGGTGGGGACGGCGGAGGCCGTGGCCGCCGAGCAGGTCACCCGGCTCGTCGCCACCGGCGTGCCCGAGCTCGTCGTCCCGGTGGCGGCGCTCGTCGAGCCCGCGGCCGAGGCGCGGTGGGCCGCCGAGGTCGCCGCCGCCGTCGCACGCGGACCGCTGGTGCTGCGGCCCGACCCGGCCGACGCCGTCGACCCCACCGCCTCCCGCGCGCTGGCCGCCGGGCTGTCCCGGCTCGTCGCCGACGCCCTCCAGCTCACCGACTCCCTCGTCGACCTCGTCCTCACCGGCGGGGAGACCGCTCGCGGGGTGCTCGACGCCCTCGACGTCGTCCGGCTGACCCCCCGGGGCGCGGTGCACCACGGCGCCGTCGTCTCCACCACCGACGACGGTCGCACCGTCGTCACCCGGCCCGGCAGCTTCGGCGGCCCGGACTCCCTCGTCTCGATCCTGCACTCCCTGCGACCAGATGCAGGGCACCCCCGCACCCCGACGGAAGGCACCCTCCCGATGAGCACCCTCACCACCCCCGCCGCCCAGCCGGAGACCGGCACCGACCAGCGGCCGTGGATCGCGGTCACCATGGGCGACGGCGCCGGCGTCGGCCCCGAGGTGGTCGTGGGTGCGCTGATCGAGGAGACCGCCTACGCCGCGTGCCGCCCCGTCGTCGTCGGCGACCTCGCCCGGCTGCAGCAGGCCGCCGACGTGCTCGGCCTGGCCCCGGAGCTGGTCGCCGTCGAGGGCCCCGAGCAGGCGGTCTTCACCCCGGGCCGGATCAACGTGGTCGACCTCGGTCTGCTGCCGCCCGACCTGCCGTTCGGGCAGCTGTCCCCGGTCGCCGGGCACGCCGCCTACGAGTACATCCGGGTCGCCGCCGAGCTGGCCATGGCCGGCCGGGTGCAGGGCATCTGCACCGCGCCGTTGAACAAGGAGGCGCTGCACGCCGCCGGGCACGTCTACCCCGGGCACACCGAGCTGCTCGCGCACTTCTGCGGCATCGAGGAGGTCTCGATGATGCTCAGCTCGCCCAAGATCCGGGTCATCCACGTGACCACCCACATCGGGCTCATCGACGCCATCGCCAAGATCGAGCCCGGCCTGGTCGAGCGCACCGTCCGTCGCGGCCACGACGCCCTGGTCCGCGCCGGCATCGAGAACCCGCGGATCGGCGTCTGCGGCATCAACCCGCACGCCGGGGAGAACGGCCTGTTCGGCTACGGCGAGGAGGAGGAGAAGATCGTCCCCGCCATCGAGGTGCTGCAGGCCGACGGCATCGACGCCCGCGGCCCGATGCCCGCCGACACCGCCTTCTTCGTCGCCGGCCGCGGTGACTACGACCTGATCGTCGCGATGTACCACGACCAGGGCCACGGCCCCGTGAAGATCCTGGGCATCGAGGCCGGGGTGAACATCACCGTCGGGCTCCCGGTCATCCGCACCTCGGTCGACCACGGCACCGCCTTCGACATCGCGGGCACCGGCAAGGTCGACGTCCGCAGCATGATCGAGGCACTGCGGCAGGCTGCGCAGATGTCGCCCGCCCCGGCGGCCTGAGCCCGGAGGAGGACCCGTGCACGACGACGTGCCGACCGACGACGACACCGCCACCTCCCGGCAGCTGGGCTCCCGCGCCCGGCGGGAGGAGATCGTCCGGCTGGCCACCACCAGCGGGCTGGCCTCGGTGGAGGAGCTGGCCGGCGTCTTCGAGGTGACCGCCTCCACCATCCGCCGGGACCTCGCCCAGCTGACCGGCGACGGCCGGCTCGCCCGCACCTACGGCGGGGCGATGGCGCTCATCGCGCACCCGGAGACCTCGCTGCGCCAGCGCACCGGCGAGGCCTACAGCGCCAAGCGGGGCATCGCCCGGTGGGCGGCGGCGCAGGTGCGGCCGGGGGAGACGGTGCTGCTGGACGCCGGGTCCACGGTCGGCGCGGTCGCCCACGAGCTGCGGGCCACCACCCCGCTGACCGTGGCCACCACCGGGCTCACGGTGCTGGAGGCGCTCGCCGACGTCGAGGACGTGCACGTGGAGTGCCTCGGCGGCACGCTGCGCCACCTCTCGCAGGGGTTCGTCGGCCCGCTGACCGAGGCCGCGCTGGAGCGGATGACCTTCGACCGGGTCTTCCTGGGCGCCGACGGGGTGACCGCCGACAGCGGCATCTGCGAGGCCGCGCTCGAGCAGACCCGGCTCAAGGAGCTGATGGCCCGCCGGGCCCAGCACGTCTACGTGCTCGCCCACGCGGCCAAGCTCGGCCGGCGGCCCTTCCACGCCTGGGCGCGGCTGACCGACCCGTGGACGCTGGTCACCGACGACGGCGCCGAGCCCGCCGCACTGGCCCCGTTCCTCGCCGCCGGGGTGTCGGTGGTCGTCGTGGACCCGCAGGGCCTCGCCGAGGCACCCTGAGGGCGGCGTACGGTTAGGGCACCCTAACTGAGGAGAGCACGTGACGCAGGCACCGAGGAAGCGGCGGGTGACCCGGGTGGGCACCGTCGTCCGCACCGAGCGGGTCACCCCGCACCTGGTCCGGGTGGTGCTGGGCGGGGAGTCGCTCACCGGCTTCGGCGCCGGCGACTTCACCGACCACTACGTCAAGCTGCAGCTCCCGCCGAAGGGGGCTCCCTACGACGCGCCCTTCAACGCCGAGGCCGTGCAGGCCGAGCACCCCGCCGAGCTGTGGCCGGTCAGCCGCACCTACACCGTCCGGGAGTGGGACGCCGCCGCCGGCGAGCTCACCATCGACTTCGTCACCCACGGGGACGACGGGGTGGCCGGGCCCTGGGCCTCGGCGGCCCAGCCGGGTGACCAGCTGCAGTTCGCCGGCCCCGGCGGCGCCTACGCCCCCAGCCCGGACGCCGACTGGCACCTGCTCGTCGGCGACGACTCGGCGCTGCCGGCCATCGCGGCCGCGCTGCCCCGGCTCCCCGCCGGCGTCCCGGCCGAGGTGTTCGTCGAGGTGGAGGGCCCGGCCGACGAGCAGGACCTGCCCGGGGTCACCTGGGTGTACCGGGGCTCGCAGCCGGTCGGCGCGGCGCTGACCGCGGCCGTGCTGTCGGCCGAGCGCCCGGCCGGCACCCCGCACGCGTTCGTGCACGGGGAGGCCGGGTTCGTCCGCGAGCTGCGCCGGTTCCTGCGGGCCGAGCTGGACCTGCCGCGGGAGCGGATGAGCGTGTCGGGGTACTGGCGGCTCGGGCGCACCGAGGACCGCTGGCAGGCCGAGAAGCCGGAGTGGAACGCCGCCGTCGAGGCCGACGAGGCCGCCCTCACCGCCTGAGCGGAGGGCAGGAGCGCAGAGAAGCTGCACTCCTGCCCTCCACTGCTCACATGTCGCGGTAGCGCTTGGCCTCCGCGGTCGCCTGGCGCAGCTGCTCGACGTGGAACTCCGGGCCGTAGCCGGGGGTGTCCCGCTGGATGCGCCAGCCCTCGGCGAGCGGGCCGACGTCGAACGTGTCGAAGCCGATCCGGTCGATGTACTCGGCGACCCACGCCTTGGCGTCGGCGTCGTCCCCGGCGATGACCAGCGCGCGGCGGTGCTCGGTGCCGGTCGCTGCGCGCTTGCTGGTCAGGTGCTCGGAGTAGATGTGGTTGAAGGCCTTGACCACGTGCGAGGTGGGCAGGTGGGCCTGCGCCATCTCGGCGGTGGTGGTGGTCTCCTCGTCGAGGGCGGCGATGTGGCCGTCCCGCTCGGGGTAGTAGTTGTTGGTGTCGATCACGGTCTTGCCGGCCAGCGGCTCGACCGGGACGTCGCCCAGGTTCTTCAGCGGCACGGTGACGACGACGACCTCGCCGGCGGCACCGGCCTCGGCGGCGGTGGCCGCGGAGATCGAGCCCTGGCGGGAGTCGCGGGCCTCGATCTCGGCGACGAGGTCGGCGAGGGTCTCCGGGCCGCGGGAGTTGGCGATCACGACGTCGTAGCCGGCGTCGGTGGAGATGCGGGCGAGCTGGGAGCCGATCAGGCCGGCCCCGATGATGCCGATGGTGGTCATGTGGGGCCCAACAACGGTCAGCTGCCGCCCGTTCCGGCCCATCCGAACCGGGGCGGACGACGCTCGGCGAAGGCGGTGACGCCCTCGGCGAGCTCGCCGCTGGCGATGGTCTCGCCGTACCAGCGCCGGGCCACCGCATCGGCGTCCGCGCTGTGGGTGAGGGCGGCGAGGACCTCCTTGCTGGCGCGCTGCGTGAGCGCGGACCGGGAGGCCAGCACGTCGGCGAAGCGGCGCACCTCGGGCTCCAGCGCGTCGGGGGCCAGCAGCTTGTCCACCAGGCCGACCCGCAGGGCCTCGGCGGCGTCCAGCAGCTCGCCGCTGAACAGCAGCAGCTTGGTCGTCGCCGGTCCCACCAGGTCCAGCAGTGCCCGGGTGGGCTCGGCCGGGTAGACCACGCCCACCTTGGCCGGGGTGACCCCGAAGACCCCGGTGTCGTCGGTGAACCGGAGGTCGCAGCACGCCGCCAGCTCCACCCCGCCGCCGATGCAGTGCCCGCGCACCATCGCGATGGTGGGGTGCGGGAAGGTGCGCAGGGCGTGCTGGGCGGCCAGGTTCGCCGCCCGCAGCTGGGCCATCGGGTCGGCCGGGTCGGGTCCGCCGAGCAGGTCGGCGATGTCGGCCCCGGCGCAGAACGACGGGCCCGCGCCGGTCACCACCAGCACGCGCACCCGGGGGTCGGCTGCCAGGTCGGCCAGCAGGCCCGGGACGGCGGCCCACATGGCGCCGGTCATCGCGTTGCGCTTGTCGGCCCGGTCGACGGTGAGCGTGGCCAGGGAGCCCTCGACGGTGACGGAGAGGTCGCTCATCCCAGGTCGTCGGTGCCGAACGTGTCGCACGCGTTCGGGTCGCCGCTCTGGTAGCCGGTGGTGAACCAGCGCTGCCGCTGCTCGGAGGACCCGTGGGTGAACGCGTCCTGGTCCACGGTGCCACCGCCCAGCTCGGTCTGGATGAAGTCGTCACCGATGCGGCCGGCGGCGTCCAGCGCCCCGTCGATGTCGGCCTGGGTGATCTCGGCGATCAGCGGCTGACCCGACGCGTCGGGCACGGTCTCCGCGTGGTTCGCCCACGTGCCGGCGTAGCAGTCGGCCTGCAGCTCCAGCCGCACGGTGCCGCTGGTCGGGCCGGTCTCCCCGGGCTGCACCTGCGCGTTGGTGCCCAGCAGGTTCTGCACGTGGTGGCCGTACTCGTGGGCGATCACGTAGGCGTTGACGAACAACCCGCCCTCGGCGCCGAACCGGCTCTGCAGGTCGTCGAAGAACGACAGGTCGATGTACACCAGCTGGTCGGCCGGGCAGTAGAAGGGCCCCGACCCGGAGGTCGCCCCGCCGCACCGGGTCTGCACCTGGTCGGAGAAGAAGACGGTGTCGGTGCGGACGTAGCCCTCCAGCGTCTGCTCCCAGTAGTCCTGGATCGAGTCGATGTTGGCCGCGGTGGCGCAGTCGACCGAGGAGTTGGCGTCCGCGCCGTCCTGGCAGGCCGCCTCGAGGTCGGTGTTGTCGGCGGTCTGGCCCTGCTGCAGGCCCCCGAGCACGTCGGACAGCCCGGCGGACGACCCGCCCCCGCCTCCCCCGCCGCCGCCGAGGACCTGGAACAGCACGACCACGATCAGCCCCACGACGCCCAGCCCGCCACCGCCGACGGCCAGCCCGCGGCCACCGCCCCGACCACCGCCGCCACCGCGGCGGTCCTGCACGCCGGACGTGTCGACGTCGGCACCCTCGCGGTACCTCATGCCAGTGCGTCCAGGTCGGGCGGCGAGAGGGTGAACACGGCCTCGACGGCGCCGTGCACCTCCTGCAGCGCGGGCTCGAGGTCCAGCTCGGGTGCCGCGGCGGCGGCACCACGCATCCGTGCGCCCCCGGCGGCGAAGGCCATCGGCGCCATCGCCCCGGTGCCCACGTCGCGCAGCTCGACGAGACCGGTGACGCTGCTGCCGACGGCGGCGGCGTACCCGCGGGCCCTGCTCAGGGCCTCGCTGATCGCCTCGGTGCGGGCCTGCCCGTACTCGGGGGCGTCCCGGTCCAGCCGCCAGCTCGGGCCCCACAGCGAGCAGCCCTCGAGACCGGCCGCGGCGACCGCCACCTCGCCGACCCGGTCGACGTCGTCGATCCGCACCTGGGTGGTCACGCTCGCGACGTACCCGGTGACGCGGTTCTTCTCGGCGAGCTCGGGACGTACCGACACCCCGGCGGTCGAGTGCCGGGTCACCCGGTCGCTGAACCGCTGGAGCAGCTCGGTCACCTGCTGCTGGTGCTCGCCCAGCTGGGCCAGTGCGCGGTCCTGCCGGCGGTCGCGGCCGGTGGCGGTGATGCTCAGGGTGGCGTGCGAGGGCGGCACCCGGAGGGTGACCTCGCCGCGCACGACCACCCGGGGGGTGGGGCTGGGTTCCAAGGTTCCTCCTCCTGCTGTGCCGACACCGGATCGTCCCGCCTGCCGGCCCGGCCCGCTCGACGGGCCCCCTCAGGTCACGGGTCGGTGACGCTCTCCCGGTCGTGACGGGCCTGTGACCCGCCGGTGACAGGCTGCGCTCTCACCCGGTGGGAGGAGCAGCGATGGCGCTGGCAGAGGGCAGGTTCGTCACCCTCGCGGTCCTCGGCGTGGTCTGCCTGCTGGGTGCGGTGCTCACCTCGTGGCTGCTGGGGCAGCCCTCGATGCTGGTGTTCGGGGTCGTCTTCGCCGGGCTGGTGCTGGTCAGCCTGATCCGGCCACCGAACGACTGACCCGACGACCGACCCGGGTCAGCGCCGCCGGCGGGTGCCGAAGACGCCGCGGGTGATCTCCCGGCCCAGCGCCGAGGCGGCCGACCGGGTGAACGACCGGAACGCCGAGGAGCCCAACACGCGGCTCACCAGGTCCGGCTCGGGCTCGGGGGCGCGCTCCCGGCGGCGGGGTGCCGGCTCGGCGCGCCCGAGGTCGGGCTCGCGCCAGCTGTCCGGCTCGGGGGCGGACCGCGGTGCGGGTGCCGGGGCCGGGGGAGCGGGCGGCGGGGCGAGCCGGGCGGCGAGCTGCTCGTAGGCCGACTCCCGGTCCACCGCGGTGGCGTACTTCGCGTGCAGCGGGGACGACGCCACGGCCTGTTGCTGGACGGCCGGGTCGATCTGGCCCATGAAGGAGCGCGGCGCCCGGACCATCGTCCAGGCGACCGGGGTCGGGGCGCCGCGCTCGGAGAGCACGGTGACCACCGCTTCGCCGGTGCCCAGCGACGTGAGCGTCTCGGCGACGTCGTAGGCCTCCGACGTCGGGTAGGTCTTCACCGTCTTCTTCAGCGCGGTCGCGTCGTCGGGGGTGAAGACCCGCAGCGCGTGCTGCACCCGGTTGCCGAGCTGCCCGAGCACCGGGGTGGGCACGTCGGTCGGGTTCTGGGTCACGAAGAAGACCCCGACGCCCTTGGACCGGATCAGCCGCACGGTCTGGGTGACCGACTCCAGGAAGGCCTTGCTGGAGTCGGTGAAGAGCAGGTGCGCCTCGTCGAAGAAGAAGACCAGCTTCGGCTTGTCCACGTCCCCGACCTCGGGCAGCTCCTCGAACAGGTCGGCCAGCAGCCACATGAGGAAGGTGGAGAACAGCGCCGGGCGGTCCTGCACCTCGGTGAGCTCGACGGAGCTGATCACCCCGCGGCCGTCGGGGGCGGTGCGGATCAGGTCGGTGGTCTCCCACTCGGGCTCACCGAAGAAGACGTCGCCGCCCAGGTCGTCCAGGGCGATCAGGTTGCGCAGGATCACCCCGGCGGTGGCCTTGCTCAACCCGCCCAGGCCCTGCAGGTCGGCCTTGCCCTCGGGGCTGATCAGCCAGGAGATGACCGCGCGGAGGTCCTTGAGGTCCAGCAGCGGCAGGCCGGCCTGGTCGGCGTAGTGGAACACCAGGCCCAGCGAGCTCTCCTGGGTGGCGTTGAGGTCCATCACCTTGGCCAGCAGCACCGGGCCGAAGTCGGTGATCGTCGAGCGCACCGGCACCCCGGTGCCCAGCCCGCCCAGCGCCAGGAACTCGACGGGGAACCCGGTGGGCGTCCACGCGTCGGCGGTGTCGGTGGCCCGCTGGGTGACCCGGTCGCTGGTCGCGCCGGGCTGGGCGAGGCCGGTCAGGTCGCCCTTGACGTCGGCGAGCACCACCGGCACGCCCTGTGCCGAGAGCTGTTCGGCCAGCAGCTGCAGGGTCTTGGTCTTGCCGGTGCCGGTGGCCCCGGCGATGAGGCCGTGCCGGTTCATCATCGACAGCGGCACCCGCACCTGGGCGCCGGGGTGCGGCTTCCCGCCGTGCACCACGGCGCCGAACTCCAGGGCCGGACCGGTGAACGCGTAGCCCGCGGCGATCTCCGCCGCGACCGGGTCCACCCCCTCGGTGGGGGACGGGTCGGTCGGGGGCTGCTGCGGTGCGGTCACGTCGTCGTCCGGCCCTGGTCGTCCGTCGTCGACCGGGTCAGCCCTGGTCGCGCACGACGCGGTCGACCTCGGGCGTGGGCGAGGGAGCCGGCGGGGCGAACCCGGCGCTGGACGGCGAGGTCGACTGGACCCCGGCGGCCTCGGCGGCGGTGCGGTCGACCTCGGGGGTGGCCGAGGGGTCCGGCGGGGTGTCCGTCGGCAGGGTGGTCGTGGGCGCGGTCTCGACCGGGGTGGGCACGCTGCTCAGCGGCGAACCCGGGGCGGACGTGCCGGTCGCGTCCTCGTGCCTGGGGACGGCGCCCTTGGCCTTGCTCGCGGCCTGGTCGATCTGTGCGGCCTTGTCCGGGAACTTGTCCTTGGCGAACTGCCCGGCCTTGTCGACCGCGCCCTCGATCTTGCCGGCGTTGTCCTTCACCGCGGTCTCGAGCTTCTCGGCGCTGTCGCTGAGTGCCTGCTGCGCCTGCTTGGCGATCTTGCCGAAGTCCACCATGTCGCGCTCCTCCACTCGTCGGGCTGTCCGGCCTCAGCCTGCCGGTCCCGGGGAAGACCGACAACAGCGGGAGGGGCTGGCCCCCGATGTCGGTGGGGTCGGTCAGGATGCCCGCATGAGCGAGAAGGTGCAGGGGCCGGCGAGCTACTTCCCGTCGATCGAGGCCAAGCACGGCAGACCGATCGCGGAGTGGCAGGGGCTGGTCCGGGAGCGGCGGGCAGCCGAGCCCGGGATCAGGCACATGGCGCTGGTCGCCTGGCTCAAGGCCGAGCACGGGATGGGCCACGGGCACGCGAACGCCCTGGTCGCGCACACCCTCGCTGAGGACACCGCCGGCTGAGCCCGTGCCCTTCACGCTGAGCCACCCCGCCGCCGTCCTGCCGTTCCTGCGCACCGGTCTGCCGGCGTCGGCGCTGGTGGCCGGCAGCACGGTGCCCGACCTGCCGTACTACCTGCCCGTCGACCTCGGCGTGCGCACGCACACCGCGCCGGCCCTGGTGACCGTCGACCTGGCGGGCGGGTTGCTGCTGTGGGCGCTGTGGCACGGGGTGCTGGCCGCGCCGGTGGTGGCCGGTGCCCCGGCCGCGCTGCGGGCCCGGCTGGGCGCGGTGCGGACCGGGCTGCCGGTGGCCGGTCCCCGCGGGGCCGCCGGGGTGGTGGGCGGGGTGCTGCTGGGCGCCGGCACGCACGTGCTCTGGGACGAGTTCACCCACCCCGGCCGCTGGGGCACCCGACACCTGGCGTTCCTGGCCGACGACGCGGGTGGGCGCCCGGGGTGGAGCTGGGCCCAGGAGACGAGCAGCCTGATCGGCGGGCTCGTCGTCCTGGGCTGGCTGGTGCTCTGGTGGCGGCGCGCGCCGGTCCGTCCGGTGCCGGCGCGGCGCCCGTGGGCCTGGCTGCTGGTGGCCGCGATCGCGGTGGTGGCCGGTGCGGCCGGAGCCGTGGGTCAGCCCGACCTGCGCAGCGTGGCGGTGCTGGCCGCCTTCACCGGCGGGACGGCCGCGCTGGTCACCACGGTCGTGCTGGCCCTGGGCTGGCACGTCCGGCGGCGAATCAGCTCCGGGTGAGCGCCCGCTCGATGCGCTCGGCGGTGGCCCGGGCGTCGGGGGCGCCGAGCACGAGGCGGGCGTAGCGCTGCCCGGCCAGCTCGACCACCACCGGCTCCAGGGAGGCGCGCAGGTTCCAGAACACCCGCTCGCCGCCGCGGAAGTACGTGCCCGCCGTGATGACGCGGGGGAGGTGGGTGCCCGGCGCCCGGAGGCCGGCGGGCTCCCGGCTCATGCCGGGGTCGGCGGTGGCGCCGCGGACGGCACCCAGCGGGACGGCGATCCGGCGCTTGAGGGCCCAGACCCGGTCCCAGCCGTGCAGGGTCACCACGAGCTGGTCGGTGGTCACGTCGATCTCGGTCATGGTTCCTCCGGTCGTCGGGTGGCGTGCGCGATCAGCTCCCGGCCCAGCAGGCCGGGCAGGTCGTCGGTGGTGGGGCGCAGCCGGTCGAACCCGGCGGAGACCAGGACGGCGACGTCGTCGTCGACCGGTGCTCGTTCCACCGCGGCGCGCAGCAGGAGGGTGAGGTCGTCGTCCGGCAGGGCCTGCACGTGGTCGCCGAGCACCCGCAGGTACAGCGCCCGCTTGCTGCCGAAGGCCGCGTAGAGCGAGCCCCGCTGGATCCCGAGGGCGGTCACCAGGTCGTCGACGCTGGTGCCCTCGTAGCCCCGGGCGGCGAACACGGCGGCCGCGGCACGCACGGCGACCGCCTCGTCGAAGCTGCGGGGGCGGGCCATGCACCCACCCTAGCCCAGTTCTTGACCGATCGTTCCAGAAACCAGCTCGTCCGGGTGGAAGAGGCTCTCGATGGGCCGCTCGAACAGCGCGGAGATGCGGAAGGCCAGCGGCAGGCTGGGGTCGTAGCGCCCGGTCTCCAGCGCGTTCACGGTCTGCCGGGAGACCCCGAGGGCGTCGGCGAGCGCGGCCTGGCTCCAGCCGCGCTCCTCGCGGAGTGGTCGCAGCGAGTTCCTCACCGGGCGTTCAGCACCCCGGTCGCGACGGCCCAGCCGGCCATCCCCGCGGCGAAGACGAACCAGGGCGCCAGGAGCAGGGCCACGCCGGCCACGGCCAGCATCCCGAGCACGACGGCGGCGAGCATGGCGACGGCGAAGCCCACCGCCAGTCCGCGCAGCAGGACGAGCTGCTCGTACTCGTCGACCCGGCGCAGGTGGCGCAGCACCGCCCAGCCGATCCAGATCGCGGGCAGCACCGGCAGGAGCGCCCAGCCGAAGCGGGCGGGCGAGTCGCCGTCCAGGTCGCCGAACGCGCCGACCAGCCCGATCACCACGACGTAGCCGACCACCCCGGGCAGGAAGTCACGCAGGTAAGCGGTGGCGCGGGAGCGGTCGCCGGCGCTGCGGCGCGGGGTGTCAAGGTCGCTTGTCATGCCCCCACCGTGTCCCGGGCGGCGCTCGGTGTCAAGCGTCCTTGACAGGCAGGTCGCGCCGCGGGGTCCTAGGGTCGGGGCATGCCACTGGAAGGCGAGTACGAGCCCAGCCCCGAGAAGTGGGTCCGCGACCAGGTCGAGACCTACGAGCGCACCGGCGGCCGGGAGGCCAACACCCTCCCGAACCGCCCCGAGCCCGTCGTCGTGTTCACCACGCGTGGGGCCAAGAGCGGCAAGGTCCGCAAGAACCCGTTGATGAAGGTCGAGCACGACGGCGTCTACGCGATGGTCGCCAGCCAGGGCGGGGCGCCCAAGCACCCCACCTGGTACTTCAACCTCAAGGCCCACCCCGACCAGGTGACCGTCCAGGACGGCGAGCAGGTGTGGGACGGCCAGGCCCGCGAGATCAGCGGGGAGGAGAAGGCGGTCTGGTGGGAGCGCGCCGTCGCGGCCTTCCCCGACTACGCCGACTACCAGCGCAAGACCGACCGGGAGATCCCGGTCGTGCTCGTGGAGCCCCGGGCCTGAGCGGCGACGGGCGGGTCGTCGTCGTCACCGGTGCCTCCGACGGCATCGGCGCGGCGGCGGCCCGCCGGCTGCACCGCGACGGCGCGCACGTCGTCGTGGTCGGCCGCTCCCCGGAGAAGACCGCCGCGGTGGCCGCCGAGCTGCCCGGTTCCGAACCGCTGACCGCGGACTTCGCCCGGTTGGACGACGTCCGCGCGCTCGCGGCGGCCATCGCCGCACGGCACCCCCGGGTCGACGTGCTCTGCAACAACGCGGGCGCGTCCTTCGGCAGGCGCCGGCTCACCGTGGACGGCCACGAGACCACGTTCCAGGTCGACCACCTCGCCGGTTACCTGCTCACCCGGCTGCTCGAGCCCCAGCTGCGCGCCGCTCGCGGGAGGGTGGTGCACACGGCCTCGTTCATGCACCGCTTCGGCTGGGTCCCGCGCGGCCGGCTGGCCCGGGCGTACGAGTCGCGCCCGCCGTACGTGGCCAACCGCGCCTACGCCAAGGCCAAGTTCGCCAACGTGCTCACCACCCGGGAGCTCGCCCGCCGGTGGGCCCCGGACGTGAGCAGCACCTGCTACGACCCCGGCGCGGTGGCCAGCTCCTTCGGGGTCGCCTCGGGCGGTGTCGTCGGGCTGACGTTCCGCACCCCGCTGACCGCGTTCTTCCGCACCCCGGCGCACGGTGCGGACACCATGGTCTGGCTGGCCACCGCCCCCGAGGGCTGGCGCAACGGCGGCTACCACGTCGACCGCTCGATCGGCCTGACCCTGCTCGCCGCGAAGGACGACCGCCGCGCCCGCGAGCTCTGGGACCTCTCCGCCGACCTCGTGGGCCTCGCCCCCTGACGAGAAGCGCCCTTCTCGTCGGTCGCGGCTAGGTTCTGCCCATGGCGAGCAAGGCCGGCGATGCGGTCGAGATCGACGTCGACGGGCTGGACGTGCGGCTGTCCAGCCCCGACCGGGTCTACTTCCCCGCGCGCGGGGAGACCAAGCGGGACCTGCTGGAGTACTACCTCGCCGTCGGCCCCGGGATCGTGAACGCGCTGCGCGAGCGGCCCTGCATGCTGCACCGCTTCCCGACGGGTGTGGACGGCGACAAGGTGCACCAGAAGCGGGTGCCGGCCGGGGCGCCGCCGTGGCTGGAGACCGTGCGGGTGTTCTTCCCGCGCTACAAACGGACCGCCGACGAGCTCTGCGTGACCCACCTGGCGCACGTGGCCTGGGCGGTGCAGATGTCCACGGTCGAGTTCCACCCGTGGAACAGCCGTCGGCCCGACGTCGAACTGCCCGACGAGTGGCGGATCGACCTCGACCCGATGCCCGACGCCGACTGGGGCACGGTGCGGCGGGTGGCCGGCGTCGTCCAGGAGGTGCTCGAGGAGCTCGGCGCCGTCGGGTACCCGAAGACGTCGGGCGGCAGCGGCCTGCACGTCTACGTCCGGATCCCCCCGGTGCACGGGTTCACCGACGTCCGCCGGGCCGCGCTGGCCTTCGCCCGTGAGGTGGAGCGCCGCTCGTCGGACGTGACGACGACGTGGTGGCGCAAGGACCGCGACCCCAGCGCCCTGTTCGTCGACTACAACCAGAACGCCCGCGACCACACCCTCGCCGCCGCCTACTCGGTGCGCGGCAACCGCGAGGCCACGGTCTCCACCCCGGTCACCTGGGCCGAGGTCGCCGACGTCGAGCCCGGCGACTTCACCATCGCCACGGTGCCCGCCCGGTTCGCCGAGCTGGGCGACCTGCACGCCGACATCGACGCGCACCCCTTCGACCTGGCGCCGCTGCTGGAGTGGGCCGACCGCGACGAGGCCGCCGGTGCCGAGGTGCCGCCGGAGCCCGAGGCCTGATGGACCTCAACTCCGACCTCGGCGAGGGCTTCGGCCAGTGGGTGCTGGGCGACGACGACGCCCTGCTCGAAGTCGTCACCAGTGCCAACGTCGCCTGCGGGTTCCACGCCGGGGACGCGGTGACGATGCGCCGGGTGACCGCCCGGTGCGTCGAGCGGGGCGTGGCGATCGGTGCCCAGGTGGGCTACCGCGACCTGCCCGGCTTCGGCCGCCGGTTCATCGACGTCGAGCCGTACGCCCTCACCCAGGACGTGCTCTACCAGCTCGGGGCGCTGGACGGGTTCGCCCGGGTGGCCGGTGACCGGGTGCGCTACGTCAAGCCGCACGGGGCGCTCTACAACGCGATCGTGCACCACGAGGAGCAGGCGGCGGCCGTGGTCGCTGCCGTCGTCGACTACGACGCCACGCTGCCGGTGCTCGGCCTGCTGGGCTCGGTGTTCCTCCGGCTGGCCGCCGAGGCGGGGCTCACCACGATCGCCGAGGCGTTCGCCGACCGGGCGTACACCCCCGAGGGCACGCTGGTCTCCCGCCGGCTGCCGGGGGCCGTGCTGCACGACGCCGCGGAGATCGCCCGCCGCTGCGTCGCGATGGCCACCGGGCGGACGGTCGCCGACGTGGACGGCGGGGAGCTGACCCTGCAGCCCGGCTCGATCTGCGTGCACGGCGACACCCCCGGGGCCGTCGACATCGCCCGGCAGGTGCGCGACGCCCTCGCCGGGGCCGGCGTGGGGCTCGCCCCCTTCGCCCGCTGATGCGGCTGCTGCCCAGCGGGGACGCCGGACTGCTGGTCGAGCTCGACGACCTGGACGCCGTCCTCGCCCTGCACCGGACGCTGGCGGCCGACCCCCCGGCCGGGGTGCTCGACGTCGTCCCGGCCTCCCGGACGGTGCTGCTCGTGCTGGACCCGGCGGCCACCACGGTCGGCACGGTCGCCGCCGCTGTCCAGGCGGCGCGGCCGACCGCGGCGGACCGGGCCGGGGGAGAGCTCGTCGAGCTGCCGGTGGTCTACGACGGTGAGGACCTGGCCGACGTCGGCGAGCTGCTCGGCTGCAGCTCGGCCGAGGTGGTCACCCGGCACACCGGGACCGAATGGACGGTGGCCTTCGGCGGGTTCGCGCCCGGGTTCGGCTACCTGACGGCGGCCGACGGCGGCTGGGACGTCCCGCGCCGTTCGACCCCGCGCACCCGGGTGCCGGCCGGTGCGGTGGCGCTGGCCGGGGAGTTCAGCGGGGTCTACCCGCGGGAGTCCCCGGGCGGCTGGCAGCTGCTCGGGCACACCGACACCGCCGTGTTCGACCTGCACCGGGAGCCCGCGGCACTGCTGCGGCCCGGCGTGCGCGTGCGGTTCGTGGACGCGCGGTGAGGGCGCTCACCGTCCTCGCCCCCGGGCCGCTGACCACCGTGCAGGACCGCGGCCGTCCCGGCCGGGCGGCCGAGGGGATCGGCCGGTCCGGGGTCTGCGACCGGGCGGCGGCGACGCTGGCCAACCGGCTGCTGGGCAACGACCCCGAGGCCGCCGTCCTCGAGGTCACCGCCGGTGGCCTGGCCGTGCGGGCCGAGACCGGGCTCTGGCTGGCGCTCACCGGCGCCCGCTGCGCGGGACCCGCCCCCCACGCCGCACCGTTCTGGCTCGCGGCGGGGGAGGAGCTGCGCCTCGGTCCCCCCGTGAGCGGGCTGCGCACCCACCTCGCCGTCCGGGGCGGCATCGCGGTCGACCCGGTGCTGGGGTCGCGGTCCACGGACCTGCTGTCCGGACTGGGCCCGCCGGTGCCCACCGCCGGTGACGTGCTGCCGGTCGGTGCGGCCCGGGGCGAGCCGGGGACGGTGGACGTCGTCGGTGTCGCCGATCCGCCCGCCGGCGAGGTCAGCGTCACCGTGCTGCCCGGCCCGCGCGCCGACTGGTTCACCGACGAGGCGCACGCCCTGCTGACCGGCACCGGGTGGACGGTCACCGGCGACGGCAACCGGGTGGGCCTCCGGCTGGCCGGACCCGAGCTGACCCGCGGCCGCACCGGGGAGCTGCCCAGCGAGGGCATGGTGCGCGGTGCGCTGCAGGTGCCGCCGTCCGGGCAGCCGGTGCTGTTCCTCGCCGACCACCCGGTCACGGGCGGCTATCCGGTGATCGGCTACGTCGCCGAGCCCGACGTCGACCGCTGCGGTCAGCTGGCCCCGGGGCAGCCCCTGCGGTTCCGACGCCGCTGACGGGCGGTCGACGGGTGTTGACGCACCCCGGCCGGCCCGCCACGATCCTGTGCGTGGACGTCCTCGACCGCCCCCGGTGGCGCACGGTGCCGACGGCGGCGCTCGTCGTCCTCCCCGCCCTCGCCTACGCCCTGGTCGTGCTGACGCCCTGGCTCCTCGACGACCGGGCCCCGCGGGAGACCGGCAACCTGGTGGCGGTCGTGGTCACCGCGTTGGCCCTGCTGGGTGCGGTGGTCGCCGGCGCCGTCAGCCTCACGGTCCTCATGGGGCACGCGCGGGGCGGCGATCGAGTGGACCTCCTCCGGTGGTCGGCCGTCGCGGTGACGTCCGCCGTCGTCCTGGCGTGGCTGCTCACCCCCACGGCCGGCGCGCTGGTCACCGCCGCGCTGGACTAGGTCCCGCCGGGCCCGAGGTCGCTGACCACCCGGGCGGCGAGCACCTGCTCGAGGTGGGCCTCCCCGCGGGCACGGGTGCCCAGCAGACCCCAGCCCAGGTCGGCGGTCCACCGGCCGCGGCGCAGCCAGGCTCCGGTGCCCGGGGCCGGGCGCAACTCCGCTCGTGAGGCGGTCGCGATCTCGTGGAGCAGCAGCAGCGCGTCGTGCAGGGCGGGCTCCGTGGTGCGGCCCTCGACGAGCCCGCGCACCCGGTCGCCGGCGGCCCCGACCACGCCGGGGAGGCGACGGCTGGCCGACCGGGGAGCAGCAGGAGGCCTGCGGCCAGCGCCAGCACGATGCCGACGACGGTCTCGGCGAACCGGGTGGTGATCAGCTCCAGGCCGGTGCGTTCGGGCACCCCGACGTGCACCAGCATCAGCGACAGCGGGGTGATGAAGGAGACCGCCAGCACGTACTGGTGGGCGATGAGCAGCTCGACGCCGACCAGCAGCAGCCCGACCGCCACGATCTCGGCACCCACCGGGAGGTCGGCGGCGAACAGCAGTGCGGCCACGCCGATGCCCAGCAGCGTCCCGGTCACCCGGTGCCCGGCCCGGGCCCGGGTGTTGCGCGCGTCGGTGCCCAGCAGCACGGCGACCGCGGTCGTGCAGGCCCAGTAGGTGCTGGACAGCCCCAGCAGCCCGGCCACCAGCCCGGCGGTCATGACGCCCGCGCCGATCCGCAGCGAGGTCCAGACCCACGGCGGCACCGGGCGGACGGCGAGCGCGGCGCCGGGGGGCGGCGGACCGGGGGAGTCGGCCAGCGGGAGCTCGTGCAGGAAGCGCTCCTCGACCTCGGCCAGCGCCGGTCGCAGCGACGGCCGGCGGCGGCTGCCCCGGGACACCGCGGCGTCGGCCACCCGGACCGCCCGGGCCACCACGGCGGGCCGCACGGAGCGGTCGCCGGAGACGGCGGCACGGGCCGCGGCGAGGGCGCGCCGTTCGGGGCCCGCCGGGTCCCAGACCCACGGCAGCATGACGACGAGCCAGGCCAGCGTCGCCCCCGCGGCCGCGGCGGCGACGTGCTCGGCGAGCACCTCGGCCGTGGCGCCCAGCGCACTGGCGCTGCCACCGACCAGCACCACCCCCAGGGGGCCGGGCGGGCCGACCCGGAACACCGCGGTGGCTGCCGTCGCCGCGGCCGCCAGCACACCGAGCAGGACGGCGAGCAGCAGCGGACTGCCCCCGGTCAGGCCGCCGGCCGCGACGGCCAGCACGAGCACCAGCCCGCAGGCGGCGACCACCCCGGCCCGTCGGCGGTACGGGAGGGTGCTGCCGTAGATCGCAGTCAACCCGCCCAGGGCCGCCGCCGAGCCCAGGTCGGGGTGGCCCAGCGCCACGCCCAGGGCCAGCGGGAGGGACACCGAGACCCCGGCCGACACCGCCTTGCGACCACCACCGGCCCACAGCGCTGCGGCAGACGGCGGTCGGGACCCCAGCAGGTGCGGCACGGCACGGCGGACGGGGGAGGACACCCGGGCATCCTCGCCGTCCGCGCGCCGCGCCGTCGCCGGTCGGCCTCCGCTCACCGGAAGACCGCGACCACCGTCACGGCGCGCCTCAGCGGGCGAGCAGGCCGCCGTCGAGGGGGTAGTACGTGCCGGTCGCGAAGGACGACGCGTCGCTGGCCAGCCAGGCCACCAGCTCGGCGACCTCCTCCGGGGTGCCCAGGCGGCCCTGCGCGTGCTGCGAGGCCAGCCCGGCGCGGGCCTCCTCGCTCATCGACGAGATCAGCAGGGGGGTGCTGATGAAGGCCGGGCCCACCGCGTTGACCCGGATGCCCTCGGTGGCGTGCGCGAGGGCGGCGGCCTTGGTCAGCCCGACCACGCCGTGCTTGGCGGCCACGTAGGCCGGTGCGGTCTCGATGCCGACGGCCCCGAAGACGCTGGCCATGTTGATGATCGACCCGCCGCCCCCGGCGAGCATCGCCCGCGTCTCGGCGCGCACGCCGTAGAAGACGCCGTCCAGGTTCACCGACAGCACCTTCCGCCAGTCGGCGGTGGAGTACTCGTCCACGGTCTGCGCCGGGCCGCCGATGCCCGCGTTGTTCACCGCGACGTGCAGCCCGCCCAGCTGGGTGACGACGTCGGCGACGAGGGTGTCGACGGCGTCCGGGTCGGAGGAGTCGCCGCCGAACGCGAGCGCCCGGCCGCCTGCCCCGGTGATCTCGGCCGCGACGGCCCGCGCCTTCTCCTCGGCCAGGTCGGCGACCGCGACGGCGGCGCCGCTGCGCGCCAGGGTGAGCGCGACGGCGCGGCCGATGCCCGACCCCGCCCCGGTCACCAGCGCGACCTTGCCGTCCAGTTCGTAGTGCACCACGTTGATCTCCTCCCACCCGGGGCGTCTCTCGTCCCGCTCACCTCCTCCCTGCCCACCTCCGCGCGGGACGGCACTGTCTCGTCGGACACCGTGCGTAGCGTGCGCGGTGTGCAGGCACAGGACTGGGACGCCCGGTACGCCGAGAAGGCCCAGTGGTCGGCCGAGCCGAACGCACTGGTCGCGCAGCTGTGTGCCGATCTCGAGCCCGGGACGGCGGTCGACCTGGCCGCCGGGGAGGGCCGGCACGCGCTGTGGCTGGCCGGTCGGGGCTGGCAGGCCACCGCCGTCGACTTCTCCGCCGTCGGCCTCGACCGCGGCCGCACCGCCGGGCACGGGGACGACGTCACCTGGGTGGTCGCCGACGCCACCACCTGGACGACGGCCGAGGGCAGCCTGGACCTGGTGCTCGTCGTCTACCTGCACCTCCCCGAGCCCGAGACCGTCGCGCTGCTCACCCGGGCGGTGGCGTGGCTGCGGCCCGGCGGCCGGCTGCTGGTGCTCGGCCACGACGTGGACAACGTGGCGCGCGGCGTCGGCGGCCCCCAGGACACCGCGATCCTGCACTCGGTCGAGCGGCTCGCCCCGGTGGCCGCCCTGCTGGACGTCGACCGGCTCGAGCAGCTGCCCCGGGAGACCCCGGCGGGCACCGCGCTGGACACCCTGCTGTGGGGGACCCGACCCGTCTCGGGGTGAAGAGCACCAGGTCGGTGTGGTTTCCTCGACCCGTGCCCACCAGCGAGCTGACGCGTCGCCGCGTCATCGACTACGCCCTGGTCTGCACCTCTGCCTGTCCGCGCTGAGCGTTCGCTCCCGGACCCGCCCCCGCACGTCCCCCACCTCCCCGAGGACACCCCTGCCATGAGCGCACCCACCAGCCCGGCCGACGAGCTCGCTGCCGCGAAGTTCGCCTACTGGGTCCCCAACGTCAGCGGCGGCCTGGTCACCTCGACCATCGAGCAGCGCACCGACTGGGGCTTCGACTACAACAAGAAGCTCGCCCAGACCGCTGAGGCGGTGGGCTTCGAGTACGCCCTCTCCCAGGTGCGCTACATGTCCAGCTACAGCGCCGAGTTCCAGCACGAGTCGGTGTCCTTCTCCCTCGGGCTGCTGCTGGCCACCGAGCGGATCAAGCTCATCGCCGCCGTGCACCCCGGCATGTGGCAGCCCGGCGTGCTGGCCAAGCTGGGCGCCACCGCCGACATCATGAGCAACGGCCGGTTCGCCGTGAACGTCGTCTCCGGCTGGTTCAAGGGCGAGTTCACCGCCATGGGCGAGCCGTGGCTCGAGCACGACGAGCGCTACCGCCGCAGCGAGGAGTTCATCTCCGCGCTGCGCGGCATCTGGACCGAGGAGGGCTACACCCTCGGCGGGGACTTCTACCGGTTCCGCGACTTCGACCTCAAGCCCAAGCCGCTCACCGTCCCGGGCCGGCCGCACCCGGAGATCTTCCAGGGCGGCAACTCCACGGCCGCCCGGGCGATGGCCGGTCGGGTCTCGGACTGGTACTTCTCCAACGGCAAGGACCTGGCCGGCATCGACGAGCAGATCCGCGACGTCCGCGCCGTGGCCGACCCGCTGGGCCGCCGCGTCCGGTTCGGGCTCAACGGGTTCGTCATCGCCCGCGACACCGAGGCCGAGGCGCACGACACCCTGCGCGAGATCGTCGCCAAGGCGAACAAGCCCGCTGTCGAGGGGTTCCGGGACGCCGTCCAGCAGGCCGGCAACTCGACCGGGGACAAGAAGGGCATGTGGGCCGACTCCTCCTTCGAGGACCTGGTCCAGTACAACGACGGCTTCAAGACCAACCTGATCGGCACCCCGGAGCAGATCGCCGAGCGGATCGTGGAGTTCCGCCGGCACGGGGTCGACCTCTTCCTCTGCGGTTTCCTGCACTTCCAGGAGGAGATCGAGTACTTCGGCGCGAAGGTGCTGCCGCTGGTGCGTGAGATGGAGGCCGCTGCCGGCTTCGCCCCGACGGAGTTCCAGCCGCCACCACCGTCTGAGCCCGGTACGGTCCGGGCGTGATGAACCGGGACCGTCAGCGCTGGGTGGCCGGCGTCGTCGTCCTGGCGATGGTGCTGGCCGCCGGCGCCGTGGTGTTCTCCATCCTGCTGACCTGACCCCGCCACGGCGTCCGGGACACTGGACGCCGTGGGATACGTCGACGTCACCGGGATCCGGTTCACCCTGCCCGACGGACGGGTCCTGCTGGACGACGTCTCCTTCCGGGTGGGGGACGGCGCGGTCGCCGCGCTGGTCGGGGAGAACGGCGCCGGCAAGACCACGCTGCTGCGGATCATCACCGGCGACCTGACCCCGGACGCGGGCTCCGTCGCCCTCGTCGGCGGGCTCGGTGTGATGCGCCAGTTCATCGGCTCGGTGCGCGACGCCACGAGCGTGCAGCAGTTCCTCGTCGACCTGGCCCCGCCCGCGGTCAGCGCCGCCTGGCACGCCGTCGAGGCCGCCGAGCTGGCCATGATGGAGGCCGACGACGAGCCCACCCAGATGGCCTACGCCAACGCGCTGGGCACCTGGGGCGACGTCGGCGGCTACGACGTCGAGGTCACCTGGGACACCGTCACCGTCGCGGCCCTCGGCGTGCCCTACGAGCAGTGCAAGTACCGCGAGCTGCAGACGCTGTCCGGTGGCGAGCAGAAGCGGCTGGCCCTGGAGTGCCTGCTGCGCGGCCCCGACCAGGTGCTGCTGCTCGACGAGCCGGACAACTACCTCGACGTCCCGGGCAAGCGCTGGCTGGAGGAGCGGCTGCGGGAGACCCGCAAGACCGTGCTGTTCGTCAGCCACGACCGGGAGCTGCTGGACACCGTGGCCACCCGGGTGGTCACCGTCGAGGGCGGGACGGCGTGGGTGCACGGCGGCAGCTGGGCGGCCTACCCGGCCGCCCGGGACGCCCGGCACCAGCGGATGGCCGAGCTGCGGCTGCGCTGGGAGGAGGAGCACCAGCGGCTGGTCGACCTCACCCGCACGATGCAGCAGCAGGCCGCGAACTCCCCGGACATGGCCAACCGGTACCACGCGATGCAGACCCGGCTGGCCAAGTTCGAGGCCGCCGGGCCGCCCCCGGAGCGCCCGCCGCAGCAGGAGGTGGCGATGCGGCTCAAGGGCGGTCGCACCGGCGTCCGGGTGCTCGTCGCCGAGGACCTCGAGCTGACCGGGCTGATGAAGCCCTTCGACGTCGAGCTGGACTACGGCGACCGGGTCGCGGTGCTCGGCTCCAACGGGGCGGGCAAGTCGCACTTCCTGCGGCTGATGGCCGGGCAGGAGGTCACGCACACCGGCAGCTGGAAGCTCGGCGCCCGCGTCGTCCCCGGCTTCTTCGCCCAGACCCACGCGCACCCGGAGTGGATGGAGCGCACCCTCACCGACCTGCTCTGGCACGGCGAGCCCGGACGACCGGGCATCGACCGCGGCCGGGCGATGGCCGTGCTGCGCCGCTACGGCCTGGCCGCGGCCGGCGACTCGCTGTTCCGGTCGCTGTCCGGCGGGCAGCAGGCCCGGTTCCAGGTGCTGCTGCTGGAGCTGTCCGGGGCGACGTTGCTGCTGCTCGACGAGCCGACCGACAACCTCGACGTGCTCAGTGCCGAGTCGTTGGAGCAGGCGCTGGCCGCCTTCGACGGGACCGTCGTCGCGGTCACCCACGACCGCTGGTTCGCCCGCTCCTTCGACCGGTTCCTGGTCTTCGGCTCCGACGGCCGGGTGCGCGAGACCCCGGAGCCGGTCTTCGACGAGGCGCGGGTGCAGCGCACCCGCTGAGCTCAGCCGCCGGTGCGGGCCCGCCGGTGGGCGGCCATCCGGACCGGGGAGTTGACCGCCCCGTACCCGTCGTAGCCGGTCAGCCGCTGGACCACCTCGAAGAACACCCGCCCGCCGAGCACCTCGGTGTAGAGGTGCAGGAACGCACCCGTCGCGTCGGCGTCGTAGAACAGCCCGTGCTCGCGCAGGTCGGCCAGCAGGCCGGGGTCCAGCTCGAGCCGGTCGTCGAGGTCGTCGTGGTAGTTCGCCGGGACGGCGAGCAGCGGTGCGCCGGCCGCGCGCAGCGCCCGGGCGGTGGCGACGACGTCGTCGGTGGCGAACGCGACGTGCTGCGGGTCGGGCACCCCCGGTGCCCAGCCGCCGCCGCGGCGCAGCAGGGACACCGACAGGGCCAGCCGGACGTCGCGGCCGGGCGTGGTGACCCCGCGGGAGCGGACCAGCCCGAACGGCGCGGCCACCTCGGCGCCCGCCTCGGGCAGCAGGCCCAGCACCGAGCGGTAGAACAGCCCGGCCTCGTCGTAGGCGTCGAAGGGCTGGGTGAGCCCGACGTGGTCGGTGCCGGTGAGCCCGGCGCCGGCCGCGGTCTCCCCGGTGGCGAGGAAGTCCGCCGGCCAGCCGTCCGGGCCGGTGCGGGCGAAGAACACCTGGGTGCCGTCGGGGGCGGCGACGGCGGACAGCTCGGCCTCGGCCCGGCCCCGGGTGCGGGGGAGCACCGGGGCCAGCAGTGCCTCGGCGCGGGCCGCCGAGCCGGTGGGGTCGGTGGACTCCAGGGCCAGCGCGACGACGGCGGCCTCGCCCGAGCCGGCCGACCGCGCGGCGCCGGCGTTGAGCAGCACCCGGGCGGTGCCCTGCTCCCACAGCTGCACCGGCTTGGAGCGGTGCTGGCCGGTGTGCGCGAAGCCCAACCGGTCGAGGACGTCGGCGACCACGGGACCGGAGACGCCGTCCACGGCCAGCTCGGTGAAGGCGTGCCCGGTCAGCGCCGGCGCGGTGGGCAGCACCAGCGGGTCGACCGGCAGCGCCTCCTCCAGCGCCAGCAGCGAGCGCATCGCGTCGACCGCGGTGCGGGCCGGGTCCGCCTGCCGGAAGACGTCGTTGAAGACCTCCAGCGACAGCGGGCCGGTGTACCCGGCGGCCAGCACGTGGCCGAGGAAGGCGGGCAGGTCGAAGGCGCCCTGGCCCGGGAAGAGCCGGTGGTGCCGGGACCACTGCAGCACGTCCATGTCCAGCTGCGGGGCGTCGGCCAGCTGCAGGAAGAACAGCTTGTCCGCCGGCACCGCGGCGAACCCGGCCGGGTCCCCGCCGCGGGAGAGCACGTGGAAGGAGTCCAGGCACAACCCGAGCGCGGGGTGGTCGGCGCGGGCGACGACGTCCCAGCTGTGCTCCCAGGTGGACACGTGTGTGCCCCAGGCCAGCGCCTCGTAGGCCAGCCGGAGACCGCGGTCGGCGGCGAGCTCCGCGGTGGCGTGCAGCTGGGCGGCGAGCTCGTCGTCGTCGGTGACCGCGGTGGGGGAGACCGCGGAGCAGACCAGCACGGTGTCCACGCCGAGGGCGGCCATCACGTCGAACTTGGCCCGGGCCCGGCGCTGGTTGCGGGCGACCGTGGCCGGGTCGGTCGAGTCCAGGTCGCGGAAGGGCTGGTAGAGGTCGATCGACAGGCCGAGGTCGGCGCACCGGGCGGCCAGCTCGGCCGGCGCCCACGGTGCGGCCACCAGGTCGGGCTCGAACACCTCGATGCCGTCGAAGCCCGCCCCGGCCGCGGCGGTGAGCTTGTCCTCCAGCGTCCCGGACAGGCAGACGGTGGCGACGGCGCGCCGGCGGGTGGACCGGTCAGCCAACGGGGGAGTCCGCGGGGTCGACCAGGGTGGCGAAGTGGGCGAGCATCCGGTCGGCGTCGGGCTCGAGCCCGGTGAACAGCCGGAAGGAGTCCACGGCCTGGAACACCGCCATCCCGCCGCCGTCGAGCACCCGGCAGCCGTGCTCACGGGCGGTGCGCACCAGCTCGGTCTCCAGCGGGCGGTAGACGATGTCGGCCACCCACAGCTCGGGACGCAGCAGCTCGGCCGGCACCGGGGAGCCAGGGTGGGCCGCCATGCCGGTGGGGGTGGCGTGCACCAGTCCGTCGGCAGCGGCCAGCGCGCTCGCCAGCCCGGTGAGGTCCCCGCCGTCCGCCCGGCCGGGGCCGAACCGCTGCTGGAGCGCACCGGCCAGGGCGGTGGCCCGCGAGGCGTCGACGTCCAGCACGGTCAGCCGACCGGTGCCCAGGGTGAGCAGCGCGTGCGCGACCGCGGCCCCCGCCCCGCCGGCGCCCAGCAGCACGACCCGGTCCATCGCGGCGTCGGGCAGCCCGCGGTCGACGTTGCGGGCGAAGCCGGACCAGTCGGTGTTGTGCCCGACGGCCCGGCCGTCGGTGAAGACCACCGTGTTGACCGCACCGAGGGCCTCGGCATCGGGGGACAGCTCGTCCAGGTGCTCGATCACCAGCTGCTTGCACGGGTGGGTCACGTTGAGCCCGTCGTAGCCCGCCAGCTGTGCGGCCCGGACCAGCTCGCCGACCTGCTCGGGGGCCCTGCCCAGGACGTCGATGTCCAGCCGGCGGTAGACGTGGCGCAGACCCAGCGCGTCGGCCTCCGCCTCGTGCAGGGCCGGGCTGAGGGAGGGCCCGATGCCCGAGCCGATGAGTCCGACGACGATGCCGGGACGGGCTGGGCTCACGAGCGACCTCCGTATGTACCAACTGGTGAGTTGACTGGCTCCAGGACACCACACCGTGACGCCGGGCACCACCCCCCGGGCCTAGGCTCGCCCCCGTGACCGAGACCCCCGAGCGGACCCGGGACGCCGAGCGGACCCGGGCGGAGATCCTCGCCGTGGCCACCGAGGAGTTCGCGCACTCGGGCTACGCCGGGGCCCGGGTGGACGTCATCGCGGCGAAGACCAGCACCACCAAGCGGATGATCTACTACTACTTCGGCGGCAAGGAGCAGCTGTACGTGGCAGCTCTCGAGGCGGCCTACACCCGCATCCGCGGCCTGGAGCAGCAGCTCGACGTCGAGCACCTGGACCCGGTGGAGGCCATCCGCGAGCTGGCCGGGCTCACCTTCGACCACCACGAGGCCCACCCGGACTTCATCCGGCTGGTCAGCATCGAGAACATCCACCACGGCGAGCACATCGCCGGCTCCGCGGTGCTGTCGAACCTGGCCAACCCGGCCCTCGACGTCCTCGGCGCGATCCTGGACCGCGGGCGCGCGGCGGGCCTGTTCCGGGCCGACGCCGACGCCCTCGACGTCCACCAGGTGATCAGCAGCTTCTGCATCTTCCGGACGGCGAACCAGCACACCTTCGGCGCCCTCTTCGGCCGCGACATGCTCGCCCCCGAGCTGCGCCGACGCCAGCGCGCGCTCCTGACCGACCTGGTGACCGACTACCTGGTGGTGTAGCTCCGCGGACACGCGGGACGCGGACCGGGCCTTGACACCGTGACCGGCACCACCCCATCCTCTGCGTCGTACTAACCAGTTGGTACATAGAGCCGACCGGTCCCCGGCACCGACGCCACCGATCCAGGAGCCCTGCGCATGAGTGCGACCTCGAGTCCCCCGGCCACCCCACCCGTGAAGCGGACACCCGTGAAGGCTGCGCTCAGCAGCTGGCTGGGCAGCGCCCTGGAGTACTACGACTTCTTCATCTACGCCCAGGCGGCCGCGCTGGTCTTCCCGACGGTGTTCTTCCCGGCCGACGACCCGCAGGTCGCCGTGGTGGCCTCGTTGGCCACCTTCGGAGTCGGCTACGTGGCCCGCCCGATCGGTGCCTTCGTGCTCGGCCACTGGGGCGACACCCACGGTCGCAAGAACATGCTGGTGCTCTGCATGCTGATGATGGGCATCTCGACCCTGCTGGTGGCGGTGCTGCCCACCTACGGCCAGGTCGGCGTGCTGGCCCCGGCGCTGCTGGTGCTCATGCGGTTAATCCAGGGCTTCGCCGTCGGCGGCGAGATCGCCGGTGCCAGCACGATGACGATGGAGCACGCGCCCTTCGGCAAGCGCGGCTTCTACACCAGCTTCACCCTGCAGGGCGTCCAGGGCGGGCAGCTGCTGGCCGCCGCGATCTTCCTGCCGCTGGCCGCGGTCCTGCCCGAGGACGACTTCCAGAGCTGGGGCTGGCGGATCCCGTTCCTGCTCAGCGCCGTGGTCATCGTCATCGGGCTCGTCGTGCGCCGCAAGGTCGAGGAGACCCCCGCCTTCCAGGAGAAGGCCGCCACCGGCGAGGTGCCCAAGGCCCCGATCGTGCAGGTCGTGCAGGAGAACGGCGCCGACATGCTGCGGGTGGTCGTGATGGCGCTGATGAACGCCGTGCCGCTGACCGCCACCGTGTTCGGTGCCACCTACGCCACCAGCGAGGCCTACGGCGTCGGGTTCTCCACCGCCACCTACCTGTGGATCTCGGTCGCCGGCAACCTGGTCGCGATGGTGCTGATCCCCTTCATCGGCAACCTGTCCGACCGGATCGGCCGCCGGCCCTGCATCATCGTCGGCTCGCTGGGCTCCACGGCGATGGCCTACGCCTACCTGCACGCCATCAGCATCGACAACGTGACGCTGGCGTTCGTCTTCGCGATCCTCATGTGGGGCACGGTCTACCAGGGCTACAACGCGGTGTTCCCGAGCTTCTACCAGGAGCTCTTCCCGACCCGGACCCGCGTCACCGGCTTCGCGGTCAGCCAGAACATCGGCACCATGATCACCGCGTTCCTGCCCTCGCTGTTCGCCGCGATCGCCCCGCCGGACTCCAACGTCCCGCTGATCGTGGGCAGCATCGTCTTCGGCATCGGCATCGCGGTGGCCGTCGCGGCGCTCTCCGCCCGCGAGACCTTCCGGGTGGCCCTGGACGACCTGGGCAAGCCGTCGGCGGTCCCGATGGAGAAGGCGGAGTACGAGCGGCTGCGCAGCGGTCAGGAGGAGCGCGTCGCCGAGACCGTCTAGGGCGAGGACGACGAGGACCCGCAGCCCAGGGCTGCGGGTCCTCGGTCGTTCAGCCCCCGATCCGGTCCAGCTGCTCGAGCTCCACGGGGCCGAGCACCCGGGCCGCCGCCTCCAGGTTGGCCTCCAGGTGGGCCACCGACGACGTCCCGGGGATGAGCAGGACGTTGGGCGAACGGGCCAGCAACCAGGCCAGCGCGACCTCCATCGGGGTGGTCTCCAGCGACCGGGCCACCTCCTCCAGGGCGTGCGACTGCAGCGGGGTGAACCCGCCGAGCGGGAAGAACGGCACGTAGGCGATGCCCTCCCGGGCCAGCGCGTCGATCATCGCGTCGTCGTCGCGGTGCACCAGGTTGTAGTGGTTCTGCACGCAGACCACCGGGGCGACCTCCTGGGCCTCGGCCAGCATCGAGGTGCTCACGTTGCTGATCCCGATGTGCCGCACCAGCCCCTCGGCCTGCAGGGCGGCCATGGTCTCCATCGGGCCGGTCACCGAACGCTCCACCGGCTCGGCGAACCCGGGCATCCGCAGGTTGACCACGTCCAGGACGTCGAGACCCAGGTGGTCGAGGTTGTCGTGCACGGCCTGGCGCAGCTCGTCGGAGCCCAGCGCCTCCGGCCACTCGCCCTCCGGCGTCCGCCGGGCCCCGATCTTGGTCACGATCGTGAGGCCCTCGGGGTAGGGGTGCAGGGCCTCGCGGATGACCTCGTTGGTCACGTGCGGCCCGTAGTAGTCGCTGGTGTCGATGTGGTCCACGCCGAGCTCCACGGCCCGGCGCAGCACCGCCACCGCCGCCTCGCGGTCGGCGGGCGGGCCCATCACGTGCGGTCCGGCCAGCTGCATGGCGCCGTAGCCCGTGCGGTGCACGGTGCGGTCACCGAGCTGGAACTGCCCGGAGCGGTCTGCCGTCGTCGTCATGTCCCCGGTGTACTCCGGGGCAGGCGTCAGCGCGCGCCGATGTCGGCGGTCGCGCGCTCCCAGGTGTCCACGTCGGTGACCACGGGGTCGGGGCTGGCGGTGTCGGCCCGCTCGGTGCGCATGGCCGCGAGGCAGACGACGGTGCCGGCCAGCGCCAGCGCGGCACCCACCCAGATGGGCGCCGTGTAGCCGTAGCCCGCGCTCAGCACGGCCGCGCCCAGGGCCGCGCCGAGGGCGTTGGCCACGTTGAAGGCGCCCTGGTTGGCGGCGGAGACGAGCGAGCCACCGCGCACCCGGGCGGCCTCGATGACCTTGTTCTGGACGACCGGTCCGGCGGCGAAGGCGACCGTGCCGAAGAGCACCAGCAGGACGACGGCGGAGGCCGCCGTGCGCGCGGTCAGCGCGAAGCCGACCAGCAGTGCGGCGCTGACCAGCAGGCCGATGGCCACGAAGCGCAGGCCGTAGCGGTCGCCGAGCTTGCCGCCGGCGAGGGTGCCGATCGTCGTCCCGACGCCGAACAGCGCCAGCACCGGCGTCACCCAGCCCTCGGTGAGCCCGCCGAGCTCGGTGAGGATGGGGGAGACGTAGGAGTAGACGGAGAAGAGCGCGGCGAACCCGATCATCGTCAGCCCGAGCACCATCCACACCTGGCGGCGGCGGAAGGCCCGCAGCTCGCTGCGCAGGTCGGTCTTCTCCCCGCTGACCGCGGGCATCCAGGCCACCAGCCCGGCGATGGTGACCAGGCCGATGACCGCGCAGCCGGCGAGCACCAGGCGCCAGCTGGTCTGCTGGGCGACGAACGTGCCCAGCGGGACGCCGATGACGTTGGCCAGGGTGAGCCCGACCATCATCAGCGAGATCGCCTGGGTGGCCTTGTCGCGCGGGACCAGCCGGCGGGCGGCGACCGCACCGACTCCGAAGAACGAGCCGTGCGCCAGGGCGGTGAGCACCCGGGCGACCACCAGCAGGCCGTAGCTCGGGGCCAGCGCCGAGAGCACGTTGCCCACGACGAACACGACCATCAGCCCGATCAGGGTCTGCTTGGGGGTGAACCGGACGCCGAGCGCGGTGAGCGTCGGCGCACCGATCACGACGCCGACCGCGTAGGCGCTGATGAGGAGGCCGACGGCGGACACCGAGACCCCGAGTCCGTCGGCGATCTCGGGCAGCATGCCCATGACCACGAACTCGGTGGTTCCGATGCCGAAGGCACCGATGGCCAGGGCGAGCAGGGCGCGGGGCACAGCAGTCCTCTACGAGGGAGACGTCGGGGGTTCCTCCCCAGCCAAGGGCACGGGACCCCCGACGCCATCCCGCGACCGGCATGAGACCGGTCACGTCACTCGGACGTGCAGGTCAGGGCTGCAGGAGCACCTTGACCGTGCCGTTCCGCTTCTGACGGAAGTCCTCGTAGGCGGTGGGCGCGTCCTCCAGCGACACGTGGTGGGTCGCGAAGTCGTCCACGCCGAGCACGTCGGCGTCGGTGAGCAGCGGCAGGATGTCGGGCACCCACCGCCAGACGTTGGCCTGGCCCATGTGCAGCCCGATCTGCTTGTCGAACATGTTCATCAGCGGCAGGGGGTCGGTGGCCCCGCCGTAGACGCCCGAGAGCGACACGGTGCCGCCGCGGCGGACCGCCTCGATCGCGGTGTTCAGCGCGGCGAGCCGGTCGATGCCCGCCACCGTCATGACCTTCTCCATGATCGCGTCGGGGACCAGGGCCGAGGCCTTCTGGGCGAGCTTGGCGCCGGGGGAGCCGTGCGCCTCCATGCCGACCGCGTCGATCACGCTGTCGGCCCCGCGTCCGGCCGTCTTCTCCCGCACCGCGGCCACGACCTCGGCCTGGTCGGTGCTGGCGATGACGTCGATGCCGCGCTGCCGGGCCCGGCTGAGCCGCTCGGGGACGACGTCGGAGGCGATGACCTGGTGGCCCAGGTGCGCGGCGATGCGGGCGCACATGTCGCCGATCGGGCCCAGCCCGAGCACCAGCACGCTGCCGCCCTCGGGGATCTTCGCGTACTGGACCGCCTGCCAGGCCGTCGGCAGCACGTCGGAGAGGTAGACGAACCGGTCGTCGGCCGGGCCCTCGGGGACGACGATCGGCAGGGTGTTGCCGAAGGGCACCCGCAGGTACTCGGCCTGCCCGCCGGGCACCTGGCCGTAGAGCTTGGTGTAGCCGAACAGCGAGGCGCCCATCCCCTGGTCGCGGTTCTGGGTGGTCTCGCACTGGCTCTGCAGCCCGCGCTCGCACATCCAGCAGGTGCCGCAGGAGATGTTGAAGGGGACGACGACCCGGTCACCGGGCTTGACCGCGGTGACCTCGGGACCGACCTCGCGGACGACGCCCATCGGCTCGTGGCCCATCACGTCGCCGACGGACATGAACGGGGCCATCACCTCGATGAGGTGCAGGTCCGAGCCGCAGATGCCGCTGGAGGTGACCTCCACGACGATGTCGGTCGGGTCCTGGATGGTGGGGTCGGGGACGGTGTCGACGCGGACGTCGTCGCGACCGTGCCAGGTGACTGCGCGCATGGTGGAGGTCTCCTCCGGTTGCGGGGTCGCCACCGCGGGTCGCACTGCACTCCCGTGGTCTCCAGGCGGGCAGCGGCGCGTGTGGCGTCTGTCGCACCTACCCGACACGGCGAGGCGCATGCGTTCCCGCTGTGCGATCACCACCTCACGGAGGGTGTCGAACTGGCAGCTGTTGTCGTGACCTGCGCCACCATCGCCGTGTGATTCGGTCGGAACGCTGGTCACGGTCGGGTCACGGCGTGTTTACATGGGTCCCGCTCCCCAGCCGGCCGACGAAAGACAGGTGCATGAAGTCGCAACACCCGCAACGACTCCTCGGGCACGACCTGGAGCCACGGAACGGTGCCGACGGCACCGCCGACCGTGGCTCCGTCGCTGTCGAGGGGCCGCAGGGCACGGTCACGGCTGGGGGAGCCGACACCGCCTTCGAGACCACCTCCCACACCGCCCACGGGCAGTCCGACACGGCCGTCGTGTCCCTGCTCGTGGCCGCGACAGCCGCCCCGGAGCGGGACGCCCTGGTGCGTGACCTCGCCGGGCGCGCGGCCGCCACCCTGGACGCCGAGGTCCCGGCCCCCGACGCCGCCGTGGTGGACCGCGCCGCTGCCCGGGACGGGGACCTCGTCGTCGCCGACAGCCCGCGGGAGGACGTCGAGGTCTCCGCCGCGGAGATCATCGCCGCGATCGCCGAGGGCCGCGTCGCCCGTGGCCGGCACCGCCAGGCCCGCAGCCCCCGCACCCGGGTGCTCACCGGCCCGGCCCGGATGCGCCGTCCCACCCTGTACCTGGCCGCGGCCCTGGTGGGTGCGACCGGCATCGGCCTGGTCACCACCGGCGACCCGCAGGCCCAGGCCGACCAGCCGCAGACCGCCACCGCCAGCGAGGCGGTCAGCGTGGCCGACGCCCTCGGCCTGCAGGCCGCCGCGCCCAGCACGGCCGCCGTCGAGTCCGACGCGGTCGGTCAGCTCCAGCAGATGGCCGCCAGCCGCGCCCAGCGCGAGACCGAGCAGGCGGCCGCCGCGCAGACCCAGGCCGCCGCCGACCAGGCCGTGCTCGACGCGCAGGCCGCGGCCGCGGCCGAGGCCGCCCGACCCACGGCGGTCGCCCCGGTCGCCGGCGCCCGGCTCTCCAGCCAGTTCGGGTACCGGTGGGGCACGCTGCACGCCGGCATCGACCTCGCCGCCCCCATGCTCACCCCGAGTACGCCGTCATGGACGGGGTCGTGCTGCAGGCCGGTCCGGCCAGCGGTTTCGGGCAGGCCGTCTACATCCAGCACGAGAACGGCGACGTCACCGTGTACGGCCACATGGAGGAGATCCTGGTGACCGCCGGTCAGGTGGTGCAGGCCGGCGAGACCATCGCGCTGCTGGGCAACCAGGGCCAGTCCACCGGACCGCACCTGCACCTCGAGGTGCACGTCGGCGGCATGAACGGGGAGAAGATCGACCCGATCCCGTGGCTCGCGGAGCGTGGCGTCACCTTGTAGCCACCAGGTGGCACACTCCTGGCATGCGAACTGCTGCATGTGACCCGGGGGAGTGCTGATGGGGCACGACCACGCGCACGGGCACGCGCACGGGACGGCCACCGCGGGTGCCGGCTACCGGCGCCGGCTGGCCCTCGTGCTCGGCATCACCGGCACCGTCCTGGTCGTCCAGGCCGTCGGTGCGGTCGCCTCTGGGTCGCTGGCGCTGCTGGCCGACGCCGCGCACATGGCCACCGACACCCTGGGCATCGCCCTCGCCCTGGGCGCGGTGACCCTGGCCCAGCGACCCGCCTCGGGACGACGGACCTTCGGCCTCCAGCGCATCGAGGTTCTCGCCGCCGTCGCCAACGGGCTGCTGCTGCTCGGCGTCGGGGCCTACGTCGTCGTCGAGGCGGTCCGCCGGATCGGGGACCCCCCGGAGATCCGCTCCGGGCTGATGCTCACCGTCGCCCTCGTCGGCCTGGCCGCCAACCTGGTCTCCCTGGCACTCCTGCGGTCCGGTCAGGGCGAGTCCCTGAACGTCCGGGGCGCCTACCTCGAGGTGCTCGGGGACACCCTGGGCTCGATCGCGGTCATCGTCGCCGCGGTGGTCATCGCGACCACCGGGTGGACCGGCGCCGACGTCGTCGCCTCCTTCGTCGTCGGGGCGCTGGTGCTGCCCCGGGCCTGGTCGCTGCTGCGCGATGCGCTCGACGTGCTCCTGGAGGCCGCCCCCCGCGGGGTGGACCTCGACGACGTCCGCCGGCACGTGCTCGGCGTCGAGGGCGTCACCGAGGTGCACGACCTGCACGCCTGGACCATCACCTCGGGCCTCCCGGTGCTGTCGGCGCACGTGGTCGTGGAGGACGCGGTGCTCGCCGACGGGCACGGCGGCCGCGTGCTGGACGCGCTGTGCGCCTGCCTGGGCAGCCACTTCGACGTCGAGCACTGCACCTTCCAGCTGGAGAGCGCCTCGCACCGCGGGCACGAGTCACCCGTCCACGATTGAAGGACCCCGGTGCCCCCCACAGGACGCTGCGCGCCCTGCGGGACCCTGCACCGGGGCCGTGCCGTCACCTCACCGACATCGGGTGCACCATGGGGGCGTGCACGACCACTCCGACATGTGGATGCCCACCGATCCGCCGACCTGGGCACGGCTGTTCACCCCGCACCTGGACGGCTGGTCCTGGATCGCCGGGCTGACGATCCTGGCGCTGGTCGCCTACCTGGTCGGGCTCGCGCGGCTGCACCGCGCCGGTGTCCGCTGGCCGTGGTGGAAGACGCTGTCGTTCACCTTCGGCGCGGTCTCGCTGTTCGCCGTCACCGGCACCGAGCTGCACGGCTACTCGATGGTGCTGTTCAGCGTGCACATGGCCCAGCACATGGTGCTGTCGATGGTGTCGCCGCTGCTGCTCCTGCTCGGCTCCCCGGTGACCATGGCGCTGCGCACCCTGCCCCGCGGCAAGGGCACCGCCGGCGTCCCGCGGGCGCTGCTGCTGGAGGCCCTGCACAGCAGGCTCGCCCGGTTCCTGTCGCACCCCGGGTTCACCATCCCGCTGTTCATCCTCAGCCTCTACGGCGTCTACTTCACGCCGGTCTTCGACGACCTGATGGCCGACCCGCTGGGCCACCAGTTCATGCTCGCCCACTTCACCGTGACCGGGCTGCTGTTCTTCGGGCCGATCCTGGGGGCCGACCCCTGGCCGCGCACCGTCGGCCACGCCGGCCGGATGCTCGAGCTGCTGCTGCCGATGCCGTTCCACGCGTTCTTCGGCGTCGCGATCATGATGAGCAGCTCGCTGGTCGTGCAGACCTTCGCCAACCCGCCCGAGAGCTGGGGCGTGGACCCGCTGGCCGACCAGACCACCGCCGGGTCCATCGCCTGGTCCTTCGGCGAGCTGCCGACCGTGCTCGTGCTGGCCGTCGTGTTCTTCCAGTGGGCCAACTCCGAGAGCCGGAAGAACAAGACCCGGGACCGCACCATCGACCGGGTCGGGGACGCCGAGCTCGACGCCTACAACGCCCGGCTCAGGGCGATGGCCTCCACCCGCACCAGCTGAGGCCGGTGCGGGTGGCCACGGTCAGCCCGCGTGCACGGCCATCTCGCTGGGCAGGTCGTCCTTGCTGGCCTTGATGAGCACGGCCGAGGCGACCGCGGCGACCAGCAGGAAGCCCGCACCCCAGGTGAAGGCGGTGGTGTAGCCGTCGATCTGGGCGACGAGGGCGGCCGTCGGGTCCTCCGGCGTCGGCGGGCGGTCCTGCAGGGCGTTGGTGATCGCGGTGACCGAGAAGGTCGCCAGCAGGGCGGTGCCGATCGAGGCACCGACCTGCTGCACCGCCTGCAGCACCGCGCTGGCCGCGCCCGCGTCGTGCTCCCCGACGCCGACCAGCGCCAGGTTGGACAGCGGCACGAAGGTGAAGCCCAGTCCGAGGCCGAGCAGCACCTGCCCGGGCAGGGCCACCTGCCAGAACGGGGTGTCCAGGCCCAGGAAGGACAGCGTGAAGAGCCCCACCGCCGCGAAGAGCCCACCGGCGACCATCAGCGGCTTGGGCCCGATGCGGGGCACCAGCTGGCTGGCCGAGCCCGCGGCGATGAGGACGCCGACGGTCACCGGCAGCGAGGCGAAGCCCGCCGTCACCGGCGTGTAGCCGAGCACCTGCTGGAAGTAGAGGCTGAGGAAGAAGAACGAGCCGATCAGCCCGGCCCCGACCAGCGTGGCGGTCAGGTAGGCACCACCGCGGTTGCGGTCCAGGACCAGCCGCATCGGCAGCAGCGGGTTGCGCACCCGGAACTCGACGACCACGAACACCACCAGCAGCGCGACCCCGATCAGGATGAAGGTCAGCGCCGTCCCGTCGCCCCAGGGGCTGCCGCCGCCGTCGGCCTGCGCGGCCTCGGCGACCTTGGTGAAGCCGTAGACCAGCGAGGCCAGACCCAGGGTCACCAGCACCGCCCCGGGGACGTCGTAGGACGTCTCACCCGACGCGCGGCTCTCCGGCACGATCCGCCAGGCGAACACGACGGCCAGGACGGCGATCGGCACGTTGACCCAGAAGCACCAGCGCCAGTCGGCGTACTCGGTGAGCACCCCGCCCAGCAGCAGGCCGACCGCGGAACCACCACCGGCGATGGCGCCGTAGACCGCGAAGGCCTTGGACCGCTCGGTGGCGTCGGTGAACAGCACCGTGATCAGCGCCAGGGACGCCGGGCCGAGCAGCGCGCCGAAGGTCCCCTGCAGGGCGCGGGCGGCGAACAGCATGGCCTCGTTCTGGGCCAGACCGCCCAGCGCGGAGGCCAGCGCGAAGCCGACGGCACCGACCAGGTAGGTGCGCTTGCGGCCCCAGAAGTCGGCGATCCGACCGCCGAGCAGCAGGAACCCGCCGAAGGTGAGCGTGTAGGCGGTGACGATCCACTGCTGGTTGGCCTCGCTGACGTCGAGGTCCACCGAGACGGCGGGCAGCGCGATGTTCACGATGGTCGCGTCGAGCACGATCATCAGGACGGTGACGGCGATGACGGCCAGAGCCAGCCACCGCCTCGGGTAGGGCTCCGCGTGGGTGGGTGCGGCTGCGGTCACGGTCGGTCCTCGGTGTCGGGGGATGGTGCGGGGGAGCGGACGACGGTGGCCGACAGCGCGAACGTAGCGCCCTGCAACGATGTGTGCGTGCCCGTCCAGCTCGCCGTCGTGGCCGACACGCACCTGCCCCGTCGGGCCCGCGACCTGCCTGCGCCCGTCTGGGCCGCGATCGAGGCCGCAGACGTCGTCCTGCACGCCGGGGACTGGGTCGACGTGGCCCTGCTCGACGAGCTGACGGCGCGCTCGCGGCGCCTGGTCGGCGTGCACGGCAACAACGACCACGGGGAGCTGCGCACCCGGCTGCCCGAGGTGGCCCGGGTGGAGCTCGGCGGCGTCCGGTTCGCCGTGGTGCACGAGACCGGGGACGCCGCCGGGCGCGAGGAGCGCTGCTCGGCGCTGTACCCCGACGTCGACGTGCTGGTGTTCGGGCACAGCCACATCCCGTGGGACACCACGACCGCGACCGGCCTGCGGCTGCTCAACCCCGGCTCGCCCACCGACCGCCGCCGACAACCGGCCTGCACCTACCTGACCGCGACCGCGGAGGACGGGCGGCTGTCCGACGTCGTCCTGCACCGGCTGCCGCCGCGCACGTGAGCCCGTCCCTGCCGGCGCGCGCGGTCGCGCTGTTGGCCTGCCCGGTGTGTGCCGCGGGCCTGACCGAGGTGGGCGGCGCCCTGGTCTGTGCGAGCGGGCACTCCTTCGACCGGGCGAAGCAGGGGCACGTGACCCTCCTGCCGCCCGGCGGGGCGAGGCACGACGGCGACTCCGCGGCGATGGTGGCCGACCGTGCCGCCTTCCTGGGGGCGGGGCACTACGCCGGCGTGACCGAGGCCCTGGCCGACGCCGTGCTCGACGCCGGCGAGCCGGAGACCGTGCTGGACCTGGGTGGCGGCACCGGCCAGCACCTGGCCGGGGTGCTCGACCGGGCACCCGGGGCGGTGGGGGTCGTCCTGGACGCCTCCCGGTACGCGGCCCGGCGTGCGGCCCGGTCGCACCCCCGCGCGATGGCGGTCGTGGCCGACAGCTGGTCGAGGCTGCCGGTGGGATCGGCGTCGGTGGACCGCGTGCTGGTGGTCTTCGCCCCGCGCAACGGGGCCGAGACGGCGCGGGTGCTGACCCCGCACGGACAGCTGGTGGTGGTCACCCCGGCGGCGGCGCACCTGGGGGAGCTGGTCGGCCCGCTGGGCCTGCTGTCGGTCGACCCGGACAAGACGACCCGGCTGGCCGACTCGCTGGAGCCACACCTCGTCCCGCTGTCGGAGCGACGGCGGGAGGACGTCCTGGTCCTCGACCGCGCGGCGGTGGCGACACTGGTGGGGATGGGGCCGCACGCCCGGCACCTGTCGGTGCCCGAGCTGGCGGAGGCGGTGTCCCGGCTGCCCGAGCGGGTGCCGGTGACGGTGGCCGTCGACGTCCGGACGTACGGCCGGCGCTGAGAGACCGACGGGGGTCCGGC